>DATFCW010000485.1:0-20639 GCA_035252665.1 Casimicrobiaceae bacterium | reverse complement strand
AGTCGTGGATCAGCATGTCCTTGAAGATGCCGCCCGAGCGCTCGATGTAGTCGACCGGCGGCGCGCCCGGATCGCGGCTCGTCACGACGAGCATTTCCGGCTCGCCGATCTCGCCTTCCTCGATGCGATGCTTGAGCGACGCGAACGTCGGATCGTAGCGGCGCTGGAAACCGATCAGGCACGGCACGCCCGACGCATGCACCGCTTCCGCACACTTGCGCGCACGATCGAGCGCGAGATCGACCGGCTTCTCGCAGAAGATCGCCTTCGATGCCTTGGCCGCGCGAAGAATCAGATCGGCATGCGTGTCGGTCGATGACGCGATCGCGACCGCGCGAACGTCCTTGTCCGCGAACGCGCGGTCGGCGTCGCCGACTTGCGCGCCATACTTGCTCGCGAGCGTCTCGGCGGCGTTGCCGTCGACGTCGATCACGTACTTGAGTCGAGTGCGTGAATCGCGCGCGACGTTGCCGGCGTGGATGTTGCCGATCCGGCCCGCGCCGAACAGGGCGACTTCGATCATCGGGGTGCTCCGCTCGAAAGTATCCATTCGTGCGCCGGATCGTTGCGGAAATGCCATTCGCGCTTCGGTCCGGCCATCACGTTCAGATAGTACGACTCGTAACCGTACGGCACGACGACCGGGTGGTAGCCGCGCGGCACCATGACGACGTCGTGGTTCTCGACGGCAAACGATTCGTCGAGCGAGCGATCGTCGGTGTAAACGCGCTGGAACGCGAACCCCTGCGCCGGGTGCAGCCGATGGTAATACGTCTCCTCGAGCGCGCTTTCCTGCGGCAGGTCGTCGGCGTCGTGCTTGTGGGGCGGATAGCTCGACGAATGTCCGCTCGGCGTGCGCACCTCGACGACGAGCAGGTGCGATGCGGGTTGGCTCTCCGGCAGGATGTCGCAGATATGGCGGGTGTTGAGCCCCGTGCCGCGCGCAAAGCGCTTCATGCTCGAAGGCTCGATCAGCCGCGCCGATGCGGTGCCCCTGCCGGGCGCGCTCGCGACGCCGATCTCCGCGCTGTCGTGCGCGGTGATTTCGACGCCTGCGCCGCTTGGCAGATAAACCGCGTAGGGCGCCATGTCGTCGAAGACGTCGTGCCGCTTGCCGATGCGCGACCACGCGTGGCCACCGCCGCGAACGCTCACGACCCCGCCAAGCACGACGATGCACAACTCGTCGTCCGGCTGGTCGATTCGCACCGTTTCTGCGTCGCGCAACCGATGCGCCGAGAAGCCGACATAGCGCCAGCCGGCCGACTTCGGCGTGACGCGAACGATGTCGCGACCTTCGCGATTCGCTTTCACGAGCAAGCTCATTCGGCGGTCCTGTTGACGAGTCGCGACAGATATCGATAGCCCATTTCCGCGTATCGGTACGCTGGCGCGACGACCGGGTCCTGCTCCGCCTCGACGACGAGCCAGCCGCGATAATGATTGCGGCGAAGGAGTTCGATGAGCGCGGGAAAGTCGACCGCGCCGTCGCCCGGCACGGTGAACGCACCGTTGATCACGGCCTCGAGAAAGCTCCAGTCGCGGTTTCGCGCGAGCTTGATTACGTCGGGACGGACGTCCTTGCAATGCACGTGGCACACGCGCGCGACGTGCTTTTCCAGCATCGCGACGGCATCGCCGCCGGCGAACGTCATGTGACCGCTGTCGAACAGGAGCCCCACGTCATCACCGGCGTTCTCGATGAAGCGATCGACGTCTTCCGGCGTCTCGACGTACGCGCCCATGTGGTGGTGATACGCGAGGCGAACGCCGCGATCGAGCGTATGTCGCGCAAATTCGGTGACGCGTTTCCCGTAGTCACGCCATTGCTGCGCGTGAACGAACCGCGGACGCTTGTATAGCGGCACGGGCGCGCCCTGGATGCTGTCGGCCACTTCGCCGTACACCATCACGTTGGCGCCGCATTCGGCGAGAAGCGAAAGATGCGATTTGACCGCCGCGATCTCGTCGTCGACGGAACCGCCTGCGAGCCGGCCCGAATACCAGCCGGAGACAAGTGCGAGTCCATGGCGATCCAGCACCTGACGCAGCGCGTGCGGCTCCCGCGGAAACTTGTTGCCGAGCTCGAAGCCCTGGTAGCCGATCCGCGCACCTTCCGAAAGCGCGGTCTCGAGCGGCGTCTCACCGCCGAGCGAGGGCAGGTCGTCGTTGCTCCACGAGATCGGGTTGATGCCGATGCGGACGTCCAGCTTCGCTCCCTCTCCTAGACGGGGAGCGGGCTGCGGTGAGGGGGAGATCACGGCCGCTGCTCCTTCCGCGCCTCGTCGTAGCGCTCGCGCGCCTCGCGCACCTTCGCGCGCGACGACACTTCAGGCACCGCCACGTCCCACCACCATCCGCCTTCCTCCGTGGCGCGATGCGGATCGGTTTCGATCGCGATGACGTACGTGCGGTCGGACGCGCGTGCGCGCGACAGCGCCTGCTCGAGTTCCGCAATGTTTCCAACATTCTCGGCCCGTGCGCCGAGCGCGGTCGCGTGTGCCGCAAAGTCGATTTTCGGCGGCTCGGGCGTCGTCCGAATGCAGTCTTCGAGCAGATTGTTGAACGGCGCGCCGCCGCACGCCTGCTGCAGGCGATTGATGCAGCCGAAGCCGCGATTGTCGAGCACGATGATGATGAGCTTCGTGCCGAGCATCACCGACGTCGCGATCTCGGAGTTCATCATCAGGTAACTGCCATCGCCAACGAGCACGACCACTTCGCGCTCGGGATGCGCCATCTTGACGCCGATGCCGCCGGCGATCTCGTAACCCATGCACGAGTAGCCATACTCGACGTGGTAGCCGCCGGGCACGGACGTGCGCCAGAGCTTGTGCAATTCGCCGGGCAGCGAGCCCGCCGCGCAGACGACGATATCGTGCGCCGGCGAATCGGTCGCGGAGCGCTGCACGCCGCCGATCACATCGCCCTCGTACGGGCGCTCGACGTCGCGCTGTCCTGTGATCCGCGCGATATCGTCGCGCCACGCGCGTCCGGCGTCGACCGCGCGCTTGGTCCATGCCGCATCCGCGCGCCAATCGGCAAGCGTGTTCGAAAGTGCCTCCAGCGCGCGTGCAGCGTCGGCGCGCACCGCCAGTCCGCGCCACTTCTGCGCGTCGAACGCGCCGACGTTGATCGACAAAAGCTGCGCACGACCGAACATCGAATGCGAGCCGGTCGTGAAATCCTGCAGGCGCGTGCCGATGGCCAGCGCGACATCGGCATCCTTCGCGAGCGCGTTCGCCGCCGGCGATCCCGTGACGCCGATCGCCCCTTGCTGCATTCGATCGTCCCACGGCAATGCGCCCTTGCCGGCTTGCGTTTCGGCGACAGGAATGCCGTGGCGATCCGCAAAGCTTTTCAGCACGCCGCTCGCGTGCGCGTACAACACGCCGCCACCCGCGACGATGAGCGGGCGTTTCGATTGGCGAAGGAGCGTCGCGGCTTCGTCGATTTCCGAAGGTATCGGCGGCGGCGCATCGAAGCGGATCGGCGGCGGCTCGAAGAAATCGCTGGGATAGTCGTGCGCCATCGCCTGCACGTCCTGCGGCATCGCGAGCGTGACCGGGCCGCACAGCGCGGGGTCGGTGAGCGTGCGAATCGCGCGCGGCAGCGCGGTCAGCAACTGCGCCGGATGCATGATGCGATCGAAGTAGCGCGACACCGGCTTGAAGCAATCGTTGGCGGAGACAGTGCCGTCGTGAAAATCCTCGATCTGCTGCAGCACCGGATCCGGCGCGCGCGTGACGAAGATATCGCCGGGCAGGAACAGCACGGGCAGCCGATTCGCGTGGGCGAGCGCGGCGGCCGTGACCAGATTCGTGGCGCCGGGACCGATCGACGTCGTGCACGCCATCATCCGCCTTCGCATGTGCGCCTTCGCGAACGCAATCGCCGCATGCGCCATTGCCTGCTCGTTGTGCGCGCGATACGTCGGGAGCACGTCGCGATGCGCGAAGAGCGCCTCGCCGATGCCGGCGACGTTGCCGTGACCGAAGATCGCGAAGACGCCGCCAAAGAGGCGCGTCGCGCCGCTGTCGTCGTCGACGCAAAGCGCAGCGAGGTAGCGAACCAGCGCCTGGGCCGTCGTCAGCTTCATGCCCTCGCCTCTCGCCAGGCGTCGATCAACGCCTCGAACGTCGCCGACACTTCGCGCACGAGCGTGGCATCGTCGATCTCGCCTGCAAGCCAGCGTGACGACGGCGCTTCGAGGATCGTCCGTCCGACGGCGAATCCGCGGCAACTCGTGCTCTCCCGCGCATCGCGAAACGCCTGCGCGAGCGCACCGACGCCGGCGCTCTGACCGAGAATCAGTACGCCCCGGCAGTACGGATCGCGCCCGGCAATGAGCGCGTCGATGTCGCGCCACTGCGAAGTCGCCATCGGCTCGAGCTTCCACCACTCGGGATAAATGCCGAGGTTGTAGAGCCGCTTCAGCGCGCGATGCACGGTGTCCGGCGCACGCGGCAGCGCTTTCGGCGGGACGATCTCGAGCAGCAAGTCGTGGCCACTCGTCTGCACTGCATCGTAGAGCGCGCGAATCTGCGCTTCCTGCTCGAGGCGGTTGTCGACCGCGTCGTCGGGATGGTATTGGACGAGGCACTTGACCACATGCTCGGCGGGCCAGCTTGTGAGCGTCGTGCCGATCGAGCGCCCACGATCGAACACGAGCGGATTCGACCGCGGCAACTCCACCGGCCGGCCGATCCACCAGCCGCGACCGGTGGCGGCATTGAGCGCGTCCTGGCCGTAGCGATCGTCGCAAAGCAATCCGATGCGTCCCTGCAAGTTGCGCGTCGCCTCGACATGCGCGACGGCATCGACGAAAAGCTGCTTGAGCCTGGGTATGCGCGACTCGTCGACGCCCGCGCGCTGCGCGAGCGTGAAGAACTGATTGCGATGATCGAACGCGAATGCGAGCACTTCCTCGCGCGGCGTGCGCGGCGCGGTGACTCGATGGAGCCGCGTCAGCGTCGCGTCGCGGTCCGGCCGGGGAATGTGCTCGGCGTGGGCGAGAAAGTAATCAAGCTCGACGCGCGTCGGCATCGCCGGCGCGCAACCATGACGCGACACGACAAGCGCGCCGCACGCGTTCGCGTAACGCGCGCATGCATCGTACGATTCCCCGCGCACCCACCCGGACATGAAACCTGCCGAGAACGCGTCGCCGGCGCCGAGCACGTTCAGCACCTCGACCTCGACGCCGCTGCCGTTGAAGGCAGCATCGAGCGATTCGGGAATCGCGGCGTCGATCACCGCGCAACCCAAAGCGCCTCGCTTGACGACCAGCATGGCGTTCGTATGCCGACGCACCTCGCGGAGCGACGCCATGATGTCGTCGCTGCCGCCCGAGATATTGAATTCCTCGATCGTGCCGATGACGAGATCGAAGCGCGGCAGCATGCGCTGCAGATGGGCAGTCACGCTCTCCGACGCGATATAGCGCGTGGCGCCGTCGCCGCGTTTGGCGAGTCCCCACAAGACCGGCCGATAGTCGATGTCGAGCACGGTGCGTACGTCGTGCGCGCGCGCATGATCGAGCGCGCGGTTCGAAATGCCCGCAATGTATTGCGTCGAGAAATGCGTGCCGGTGATGAGGAGCGCGCGCGATGTCGCGATGTAGCTCTCCTCGATTTCGGCGTCCCCGATCGCCATGTCCGCGCAGTTCTCGCGCAGGAAGATGAGCGGAAACGTCTGCTTGTCCTCGATGCCCAGCACGACGGCGGCGGTCAGACGCGACGGATCGATGCCGATATGGCTCACGTCGCAGCCTTCGCGCGCGAGCGTCTCGGTCAGGAACCGTCCCATCGCATCGTCGCCGACGCGCGAGATCATTCCTGCGCGAAGGCCGAGGCGCGCGCACCCGAACGCCGTGTTCGCCGACGAGCCGCCCAGGTACTTCGCGAAGCTCGTCACGTCCTCGAGGCGCGCGCCGATCTGCTGCGCGTAGAAGTCGACGCCGAGGCGGCCGAGACAGATGATGTCGAGCGGCCGATCCTTCGCGAAGCGAATGTTGTTGTTCATGCGCGGTGAATGCTTCGACGCGCCCGGCCGGGCATCATGCCGCCGGCGCGAGCGCGGGCTGCGATGATATCGCGTTCGTGCGCTTCCTCGCGACCTTGATCTTGCCCGCGCGCGGAAAGCGCGCGCTGATCTCGTCGATCGCGCCGATCAGCGCGTCGAGCGGCGCGAAACGGCGAAGCGTGCGGTGGTAGAGCGCGCCGGACGGACAGCTCCAGATATCGCGCTGGTACGCGAGGGCGCGCACGCCGCTGTCCGGCCGCACGCGCAGGAATGCGTCGGCGATGCATGACAGGTATGGCCCGCTCTTCAGAAGCTCGAGCACCGCGAGCACCGAGCTTGACTCGACCATCACGCGCGGAGGCTCGGCTCCGTCCGCGCGGAGCGCGATCAGGAGCTTGTGCATGATCTCGCGATCGCGCTGGTAAAGCGCCCACGGATAGCGCACCAGATCGGCCGCTTTGACGTGGCGACGCGATGCGAGCGGATGATCGAGGCCCGCGATCACCCGCATCGTCAGGTCGAAGAAGCGATGCACGTCGATGCCCGGCGGCAACGCGTCCGCGTCGGGGAGCGCACAGACGACGATGTCGAGATCACCGGCGACGAGGCGTGGATGGATCACCGTGTTGACGCCGACGTCGAGCGTCACCTCGAGGTTCGGAAGCAGTTGCTGCACGCGCGCGATCGCTGGCGGAAGCACCGTTGCGCCGAAGAACGGTCCCGCGCCAATGCGAAGGCGACCGCCCGCGCCTTTCGTGAACGCGTGCATCTCGGCATCGGCGAATCGACATTGCGCGTCGATCAGCTTCGCATGCGAAAGGAGCGTTTCGCCCAGTGGCGTCAGCGCCATGCCGCGCGCCTTGCGCTCGAAGAGCGGCAGCCCGTAGTGCGCCTCGAGGCGTCGGATGCTCTTCGTGAGCGCCGGCTGGCTCACGCCCAGCCGCGTGGCCGCCGCGCTGACGGTGCCGGTCTCCGCGACGACGAGGAAGTGCCGAAGCAGTGCGGCATTGCGCAGGAGCGGCATAACCGAAGGTTATCGCACGAGTCGAACGAGGCATTTTACAGGATAGCTGACCGGTGCCAAACTTCCTGACTGGTTGCTGCCGGGACAAACGATGAAAGCCATCTTCGTTCTCTTCGATTCGCTTTGCCGCAACGCGCTCGGCTGTTACGGCTCGCGATGGGTCAGGACGCCGAACTTCGACCGCTTCGCGGCGCGCGGTGTCGCGTTCGAGAGTCACTTTGTCGGAAGCCTTCCCTGCATGCCGGCGCGCCGCGACCTCCATACCGGCCGGCTCAACTTCATGCATCGGAGCTGGGGACCGCTCGAGCCGTTCGACAATTCGTTTCCGGTCGAGATGTGGAACCACGGCATCCATACGCATCTCGTCAGCGATCATCTGCACTACTTCGAGGACGGCGGATCGACGTACCACGGCCGCTTCCGCACGTGGGACTTCGTCCGCGGCAATGAATACGACCCGTGGAAGGCGCTCGTGCAGCCGCCGATCGAGCGGCTTCGCGCGAAGTACGCGGCGAAGCATTACGACCTCGACTTGCGCAACTGGAAGCGGCTGCAACACGCGATCAACCATGAATTCATGGTCGACGAGAAGGACCTGCCGCTTGCGCGCTGCTTTGCATCCGGCTTCGAGTTCCTCGACCACAACCATCGTGCGGACGACTGGTTCCTGATGCTCGAATGCTTCGATCCGCACGAGCCGTTCCACGCGCCCGCGCGTTTCAAGGAGCAGTACGAGACCGGCTGGACCGGCGGCATTCTCGACTGGCCGATGTACGAGAAAGTGACCGACAGCGCCGAGGAAATCGCCGAGATCCGCGCGAACTATGCGGCGCTCGTCGCCGCGTGCGATCACTACTTCGGATTGCTGCTCGATTACTTCGATCGCCACGATCTGTGGCGTGACACGGCACTCGTGCTGTCGACCGACCACGGTTTCCTGTTGGCCGAGCACGACTGGTGGGGCAAGAACCTGCAGCCGTACTACACCGAGATCTCACACATCCCGCTGATCGTTCACCATCCCGATTTCACGCAGCGCGCGGGCGCGCGACGTCGCGCGCTCACGCAGACGATGGACCTGATGCCGACGTTCCTCGATCTTTTCGGCATCCCGAGGCCAACCGAGGTTCGCGGGCGGTCCGTGTTGCCGCTGCTCGACGCCGATCGCATGCAGCGAGACATCGGCATCTTCGGCATGTTCGGCGGCCCGATTGGCGCGACCGACGCACGCTACACGTATTACCTCTATCCCGAGGACCTGTATGCGCCGGGACTGCACGAGTACACGCTGATGCCGATGCACCTGCACACGCTCTTCAGTGCAGCCGAGATGAAGACGAGCAAGCTCGTGCCGCCGTTCGATTTCACCAAAGGCATGCCGCTGCTCAGGATCGATGCGCTGAAGGACGCTAGACGCATTCCCATCCACGACAACAAACGGTTCGATCCCGGTGCCGGCACCACGCTGTACGATCTCGCGACCGACCCTGCGCAGCAACGACCATTCCGCGACAACAAGCTCGAACGGCGCTTCCATGCCGGCATCGAGCGGGCGCTCCGCGCGCACGACGCGCCGCAGGAGATCTACGGCCGCTACGGGATCGGCACGAACATTCCGCAGACAGCGAAGGAGGAAGCGCTTTGACTGCATATACGAGTGGCCGGCTCGTCCGGATCATCATCGCGGCCGCAACGCTCGCGTTCGCGTTTCCCGCATTCGCTCAAAAGGCGTTTCTCGACGTCGGCAAGCAGCCCGACATCACGATCCTGATCGGCTCGACGCCCTGGTATCCGGCGTACGAGAAGGTGGTCGGGATGTACGAACAGCAGACCGGCAACCACATCAAGCTCGACGTCACGCCCTTTGGCAACATCCTCGAAAAGGCGCGCAATGCGGTTCGCTCGGGACAGAGCCCGTACGACCTGGTGATGCTCGATACACAGTGGACGATCGAGTTCTACGAGGGCGGGTTCCTGTCACCGCTCACCGATATCGATCCGTCGTTCACGATGCCGAAGGAAGTGCTGAGCTATGGCGATTCCGGCTACTGGAACGCGCGGAAGCGCTGGCGCACCGCGAGCGGCGGCAAGCTGATGGCGTACACGCCGCTTGGCAACGTGCAGCTTCTCTATTTTCGCGGCGACGTGCTGAAGCAGGCCGGCATCGCGCCGCCGAAAACGTGGAACGATGTGATGAGCGCGTGCACGAAGCTCGCGAAGCCTCCATCGATGTACGGCTTCGTCGCGCGCGGAGAGAAGGGCAACGGGATCCGCTACGACTGGCAAAGCGTAATGCTCGCCGAGGGCGCGAACGTGGTGAAGGATCCCGAAGCCGGCGATTACACGGTGACGATCAACAGCCCGCAGGCGAGAGCGGCGCTCGATCTCTACATCAATCTGCTGAAGCGCTGCGGACCGCCGAACCATGGCTCGCTCGGACAGGGCGACGTCATCCAGTTGCTCGCGACCGGCAAATCGGCGCTTGGCGATGTGGTGACCGCTGCGTTCGCGGGCTTCGAGGACCCGAACAAATCGGCGGTTGTCGGCAAGCTGGAAACCGAGCCGCTGCCCGCGGGCGCGGCGGGCGCGCAAGGCGCGGTGATCGGCAACTGGAACGCCGTCGTGCCGAAGAACACGTCGGATGCGCAGAAGAAGGCGGCGCTCGCGTACTCGCGCTGGTTCCTCACCTACGATGCGCAGCGCGCGTTCGCCGAGGCCGGCGGCATTCCAAACCGCAGCGACGTCTACACCTCCGACCTCGCGAAGAATCCGAAGTATCGCTGGATGCCGGCGTATCTCGAGACGATGAAATTGGCGCGACAGGAGCTGGGCTACGCGGAAGGCGCACAGGTCGAGCAGATTCTCGGCTTGCGTCTCAACCAGGCGCTGATCGGCGAGATGAGCTCCGCGAAGGCGCTCAACACGGCGGCGAGCGAGATCGAGGCGTTATTCAAAAGGAACGGCCGGCACACCGGCATGCTGCCCGCGCTGGCGGAGTAGCGAACACGATCGCCACGTAACGGTACCGGTTCATGCGCGACGCCGCGAGGCTACCGTCGGCGTCGCGCGCGCGGCGCGGCACACGCGCAGGTTTCGCGACCTTCGTCAATGCGAGCTTCCGCTACTGGAGCCTGCTGCCGGCGATCCTGATCTTCGCCGCGTTGACGCTCTATCCGCTGTTGAACCTGGTGCGGATGAGCGTATCGACGATCGACTTCGCGCACGGCGCCGAAGCGTGGGCGTTCACGCCGCTCCGCAATCTCGAATCGCTGCAAAGCGACGACGTGCTGCGCCCGGCGGTCGTCAACACTGTCGTGTTCGTCGCCGTGTCGGTGGCGTTCGAGATTGTGCTCGGCGTCGCGCTCGCGATCGCTGTGGCGGGATTGCCGCGCGCGAAGCGCGTCGTGCGAACACTCGCGATCCTGCCGATCCTCGTGCCGCCGGTCGCGATCGGCAGCATGTGGAAGCTCATGTACAACTACGACTTCGGCGTCTTCAACCAGGCGCTCGTTGCCATGGGATTGATGCCGGTGAACTGGCTCGGCTCGACGAGCATTGCGCTCGCGTCGGTCATCGTCGTCGACATCTGGCACTGGGTGCCGTTCGTCTTCCTGATCCTCTTCGCGGCGGTCGAAGGCATTCCACCCGATCTCGTCGAGGCCGCGCATGTCGACGGTGCGAGCCGCTGGCAGACGACGCGCCTCGTCACGTTGCCGCTGCTTCGGCCGGCGATCGTCGTCGCGTTCCTGTTTCGCGCGATCCTCGCGTTCAAGGTGTTCGACGAAGTGTTCCTGCTGACTGCCGGCGGTCCCGGTACGTCGACCGAGCTCGTGAACCTGCATCTGTACAAGGTGTTCTTCGAGCAGAACCGGCTGGGTTACGGCGCGCTGCTGTCGCTCGCGGTGATCTGCGCGATCGTCGCGTTCCTGCTCGTGAGCCGGCGCGCGACGCTCGCGATCGCGCGCAAGGGCTGACGCATGGACGCTGCGGCCGGCGGATCGAAGGTATTCCGGGGTGGCATGGCGAGTCGCATCGGCGTCGCGTTCGCGCTTTTCGCGATCGTCGGCCCGTTCCTGTGGATCCTGACGGCATCGTTCAAGCACCAGATCGCCATTTACGCGGGACAGTTTCCGTTCACGCCGACGCTTTCGAACTACATGGACGTGCTCGCCGGGCGTCGCTCGGACTTTCCAGGCAACATCGCGAACAGCCTGATCGTGGCGTCGACGAGCACCGCGCTCGTGTTGATCGTCGGTACGCTCGCCGCGTATTCGCTGCATCGCTTTCGCTGGCCGGCGTGGTTGAGCGTCGGCTTTCTCGCCTGGACGCTCGTGTTTCACATGGTGCCCGTGCTCACGCTGCTCGGGCCGTGGTATGTCGCGTTTCGCGAGCTCGGTCTTTACGACACGCGATTGGCGCTGGTGCTGACGCACGTCACGATCAACCTGCCGATGACCGTGTGGCTCATGCGCACGTTCCTGCGCGAGATTCCACCGGAGATCGTCGAGGCCGCGCAGGTCGACGGCTGCGGCCCGTTCGACACGTTCCGCCGCATCGTGCTGCCGCTCGCGCTGCCGGGAGTCATCGCCGCCGGCATTCTCGCGTTCATCTTCAGCTGGAACGAGTTCCCGATCGCATTGACGCTCACGTCGCGCACGACGGCGACGGTGCCGGTCGCGATCGCGCGCTTCGCCCAGCAATACGAGATTCAGTATGCGCAGATGGCCGCGGCCGCGGTGATCTCGACGATTCCCGCGGTGGTGCTGATGTTCCTCGGCCAGCGCTTCATCGTGCGCGGATTGACGCTTGGCGCGGTTAAATAGGAGTTTGGGGTCAGAGACGAAACTCGCGCGCGGTACCGACTTGTGCGCGTGCTACCGAGTTTCGTCTCTGACCCCAAACTCCCATCTCTGGCACCAATTTCGTGCTAAAGTCAGCCGGCAAACACACGTTCCACATAATGGGACTTTCCGGCAAGGGGGAAGCTATGGAGGCGCATTTCTTTCGGCGCGCGGCTGCGCTCGCGATCACGATCGGCAGCGCCGCGTTCGCGTCGAGCGCATGGAGTCAGGGCGCGCTCGCGCCAGCCGCGACCGTCGAAGGCGACACGATCGTGCTCGGACAGACGGCCGCGCAATCGGGACCGCAGGCGCCGATCGGCGCATCGAAATGGGGGCTCGACGCGTTCGTCAACTGGGCGAACGCGAAGGGCGGCGTCGCGGGCAAGAAGCTTCGGCTCATCAGCTACGACGATGGCTACCAGCCGTCGCAAACGACCGCGCTCGACAAGAAGCTCGTCTACGAGGATCGCGTCTTCGCAATCGTCGGCAGCATCGGCAGCCCGACGACCGCAGCGGTCTACAAAACGCTCAACGACGCCCACGTTCCGCTCGTGTCGATGGGCAGCGGTAGCCCGATCTTTTACGAGCCGGGGCTCAAGTACGTCTTTCCGTCGTGGCCCATCTATACCACCGACGGCGAAACGATGGGCACCTACGTGAAGAAGCATTTCACCGATCAGCCGGCTGCCGTCATCTATCAGGACGACGGCTTCGGCAAGCCCATCCTCGCGGGCATCAAGAAGGCGCTTGGCAAGGTCGAGATCGAGATTCCGTACGTGCCGTCGCAAGTCGATTTCAGCAGCGCGGTGATCAAGCTCAAATCGTCGGGCATCAAGGTCGTGATGCTCGCGACGATCGCCACATCGGGTGCGCAGATCCTGAATCAGATGGATAGCCTCGACTATCACCCGACGCGCATCCTCACGTCGTCGGCGTGCGGTTACGGCGGCATCTTCGCCGCGATCAAGTCGCTCGAAGGCACCTATTGCACGGCGTTCCTGCCTCCACCCGGCAGTTCCGATCCGCGATGGAAAGAGTTCGCGGATGCAATGGCCAAGTACGCGCCCGGCCACCCGCCGGATATCTATGCCGCATGGGGCTGGCTCGCAGGACAAGTTGCATACGCAGGATTGAAAGATCTCACGCCTCCGATCACCCGCGATGCATTCGTCGCGCATTTGGAGACATTGCGCAACTTCGAGACGATCGCCGGCAAGATCAACTATTCGCCGGAGCGCCACGAAGGGAGCTGCTGCCAGTTGCTGTGGCAGGCGAAGGGCGGCAATTGGGAGATCGTGCCGGGGAGCGAATTCAACGGCTCCGAGATGAAGTGACGTTTGGCGGTCGTCGCATCGCACGGCGCCTTCGCGGGGCGCGCGATGGAATGATCGCGCAGCGTCGATGACGCAGTACCTGCTGCAGATCGCGCTCGCCGGGCTCGCGCAGGGCAGCCTGTTCGCATTGACGGCGCTCGGGCTCGTGATGATCTACAACGCGAGCTCGGTCGTGAACTTCGCGCACGGCGCAATGGGCATGGCCGCGACGTACGTCGCCTACGTGCTGATCGCGCGCTGGCAGGTGCCGTTTCCACTCGCGTTCGTCGCCGCGCTCGTCGCGGCGTTCGTGCTCGGCGTGGTCGTGCAGGCGCTGCTGCTCGCGCGCCTTCGCAATGCGTCGCTGATGTCGCAAGTGGTCGTGACGCTCGGGCTTTTCATGCTGCTCGAAGGCTTGCTCGGCATTGCCTTCGGCTACAACCCTCGCCCGATGAGCGAGTCGATCTCGATCAAGCCCGTGATCCTCGGCAACCTCGTGTTGCGCCCGCAGGACGTGCTTCAACTCGCGCTGCTCCTGATTCTCGGCATTGCCCTCGCCACGCTTTTCGCCGCGACGAAAGTCGGCCTGGGCATGCGCGCCATCACCGAGAATCCGTACGCCGCGCGCCTCATGGGCATTCCGGTGGGTCGTGTGCTCGCGACCGCTTGGGGTGTGGGCGTGATGCTCTCCGCGGTTGCCGCGATTCTCGCTGCACCAACGACATCGGTGACGCCCAACATGATGGATACGATCGTCATCTACGGTTTCGTCGCCGCGATCGTCGGCGGCTTCGGTTCCATGGTGGGCGCCTTGGTCGGTGGACTGATTCTCGGCGTCGTAGTCAACGTGATCGACGCGTTTCTGGCACCCGAGCTCGCGATGTCGATCGTGTTCGGATTGCTGATCGTCGTGCTCTACGTGAAGCCCGACGGCCTGCTCGGGCGCGTGCAGGTGCAGAAGGTGTGACGCGTGGGACGAGGCGTAGCCATCGCACTGATTGCGTTCTGCGCAGTGCTGCCGATCTTGTTCCAGGCAATCGGCGAGCGGCAGGTGTACTGGCTGTTCGTCGTCTCCGAGTTCTACGTTTTCGCGATGGTCGCGATCAGCCTCGACCTTCTGATGGGACGAAGCGGACAGATTTCGCTCGGACAGAGCGGCTTCGTCGCGCTCGGCGCCTACACGGCGGCGATTCTCAATCAGCGATTCGGGGTCGACCTTTTCGCCGGCATGCTGGCCGGTGCGTGTCTCGCGGCGGTCTTGAGCCTGGTGCTCGGATTTCCCGCGACCCGCCTTCGCGGCCACTACCTCGGCATCGTCACGCTGGGCTTCGGCATTGCCGTCGATCAGATCGCGCTCAAGTGGGACACGCTGACCGGCGGCGACCAGGGCGTTCATCTGCATCGTCCGGTGTTCCTCGGACTCGACGTCGGCTCGCCGGTGCGCATGTACTACGTCGCGCTCGTCGCGCTTGTCATCGCGGTGCTGCTCGTCTGGAGTCTCACCCAGACGCGCATCGGTCGCGCGTTCGCCGCAATCAAGGACAGCGAGATCGCCGCCGCGGCGATGGGCGTGCCGGTCGCGCGTACGAAGGTGCTGGCGTTCATCGTCAGCGCGTTTCTCGCGGGCGCGGCAGGCGCGATCTACGCGTTTCTCGCCGGGTTCGTCGCGCCCGAGGATTTCGGCATCGAAAGCTCGCTGCTATTTTTCGCGATGGTCGTCGTCGGCGGCATGGGATCGATTCCCGGCGCGATCGGCGGCGCGATCGTCGTCGATGCGATCAAGCACGGCGCCGCGACGGTGAGCGGGCTCTCGCTCGCGATCCTCGGCGGCATGATCGTGCTGGTCGTGCTCTTCTTCCCCGGCGGCCTCAAGTCGTGGATGCGCTCCCGCGCGCCACGTGCGACAGCGAGGGCCGAGGCGAAGCGCGTGGTGCGCCAGGATGCTTGAAGCGCGCAACGTCACCGTGCGCTTCGGCGGCCTCGTCGCCGTGAATGCGCTCGACCTCGACATTCCCGATCGCGGCATCTTCGCGCTCGTCGGGCCGAACGGCGCGGGAAAGACGACCCTCATCAACGCGCTGAGCCGCGTGTGTCCGATCGCGAACGGCACGATCCGTCTGCGCGACACCGACGTGCTCGCGCTCGCGCCACATCAGGTGGTAACCGCCGGCATCGCACGAAGCTTTCAGCGCGCCGAATTGTTTCCGACGCTGAACGTCCTCGAGAATCTGCTCGTCGGATTGCACAGCGCGATGAAGACCGGATTGTCGGGAGCGCTGATGACACCGGCGACGCGCGCGGAGGAGAAGGCCGCGCGTGCGCGCGCCGAGCGGGTGCTGCGCGATCTCGACTTGTGGGAGCTTCGCAACGCATCGCCGACCGATCTGCCGTACGGCCATCAGAAGCTTCTCGATGTCGCGCGCGCGCTCGTCTCCGAGCCGGCGTTGCTGCTGCTCGACGAGCCGTTCGCCGGACTCACCGAGGGCGAAACGCCGCGCTTACTCGCATGCATCGAAGCTGCCGGAAAGCGCTGCGCGGTGCTGATGATCGAGCATCATTTCGAGCTTCTCGAAGGCATCGCCGAGCGCATGACGCTGATGGACTTCGGACGCAAGATCGCGGAAGGCGCACCGACGGCGATGCGCGACGATCCCGAAGTGATTCGCTGCTATCTCGGAACCGGCCGGCAACGCGCTGCCGGCCACGCGGCATGCTGAACATCGACGATATCCACGTCCGCTACGGACACGTGCACGCCCTTCGCGGCGTCACCCTCGAAGTCGCCGATGGCGGGGTCGTCGCGTTGCTCGGCGCGAATGGCGCGGGTAAATCGACGACGCTGAAGGCCATTTCGGGCATCGTCAAGCCATCGCGCGGCCGCATTCGTTTCGACGGCGAGGACATCTCGCGGCTCGATCCCTCGGACATCGTGCGGCGCGGGATCATCCATTGCCCCGAGGGACGGCAGGTATTTCCGGGACTCACCGTGCGCGAGAACCTCGTGCTCGGCAGCTACGTGCGCGGTCAATGGCGAACGCAACTCGACCGCGTGCTCGACATGTTTCCGGCGCTTCGATCGCGTCTCGGTCAATCGGCCGGCACGCTGTCGGGCGGGGAGCAGCAGATGCTCGCGATCGGCCGCGCGCTGATGGGCGAGCCGAAGCTTCTGCTGCTCGACGAGCCGAGTCTCGGCCTCGCGCCGATCATCGTCGAGCACATCTTCCAGGCGATCGCGAAATTCCGCGAGCACGACATCTCGGTGCTCCTGATCGAGCAGAACGCGACGCTCGCGCTCGAGTTCGCTAGCTTCGCTTACGCGCTTTGGCACGGAAAGATTCGGTTCTCGCAACCCGCCGAGAGTCTGCATGGCTCGGATCTCGTGCGACAGGCATATCTCGGTTGAAGCGCCCGCGACAGAGTGTTATTGTATGAAACACAGGTTCACATATTGAGAATTTGGAGGTAACGCGATGATTCGCAATTCATGGTACGTCGCCGGTCTCTCGCGAAGCTTCAAATACAAGCTCGAGAAGAAGATCATCGCCGGAATGCCGATCGTGATGTGGCGCGCGCAGGACGGCAAGGTCGTCGCGTTCGACGGCCGCTGCTGCCACAAGCGCTTTCCGCTCTGGGACGGCAAGCTTCTCGACAACGGCATCCTGCGTTGCGCGTATCACGGCATGTGCTACGACGCGAGCGGCAAATGCGTCGACATCCCGATGCAGCGCGACATCCCGATCTCGCCGGTTGCGCAGCTTCATGCGTATCCGCTGGTCGAGCAGGACGGGCTCGTCTGGCTGTGGCCCGGCGACCCCGCGAAGACCGGCAACGTGAAGCCGCCGCGCATTCCGGAGCTCGTCGATCCGCGTTACGAAGCGGTGATCTCCGATCCGCCGGTGCGCATCCGCGCGAACTATCGGCTGCTGATCGAGAACCTGCTCGACATTACGCACTTCTTCCCGCTGCACGACGGCAACATCGGCGATCTCGCGAACTCGATGATTCCGGTCGGCATCGTCGAAGGCGACGTCGACGGCAATCCGAAGGTGATGACGACGCGCAACGTCCAGAACTACAAGCTGCCGCCGTACTACCAGCGCTGGTTCGATCTCGATGTCGTCGATCGCCATCACACGCACGCGATGATCGGTCCGGGCCTCGTGCGCGTGCAGCTTCGCCTTGCACCGCCGGGAAAACTGGGCACCGACGAGGAGCGGGGCTACATCCTCTGCCATACCGATACGCCAATCGACGAGCAGCATCTCGAATGGCACTGGATCATGATCTCGCGCGCCGACATGCGCTTCCCGCCGGATCGGTCGATGACGATCGCGCAGGGCATGGCGTTCGAGTTTCCGGAAGTCGTCGCGCAGGACGAATGGGCGCTCGCGAAGCAGCAGGAAATGCTCGAGTTCTCCGACGCGTTGTCCGACAACTCGCGCTACCGCGAGATCAACGTGCGCTCCGACATCGGGGTCGTGCACGCGCGCCGCGTGCTGTCGCGGATGGAAAAGGCCGAGCACAACCAGCCGTTCGGCCTGCCGCAGGCTTCGCTCGAAATGGCGCGCTATGCGTCGGACACGAAGGGAGCCGCGGCATGAAGATCGTCGTCGACTTCGACGCGTGCATGAGCAACGCGCAATGCATGCGTGCCGCCCCGAGCGTATTCGAGGTGCGCGAGGACGGTTTTCTCTACGTGCTGCAGGAGCAGCCGCCGGAGAGCCTGCGCGCGGCGGTCGAGGAGGCGGCGCGGCTTTGCCCGACGCAGGCCATCACGATCGAAGGCTAAGGTTCGGCGCGTGCGCTGCGTCGTCATCGTCGGTGCATCGCTCGCCGGCGTGTCGGCGGCGAGGTCGCTTCGCAAGCACGGCTTCGACGGCACGATCACGCTCGTCGGCGAGGAGCAACATCTCCCTTATCAGCGGCCGCCGCTGTCCAAGCAATTTCTCGCCGGCACGTGGGATCGCGCGCGAATCGACCAGCGTGCGCCCAGCGGCCTCGAATGGATCCTCGGCTCACGCGCGACGTCGCTGGATGTTCCGCGGCGCGAGGTTGCGCTCGAGGATGGCCGGCGAGTGCCATTCGACGGACTGGTGATCGCGACTGGCGCACGCGCGCGAAAGCCGCGCTGGTACGCCGAGCTTCCCGGCGCATTCACCCTTCGCACGGTCGACGACGCGATCGCGATCCAGGCGCACGTGCGCGGCGGCGCACGCCGATTCGCGATCGTCGGCGCGGGATTCATCGGGTCCGAGGTGGCGGCGACCTTGCGCGGTCTCGGCTGCGAGGTCACGCTGATCGACATCGATCGGCGGCCGATGCTGCGCGTGCTCGGCGAGACGCTCGCGAGCGTATGCGCTCGTCTGCATGAAGCGCATGGCGTGCAGATGGCGCTCGGCAAGTCGGTCGACGGTTTCGTCGGATCGACGAAGGTCGAAGGCGTGCGCCTCGCGGACGGGAGCGTCATCGAAGCCGATGGCGTCGTCGTCGGCGTCGGCGTCGTACCGAGCGTCGAGTGGCTGCATGGCTCGGGCATCGCGCTCGACGACGGCGTGCCATGCGATGCAACGTGCGCTGTCCCGGAGATCGAGCGGATCGTCGTCGCCGGCGACGTCGCGCGCTGCGATCATCCTTACTTCGGCTCGCATCGCGTCGAGCACGTCAACAACGCGATCGCGCAAGGCGACATTGCCGCACGAACGCTGCTTGCAGCACCCGGAGCCGCGCAGCCGTGCACGGCGATCCCGTTCTTCTGGTCCGATCAGTACGATTGCAAGCTGCAACTCGTCGGCGTGCCTTCGCCGAACGATCCGATTCGCGTCGTCGAAGGCGGCCTCCACGAACGTAAATTCGTGGCACTGTTCGAGCGCAACAACGTTGTCACCGGTGCGTTCCTGCTGAACAGCCCGCATCGCGTCAGCGCCTATACGAGCATCGTCGAAGACGCGGCGCGCGGCGTCGTGCGCGAGGCGGCGACGTGACGGGCTTCCTCGACGGTCTTCGCGTGCTCGAATTCGGGCACATCGCGGCGGCGCCGTTTTGCGGCATGCTGCTCGCCGATCTCGGCGCCGATGTGGTCAAGGTCGAAGCGCCGGAAGGCGACGGCCTTCGCGCGTGGCCGCCGATCGTGAAGAACGAAGAAGGCAAATCGTTCAGCCTCAATTTCGCTTCGCTCAATCGTGGCAAGCGCAGCCTGGTCGCGAACCTCAAGGACCGCACGCAACTTGCGCGCGTCGCCGAGCTTTGCAGGCGCGTCGACGTCATCATCGAGAACTATCGCCCGGGCACGCTCGATCGGCTCGGCCTCGGCTTCGACGAAGTCGCGAAGCGCAATGCATCGATCGTCTACTGCTCGATCTCGGGTTACGGTCAAACCGGCGAGCGCGCACGGAAAGGCGCGTTCGACGTCGTCGTTCAGGGCGCGTCGGGCTTGATGAGCGTCACCGGCGAGCCCGATCGGCCGCCGGTGAAATGCGGCGTTCCGGTCGCCGACTTCACGGCGGGGCTCTATGCCGCGTACACGATCGTTGCCGCGCATCCGCGCGCGGTTCGCGAGCGGCGACCGATCCATCTCGATTGCGCGATGCTCGACTGCCTCCTCGGCATCTCGGCGCTGCAGACGAGCGAATACTGGGGCACCGGCGTTGCGCCGGCGCGGCTCGGCTCCGCACATCCGCGCAATGCGCCGTACCAGGCGTTCGACGCGAGCGACGCGCAGTTCATCATCGCTGCCGGGAACGACAACCTGTGGCGCGAGGTATGCGAGGCGACTGGCAGGCTCGACCTCCTCGGCGATCCGCGCTTCGCCGGCATCGCGCAGCGCGCGAAGAACCAAGCGGCGCTCGTCGACATCCTGCAACCGGTGTTCCGCACGAAAACTTCGCGCGAATGGCTCGACGAGTTCGAACGCCGCGGCGTCCCGAGCGGTCCCGTGAACACGTTCGCCGACATCCTCGGCGATCCGGCGCTCGTCGCAAGCAGGCTCATCCAGCCGATGGCCGTTCCGGTCGCCGAAACGACGCCAACCGTTGCCTATCCGGTGCAGCTGAACGGCGAACGCGTGCGCGCGATGCGTCCACCGCCCGACCTTGGCCAGCACACGGGACAAGTGTTCGACGAATGGCTCGCCGCACCACGAGCAACGTGATCGATCTTATTCGCGTCGATCGCGATTTGCCGCGCGCGGGGTGTTGGCGGCTCGTCATCGACGATCCGTCGCACGCGAATGCACTTTCGCCAACGCTCGTCGCGCAACTTGCCGATGCGCTGCGCGAAGCGATCGCACACGATGCGCATGCGATCGTTCTCGACAGCGGCAGCGAACGCTTCTGCGCCGGATTCGATCTGCACGACGCCGAACACGTCGGCGATGCCGAATTGCGCGAACGCTTCGAGTCGGTGGAGACCTTGCTCGAATCATTGCGACGCGCGCCGTTG
>DATFCW010000484.1:0-2015 GCA_035252665.1 Casimicrobiaceae bacterium | reverse complement strand
CGACGTGAGCGATGCAACGCTACCCGACGAAGCCCTGTCACGTTCCGTCCCAGTCGACGCTCAGGGCTCTCCCTCGAGCGGGGAGTGGCTGCACCCCAGTTACAAACTTCCATGCTCCTGCTTCGCGTACGTCGGCTATGCGAACAATCCGATGACCTGGAAATTGCCATCGACCATCAATCAGGCGGCCATACCTCGTAGCCTTCGCGCTACGGGAGGCGCATCCCCGGGCCTGCGGACGGTTGCTCCGTTCGCTCCACCGTCATGCTGAACCCCTCCCGCCCGAACGCCGATTTTTTCTGATCGGCCACCTCGCGTCGCAGCGACCGAAGTCGCGTATCGATTTCCGACGCATCGTAGAAGTTGCCGTCCTTCGCTTTCGAGGCGATCTCCAGCTGATCGATCGCACCCTTGAGATTGCCCTGCCATGCGTAGTACTCGCCCTGGTGGCGATGCGAGAGCATCTGCTTGTTCTCCGCGGCGTATGCGCGCGCGGCGAGTAGCTGCAGCGGACCATCGCTCGGAAAGCGCGATAACTGCTCCTCGACGAACTTCGCCGCGTCGGCATTGCGACCGGCCTTGAGCAACGCTTCGGGGTAGTCGTAGACGAGCTGCATCTTGTTCGGATACTTCGCGACGGCCGCGCCAAAGCGCTTGATCGCGCCATCGACGTCGCCCGATTCGAGCATCACGTGTCCGGCGATCGCATCGATCATCGGATGCTCGGGCGCCGTTTCCTCGAGCGTCGCGAGCTCCTTCTTCGCTCGATCGAAGTCCTTGGCACGAAGAAGCGATGCGACAAGACCATAGTGGGCAGCGATCGCGTTGTTGTATTTGTGCTCCGCGATCGCATCGTCGAACCATTTGACCGCCTGCCGCGGCTCGCCTTCGTAGCTTCGCAAGAGCGCTCGAACGAGATGGAAATCGAGCGAGTCGACTACCTGACGATAGGGATGACCGGCCGCGCGGGCCTGTGCTTCGGCGATGCGCTCATACGTGACAGGGTGATCGCGCAGGTATGTCGGCACGCTGCCTTCGACGAAGCGCATTGCCGATTGCAGCCGCTGCATGAACGTCGCCATCGCCGTCACGTCGAACCCCGCGGCGTCGAGCCGCTGGAAGCCGAGCCGGTCGGCCTCGTACTCGTTTTCGCGCGTGAAGTTGATCTGGTGCTGGATCGTCATCGCTTGCGTCGCCGCGATGGCGCCGGCAGCCGCGTCACCGTTCGAGTTGCCGCCGGCACGTGCGGCGAGAATCGCCACCGCGAGCCCTGCGAGCGACATCAATATCGAGTCCTTCTGCGCGACGAGCGCGCGCGCCATGTGATGCTGCGTCACGTGCGAGATTTCGTGCGCGAGCACGCTCGCAAGCTCCGATTCGGTCTGCGCGAGCTGAATCAGGCCCGTGTTGACGCCGATGAATCCGCCGGGAAGCGCGAATGCGTTGATCTGCGGATCGTAGACGGCGAAAAACTGAAAATCCTGCTTCACGTCGGGCGACACCGCCGTCAAGCGATGCCCGAGCTCGTTCAGGTAATCGTTGACTTCGGGATCGTTCATGTATTCGCCGCTCGCGTGCAGCTTCTGCATGATCGTCTCGCCTAGCTTTCGCTCCTGCGCAGGCGAAAAGTCGGTTTGCGACACATCGCCCAGATCCGGCAGGTGCTGCGGATAGACCTGCGGCAACAGGACTTGCGGTGGCGGGGGCGTGCGCGAAGGCTCGGTGGCCCCGTAAACCGGCAACGACGGCGAGGGAGGAGACGGCGATGAAGGGGCGGGGGGCGTCGCGTCGCCTGACGCGTAGAGCGGCGCGCAGGCAAGCGCCACGGCGGTGACGGTAGCGACGAAGCTGCGGTATCTATGCACGAATTGACCGGCGCGCTCGCGAGGAGCGAATGGGCGTGATGCTAAGATGCCGCGCTCGCAATCGAGTTTCAGGATTCGCCGCTCTTCCGATGCCGCGCGCGCACGCCAAGGCGATCCGCGATCCCAACGAGGACCGCAGCAACCGCGTCG
>DATFCW010000483.1:0-5240 GCA_035252665.1 Casimicrobiaceae bacterium | reverse complement strand
CGATGCGAATGCGCGCGAAAGCCATCCGTCGCGCAGGTACTGGTCGCTTCGCGAGGCCGTATCCCAGATCTCGATCGAGCGGAAATGCGACAGATTCGGCGCCGGATAACCAACGCCCTGCAACACCGCAAGCTCGCCGCGCTGCCAGTATGAGAGAAGCGGCGCGAGCGCAGGATGAAAAGCAAGGCGATCCGACAATGGCAGCGCGGCATCCGCCTTGACGGCGAGCGTCGGGCGCAGCGCGTAGTACGCCGGATCGCGATACGGAATCAGCGTGTTCAGACCATCGTTGCCGCCCTTGAGCTCGATCAGCATGAGAAGCCGGCGGTACGACGGCGGCGTCGAACGCGCGGGTTGCGACTGACGCGGCTGTGTCCGTTCAGCGGACGCCGACGACGTGGCCGCCCGCGATGCATCGGCACAAGCGGTGAGCGCGAACGTTCCCGCGATCGGCCCGCAGGCTGCTGCGCCTGCGAGGTTGCGAATGAATCGGCGTCGCAAAGCGTGCATGGCGTCGCTCCTACTTCAACTCGTATACCGGATCGAGCATTGCCGCGCGAAGCTCGGCAGCGGGGTCGCGCTCCGAGACCGCCTCCACCACGCCGGCGCTGACTGGCGGCAATGCAAGGAGCACGCGCTGCCATTCGCCGGATTTCGCTTTCATCGTCGCCCCGTTCGTCGTTGCGCCCGAAGCAGCGCGCGTAATACGGCCGATGAACTGTTCGCGCGCGAGCAGCGTTGCGCTCGTGATCCACGCGTCGCCACCGGGCCAGCCACGAACGTTCGGTGGCGCGAACAACGCTTCGCCCATGCGATTCGTCGCCACAACGGCGGGACGCAGATCGTCGGCGCCTATGCGAAGCACGCGTAGCGTTCCGACGACGAGCTCGACCGGGCTCTTGACGAGCGTGCCGCGATTCTTCGCATCCCAGAACGCATCGGACAGCAGCAGCGCGCGCATCGCGGTGTCGATGTCGTAATGCGATGCGCGAAATGCGTCGGCGATGCGCGCGACTTCGCCTGCACCGGGCGTCGGCGACACGAATTCGCGCCACAGCTTCGTAACGATGAACGTCGCGGTCTCGGGACGCGCAAGCAGCACGTCTATGGCGCCGTCGGCGTCGAGGCGTCCTCGCACGCCGAGCATCGTCTTTTCGCCGTCGTCGTGCAGGCGAGCACGATAGAGCGCTCGATCGTTCGCGCGATCGACGACGAATCCGGTGAACGCGCGCGCTGCGTTCGCGACGTCGGCCTGCGTGTAGTGACCTTCGCCTAGCGTGAAGAGCTCCATCGCCTCGCGCGCGAAATTCTCGTTCGGATCGCCTTCGCGATTGCGCGCGCCGTCCAGCCAGACAAGCATGGCCGGGTCGCGCGCGATTGCATGAAGCAGCGTGCCGAAATTGCCGAGCGCTTCACGGCGAAAGAGCGCGTTCTGCTGGTACATGAGCCGCGCATCGCGCACCTTCTGCACGCCGGTGGCGAAATGGTCGTGCCAGAACAGCGTCATCCGTTCGGTCAGCGGCGAGTCGGTGGCGCACATCTCGGTAAGCCACCAGCTTCGCAACTCCTGCACGTGCGTCCGTTCGCGTTGTCGAAGCGCCTTGCGCTCGTCCTGCGTCATGCGCGGATGCGGCCGCTCGTCCGGCGGCGTTGACGTTTGCGCAAAGGTTGGCGGAGGCAGCGTCGGCGTCGTACGCGCGCCGGCGAGCAGCGCATCGACGGCTTCGGCGCGGGTGCGCCCTTCGAAGGCTTTCACGTCGGTGGGCGTGGGTCCGAATCCCGTCCGAACGAGAAGATGGCGCGCATCGTCGAAGGAAAGGCGCGTCCCGCCATCGGCATGCGCGACCGCCGCGACGCAGAGCGCAATCAGGCACGCGAACACGCGGCTTGCGCGGTGAAGGGGAGGGGAGGATGGCATCGACGATCGGCCCGGGCTCGTTTTCCAGCCTAACGCCGATCCGCCGCCGGCGTTGACGCTGCGGCGCAAGACCGATGCAACCAGATGTAACCGCTACAGCGACAGCGTCCCGCGACCGATCTCGACGACACGGCCCGACACGTGGATCGATCGATCCGTCTCCACGGCAAGGCCGAGCCTGCATGGTCTACCCACCGCTTCGCCCTGATCGACCGCAAGCCGCTGTGGCAGCGGCGCGCCGGTGACGAGCAGGTAGCCGCCCAGGTTTGCGCAGGCCGATCCCGTGCCGGGATCTTCGGCGATGGCACCGTATTTCGAAAAGAAGAAGCGCGCGAGCACCCGATCGCCTTCGCGCGCGAAGACGTACGCGAGCGCGCGGTCGCCACTGCTTGCGTGGGCGAGCAAGGCCGCCGCCGAAGGACGCGCGCGTCTTACCGCATCGAACGATCGCACCGGAATCATCAGTTGCTCGCTCCCGGTATCGATCCACAACGGCGCAAGCGATGGATCGAGATCGTCGAGCGCAAGGCCGAGCATCGCCGCCAAATCTGCGCGTGACGCGGTGGCACGCGGCTCCTTCGGCGCATTCGCCGTCAACGTCCATACGTCGCCATCTGCCCTCACCGGAATGATGCCCGCCTGCATCTCGAGCGTCAGGCGATCGCCGCCGGCGAGCGCGCGCACGACGTGCGCGGTGCCGAGCGTCGGATGCCCGGCGAAGGGCATCTCGAAGGCCGGCGTGAAGATGCGGACGCGCCGCGTCGCGTTCGTCGATGGCGCGACGAACGTCGTCTCGGACAGGTTGAACTGAAGCGCGATCGCCTGCATCGTCGGTGCGTCGAGTCCGCGCGCATCCTCGAACACGGCGAGCGGATTGCCCGCGAGCGGTGTCTCCGCGAAGACGTTGACGATGCGAAACGGGTACTCGCTTGAATGATCCCCTCGCGCTCGCGGCTCCGCCGCTTCGCTGCCCCCCGCGGGGGCGGAATTCGCGCTTTGGGGCGGCCAGGCAGCGCTCATGGTTTTTCGCTCAGCAATTGTCGCGCTGCCGCACGAAAGGCGTCGTCGTCGACGCCATCGACGCGCACCGCGTCGGCGTCTCGCAACCGAGGAAAATTGCGCTCGGCCGCGCGCGCATACGAAGGATCATAGTGAAGCGCGAGGAGCTCGTCGACAAGCGCAGGTCGTTCGCCGCGCTGCGCCATCGTCTGCCATCGCGCGATCGCTTCCTTGCCGTGCAGCTTCGCGAGCGGTTCGAGCAGCGCGGAGAGTTGCTCCGGATCTCGCGCGAAATGCTCGTAATCGGCTTCGAGCATCGCCACGCGTGAAGACTTCGGCACGTCGAGCCGAATGCAGGGCGACGCGCGCATCGTGTCGAGCAGCGCGTCGGGAACCTGCAGGCCCCCGATGCGGCGGCTCTCCGCCTCGACGAATATGGGCAAAGATGCGTCCAGCTTGCAGAACGCATCGTAGAGCGCGCTCTCGAACGCCTTCTGCGAAGGCTGCGGCGCGCCGGGAATGTCGCCGAGCAGCGATCCGCGGTGCCGCGCGAGCGTTTCGAGATCGAGCACCTGTGCTCCTTCTGCGGCGATCGCTGAGATGAGCCGCGATTTTCCCGAACCTGTAGGTCCGCACACGACGCGATAGCGAAACTGTCGCGGCCATTGCGCGAGCAGCGCGACGACATGCCGGCGCCAGGCGCGATAACCGCCTTCGAGTTGTACCGCGCCGAAGCCGATCTCGTTCAGCACATGCACGAGCGCGCGACTGCGCTGTCCTCCACGCCAGCAGTAGACGAGCGGCGTCCATTCGCGTGGCTTGTCGTGCACGTGCGTCTCGACGATCCGCGCGATGTTGCGCGCGACGATCGCCGCGCCGGCCTTGCGCGCATCGAACGCCGACGTTTGCACGTACATCGTTCCCACCATCGCACGCTCCGCATCGTCCAGGACGGGCAGGTTGGTCGCGCCGGGAATGTGGTCCTCCGCGTATTCGCCGGGCGAGCGTACGTCGATCCGTTCGGCAAAGGACTCGATGTCGTCGACCGATGCGCGATGCGCGAAACGTGGCGGCGGACCGGGTGGCAACGGCGCGTTCATGGCAAGAGAGAAGCTGGTTTCATCGCTTCGAAAGGAGCGGCACGAGAGCTCGCCATACGTTGTCGAGGATATGCGGCTCTGCCGCCGCCTTCGGATGGATGCGGTCTTCCTGGAATTGCGAAAGATCCTCGCCGAACCCTTCGAAGAGGTACGGCAGGAGCGCAACGCCGCGCGCTTTCGCGACGTCGCCATAAACCGCCTCGAAGCGCCGCGCGTAGGCGGTGCCGTAGTTCGGCGGCACCTTCATGCCGACGAGCAGCACCTTCGCGTGCGCCGCCTGAGCGTCGCGGACCATCGCGTCGACGTTCGCGCGCGTCGCATCCAGATTTCCGCCGCGCAGAGCGTCGTTGCCGCCGAGCTCGATGACGACGATCGATGGATGGTACTGGCGCAGGAGCGCGGGCAGTCGTTCGCGCCCGCCAGCCGTCGTGTCGCCGGAGATCGATGCATTGACGACCTTTTCACGACGGCCTTCGCGCGTGAGTCGCGCACCGAGCAGATCCACCCAGCTTTCGCCGTGCGCGAGGCCGTACCCCGCCGAGATCGAATCGCCGACGACGAGGATGATCGGCGCATCCGTTGCCGCCGTCGCAGGGAGCGTGTGGCAGGCGAGTAGCGCCACACCCGCGAGAACAAGCGTGCGACGCCAGCATTCGAGCCATTGCGAAGAAACGTTCGGCATCGGCCGATTGTAGCGTCCATGAAACTCGCGGCCGACAACCAAGGGGCACCAATCGCGCCGCGTACAATCGAACGCCGATGCACCCCATCATCAGGGCCGATCGTCTGTCGAAAGTGGTTCGAAGCGGCGATTCGCCGCTTTCGATTCTCGATCGCGTGAGCTTCGACATCGCTGACCGCGAGAGGGTCGCGATCGTCGGTGCGAGCGGCTCGGGCAAGACGACGCTGCTCGGGCTTCTCGCTGGTCTCGACGACCCGAGCGAGGGCGACGTCATGCTCGACGGCGTGTCGCTCGCCTCGCTCGACCAGGACGGCCGCGCTGCGCTTCGGCAGCGGCTGCTCGGCTTCGTGTTTCAATCGTTCCAGCTTCTCCCCGCGCTGACCGCCCTGGAGAACGTGATGCTTCCGCTCGAGCTCGCCGACACTGCCGATGCGGCAACGCGTGCGCGCGAATGGCTTGCGCGCGTCGGCCTCGCGCGGCGCACGACGCACTATCCGCGACAGCTATCGGGCGGCGAGCAGCAGCGTGTCGCGATCGCACG
>DATFCW010000482.1:0-6447 GCA_035252665.1 Casimicrobiaceae bacterium | reverse complement strand
CGCCATCACGAAGCCGCTGCGCGAGCGGCGGCGTCAGGTAGTGTCGCGCGCCCCAGCCGTCGACCAGTACGCGCACCGTGACGCCGCGTTGCGCGGCGGCGATCAGGGCGTCGGCGACGCTGCGGCCGGTCTCGTCGTCGGCGAAGATGTATGTCTCGAGCCATATCTCGCGCTCGGCGAGCGAGATCGCTTCGAGCAGCACCGGGAAATATTCGGCCCCGCTGCGCAGGAGGGTGACCGCATTGCCCGCCGTATAGCGGTTCATCGCGGCCATCGCGTCAACGACTGTTCACCGCCTGCCGTTGCGAAGATCTTTCGGCGCTCACCTCGAATGTCGCCGTGAGGGCGGCGTGGTCGGACATGCGGACACCGCGCGTCGTGTAGTGAACGCGCGCATCGAGCACCCGCAGGCCGCGCGCGTAAATGCGGTCGAGACGGAACAGCGGCAACATCGACGGAAACGTTCGCGCAGGGCGCCCGCTCACCGCGCCGAACACCTCGACGAGGTCGAGCGCCTCGGTGAGCGCGCGATCGCCCTTGCTGCGCCAGTCGTTGAAGTCTCCCGCGATGACGAGCGGCGCGCCGCGCGGTACCGCGAGCTGGATGCGGTCGATCAAG
The DNA here is from genome assembly GCA_035252665.1 of Casimicrobiaceae bacterium. GTDB lineage: Bacteria > Pseudomonadota > Gammaproteobacteria > Burkholderiales > Casimicrobiaceae > VBCG01. Next base: position 5,829 of record DATFCW010000482.1, on the reverse strand, counting down.
GCCTGGATCTGGAAGCGCCGCCCGCGCTCGAACAAACCGAGATGCACGTTGATGCAATGCAGGCTGGGAAGCGCATCGCCGAGCGCGACCTCGCAGTGCAAGAGTCCGCGACTCTCGAACAAATGCGCCGAAATATCGAGATTCTCCTGCGCAAGCATCGGATAGCGCGAGAGGATCGCGTTGCCGTGATGGCCATGCGGATAGACGGCGTTGCGCCCGTACGCCACCTCGTGCCAGAACGCGTCGGCGATGAACTCATGCTGGGGCCGCGTCGGCCACTCGCGATAGCGCGTCGCATGCCCTTCGTGCGTGTGAAGCACTTCCTGCAGGAACAGGATGTCGGCGGCGAGTCCGCGAAGCCGCTCGCGCAACTCGTGAATCACCATCCGCCGCGCGAGCTGCGAAAAGCCCTTGTGAATGTTGTACGTCGCGACGGTGAAGCGATACGAATCCGCCTTTTGCATGAAGCGAATCTTAGCGCGGCGTGCCCGCGCTACGTCGAGCGCGACCTTGAACTACGCGACAAACGTCACGCGGCCAAGAGTGACGCGTCGCGATACGGGCGCCTTCCGGGCTGCCTTGTCCGCGCTCGAGCAGCTCGCCCCTCGGGGTCCGAGGTGTCGCGGGCCGCCCGGGGCGGGGCGCGAACTGGCCCGAAACCTGCTTTTTCCCACCGGCGTCCCGAACCGAACACCAACGATGACCGGCAATTCCTCCTTTCTGGATGCCCTTCGTGACGAATACGAAACGGTCCAGCGATCGCTGCACGAAGTCGACGACGTCGAGGCTTTCAACGTCATCGACGCGCGCATGCGCAAGTCCTTCCGCTGGCTCGAGAAGGCCGTCACCTACCTGAACGACCTCAAATCGCCGATCAACCGCCGCTTCGACCTGGGCTACGGGCTCGCTTTCGAGTCGCCGCGGTTCGGCCGCGGCGTCGTCGGCCAGCACACGCGCAACATTCGTGGCTATTCGGCGCTCGACGAGGTGAACCTTTACTACGAAATTGCCGCGGCGGCCCCGCTATCGGCGCAGGTTTCGTCGGTCGAAGCCGAGATCCTCAAGGCGCGTCTGGAGGCAGCCAATCTGCGCTTTACGCTGCGCCGCGTCGAGGGCGCCAACGCGGGGCCCGGCCGCTTCGCGATTTCGGTGACGCCGGCGATTCCCGCGGCTGTCGTATTCAACGCCGATTATCGGAGCGGCGTCATCACGGTCACGCTGGTCAACGTCGATCGCCTCGATCGCATCAGCCTGGCATTCAAGAGCAGCTCGATTCGCGAGTCGGTGCTCGAGGACGTCGCCAAATTCGTCCTCGGCAAGGATTCGGCGCTCCTCAAGACGGCGCAGCTCGCGGGCATTCGCGGCCGACCGCACGCCTGATCGTTTCGCGATCAGACCGCGGCGCGACGCGTGCGTCGGGGAATTGCGGCGTTCAGCGCACCGTCGCTTTCAACGCGCTCCTCGCCATTGAGGGCGGCATCGCGACCTCGACGCGATCGCGACCGAGCTCTTTCGCGCGATACAACGCCTGGTCGGCGCGTTGCACGAGCGTATCGGCGTCGCTTCCGTCGACGGGAAATGCGGCGACGCCCGCGGAGATCGTGAGCGGCCCGAGCGGCGCGCCCTCCCATTCGAGACGAAGCGCTTTGATCGCCGCGCGCACCTCTTCGGCGCGCTGCACCGCGATCTCGCGCGACGCGTCGGGCATCAGCAGCAGGAATTCCTCGCCGCCATAGCGACACGCAACATCGGAGCGCCGCGTCGCTTTCTCGAGCACGCCCGCGAGCTTGCGCAAGACATGGTCACCGGCGCCATGGCCAAACGTATCGTTGAAGCGCTTGAAATGATCCATGTCGAGCAACACGATGCCGATCGTGCTTCCATCTCGACTCGCGCGCGCGAGATCCTGCTCGAAGCGCGCGTTCAGGTAGTGGCGATTGTAAAGGCCCGTCAGCTTGTCGCGCGTCGCCTGCTCGCGCAGCGTTTCGCGAATCGCCAGATTCGCAAGTGCGAGCGAGATCTGCTCCGCGGCGCTGCGAAGCGCCGGCCACTCGGTTTCGGGATTGCATGCGCGCCCGCCTGCCGCGGCGCATTGAACGTGCAGAAGGCCGAGAAGCTCGCCGTGCGACGACAGCGGCAGGCACGCGTAGGAAGGCGGCGGAACCGTGAAGTGGCGGCAGTTGAGCTCGTCTTCCGACCGCTCGACGCAACGCGGCTGGCCGCGCCGCACCGCGACGCAATCGGTTGTCGGCATCGTGTCGGGAATGTCGACTGGCGCACCCCAGCTCGCGCAACGTTCGGCGTTGCCGCGTCCAGCACCCAGGCGATATACGACGCCCGAGCTTCGCGGCAGAAGGCGCGGCAGGTATTTGCCGATCGCCTCGTACGCATCTTCGAGTCCGAGACACGCCTGCAATACTTCGCCGAATTCGCCGAGCAGCATCGCGGTGCGGTTGCGCCTGTCGAGCTCGGCGACGGTCTCCTCGAGCTGCTCCTTCGTCTGGCGCAGCTCGGTGATGTCGAACGCGGCGCCGACGAGTCCCGCGATAGTCCCGTCCTGTGCGGCATAGCTCGCCTTGTGCAGTATGACGCGGCGCAGTTCGCCGGCGGCGTTTCGCAGGTCGACCTCGATGCTTTCGGTGCCCACACGCGCCAGCAGCCGCCGATCCTGCGCATGCACCGCCTCGATGTGCGCGCCGGGCAACACATCATCGGCGCTGCGCCCGAGCATCACCTTGCGCGACATGCCGACGAACCGGCACCAGGCGTCGTTGCATGCGCGGAAACGCCCCTCGATGTCTTTCTGATACACGGGAATCGGAATCGCATCCATCATCGTCTGGATGAACTGGAGTTGCGCGCGCTCGCGCTCGGCCGCACGCCACTCGCCGGTGATATCGCGCACGGTGCCGACGACGCGCGTGCGCGCGCCATCGTCGGCCGCTTCGAGCCGCGTCAACGTCGAGACGATGCGCTCGACGCCATCGGGTCGTACGATGCGACAGTCGAGCGCGACCGGACCGCGGTCGGCGAGCACGCGCCGCAGCGCATCGCGCACCGCGGGTGCGTCGGCGCTATGCACGACGTTCGCATAGAAGAAATCATGATCCGGATGGGGCGGATCGCCGACCGGACGGCCAAGGATCCGGTACAGCTGATCCGACCAGATCTGCGACTTGCCGCGCATGTCCCACTCGAACCCGCCGATGTTCGCGATCTGTTGCGTCTCGGCGAGGCGCGCGCGGTGGAATTCGAGACGCTTCAGGCTTCGGCGCAAGGACGCGCCACGCACTTCCGCTTCGGCGAGCGCGCGAACGAGCCCGAAGACGAGCACCGCACCGATCATCGTGAGCGCGCCCGCGATATGCGGCAGGAACACGTCGATGCCGCGCGGCTTGGGCTTCGCAAGCGGCGTGATGTGCACGGCGAGCATTCGATCGCCGATCGCGAAACGGTTCACCAAGCCGTATTTGGCGTACAGCACCGGCGATGGCTTGTCCGCGCCTGTCGTGTCGAACAGAAGCGTCCCGGGTGACGAAACCGGACGGCCCGTCACGTCCTCGACGCGAACACGTACGCTCGCGAGCGCGTAGGGCGCAACGGCAGACAACGCAGCGCGAATCATCTCGGGGAGGCGAATCGTCGCACCCGCTACGCCGACAAACGCGCGACGGCGCGCCTCGACTGTCGGCGGAACGACGCCGCCCTCGTACACGGCGAGGCGCAGCACGAAGCTCGACAGGCGCGCATTGGGATCGGTGAGCGAGGAAATCGACGCCGTCGTCGACAGCATCCCGCTATCGCGTGCGCTTTCCACTGCCGCATTTCGCACGGGCTCCTGCGACAGGTCGAAGCCCAGCACGCCGGCAGCTTCCTGCAGCGGCTCGACGTAGCTCAGCACGATGTATTCGGGCCGCGCTTCGTTCGTCTTGATCGCGAATGGCGGCAGATCGGAGGGAAGATCCGCGCTCTCGGCGCGCATTCGCTGCTCGAAGGCATTGCGCTCCTCGTTTCGTACCCGGAACGCATACGAGATGTTGGTGAGGCCCGGGTAGCGATGCTCGACCTCGAGGCCGCGGGCGAAGCGGTGGAACTCGGCGCCGGTGACGTGCTTCGACACATCGAGAAGCCCGCGAACTGCGAAGACGACGTCGGCGTAACCGCGCGCATGCTCGATCACTTCGCGCGCCATGTCGGTCGCGTCCTCGGCGAACGCGATCTGCGCCTTTCGCTCGACTTCGTCGTTCACGAGCAGCAGCACGCCGACGGACGCAGCGAATCCGACGACGAGCGCGAGCCAGGCGAGCCAAGGACGCCGCGCGGGCGCGCGGCGGAGCGCGTCGAAGAGCGATTCGCCGGGCGTCTTGCCACGGCCGCCGGCTTGGGCGTCGGCCGTGAAGGCGCCAGCGATAACAGGGGACGGGGCTTCGGGTGGCATGGACCTCTCTCGCGCGCGAGCAGGGTCCATGCCACGCCTGCGCAAAAACGCGCGGCGTCCCGAGCAGCCTTCCCACCTTCGGCAGGCACGGCATGACGAACCGCGACCGGAGTTGGGCGGCGCGCTTACGATGCAAAACGGCCGATTCTCATCGGCCGGCGACATGCATGACCGCGAAGAGCAAACGGCGTCTGTCCAAACACCGGTGCGAACAAAAACGGCGACCCCGTAACGTCGCCGCATGTCCGATGAACCGATCAACAAACGCGTTGTTCAGCGTTCATTGACCTCGCACGTTGCCCGGTCCCATGTCGCCCGGTTGCACATCGGAGCCGGTCCTCGGCGGAACGGACGCATTGTCGCCGTCGGTGAGCGAGTCCGGGGCGGCGGGCGGGACGTAGCTCGGCGAGGCCTCGTCGGTGTCCGCGGCGTCCGCGTGGCCGCGGTCGACATTCAAATCCTGATCGGTCGATGCCTCGGGATCGACGTCCATCTCGTCATCATTGGATGCGTTGTCACTCGATGTGTCTTCATCGCCGTTCTGATTCCGCGCTTCCTCGTCATCCTTGCCCATCCCGAACGCCTTGTCCTCCGGAGTGACGATGGCACCCGAGGACGGCGACTCCGCACCGTAGCTCGATACGGTGCCTCTGTCATCGGTGCCCGTCGTTCCGTACGTGGTCTGGGCCACGGCTGTTCCGGATAAACCCAGTGCCGACGCCAGTGCCGCGATCTCCATCCAATGCCTTGCTGTCATGCTCTCTCCTTTCCAAGGGTGGTCGGGCAGAGGTTTTCGCCCAAGGCAGCGACACCGAGCGGCATCGCCGTGCGCCTAATGCATACGTCCATATTGCGACAGGATGCGCGAAAAGCCTGCCGGGCCGATCCTCATTCCGTTGTAGGCCTGAGTGGCGGTCGTTGCGCCTACGTGCAACTGGAAAGCGCCCGCTATAGGCCGGATCGGGCATCGACAGTCGCGCGGCGGCAAGGCGTCGGCGTTCGAGAGCGGCGCAGACATCGCGCGAACGTCCGTGCCGCGTTGTCGCGACAACTACCGGACTTGCGTGGCACAAGTGCTAGAAGGGATGGGGTGGCGGATGGGAATCGAACCCACAACGACTGGAATCACAATCGTAGTGGGAAATGCTGGTAACGTATTGATTGTCAATGTGATGCGCGGCAAACCGGAACTGCACGCATACACCATGAACCAACAGGCTACATAGAGGAACACCAGTAAGCACCATCGCTATTCACGGCACGTCAACGTCACATGTGACGTAGACCAGATTTCACCGAATACGTCGGCCGGAAAAACAAAAATGCCCGCCCCACCGAGTAGATGGAGCGGGCGTATTTCATTCGCCGAAGTGCGATCTTCCCGAGACGCG
>DATFCW010000481.1:0-21029 GCA_035252665.1 Casimicrobiaceae bacterium | reverse complement strand
GCGCTTGCGCGCGCGCTCGCGGCGCTCGTCGATGCGCGTGCGCGTGCCGTCGCGGTCGTTGCGATTGGCATCGGCAACGTGTTCGGCGGCACGTCGGTGCTCGGCTGCGCGACCGATCGTTTCGCGCTGCTTCCGGGCACGCGCCTCGGTCTTTCGGGACCGAAGGTGCTCGAATCGATCCACGGCAAATGGCAGCTCGACGCCGATGATCCTCGCGACGTCGATGCGGTGTTTGGTGCCAAGGCGCGCAGTGACGCGGGCTTCGTCGACCTCGTCGTCGACGATCCCGATGCGATTCGCGCGTGGATCGCGAGCGCCGTGCGCGATCGCGAGCGCCATCTCGAAAGCGCGGTGACGGCGGTGCACCGGCGCCTCGCAAAAAGGATCGAAGGGGATGTCGTGCATGCGCCGCCATTCGCATCGTTGCCATGCTTCGCAGGCGCAGTGCCGGTCGACCGCCGCGAACGCCTCTTTCGAAGTGCCCACTGCTGGCTGACGCGACCGAGCCGCGGCGCCGCGATCGGACCTGCCGATGCGCACGCGGTGGACGAGGCGCTGCTTGCATACGTCGTTCCGCTCGCCGACAAGCGCACCACGCTCGTGCTCGTCGAGGACTCGGCGGGCCACGCGATTACGCGCGCGGCCGAGATGAAGCTTATCTCGCAATTCCTCGCGCATCATGCGTGCGTGCTGGGACTCCTTCGCTCACGCGGCGCGCGGCTCGTCGGCTTGCTTGCCGGCATCGGCCATAGCGCGGCGTTCTTCGTCAATGCGCTGCAGGCGCCGAACGTCTACGCGCTTCCCGATACGCGCGTCATCGCGATGGATCCGTCAGCGGTTTCGCGCGTGACCGGCATCGCCTCGGACGCGCTCGGCGACGACGATCCGCTGCTCGGCCAGCCCGTTCGACATTTCGCCGCGCAAGGCGGCGCCGCGATCGTCGGCGAAGCAACGTTCGACGCCTTACGCATTTCGGGTTTCAATCCCGGTCGTCGGCCTCGCCCGACGTCGCGCGCGCGAGCCGATCGCGGATCGCGCTCCATGCGGGATCGTCGGGCACCTGCTCGATGAGAATCGAGTCGGCGTTCGCCGCATCGAGCGCGCGCAGATTAGCGTACAGCATCCGCGCATACGAAACGGGATCGCCCGGCGCGCGAATCCATACGCCGTCGAGCTCTACGGGCGGGTCGGACGTCCGCGCCAGCACGCCGACTCGTTCGTCGCGCTCGCCAAGCTGCACGAGCTCCGCGCGTAGCGCATCGGCAGGGACGAGCGACGCGGGCGTTCGCGGCGCGTAGTGCGACGAAAGCGTGCCTGACGCGCGCGGCGCCGTCGCGTCACGAGCGACCGGCATACGGCCGAGCACCGCGGCGATCGCGTCCTGTCCGATGCCGCCGGGTCGCAGCAGCATTGGCGTGTCGGTCGTGAACGCGACGATCGTGCTTTCGATGCCGACGTCGCATGCGCCGCCGTCGAGAATCAGGTCGACGGCATCGCCAAGATCGTCGGCGACGTGCGCCGCCGTCGTCGGCGACACGTGCCCGAAGCGATTCGCCGAGGGCGCCGCAATGCCTCCGCCGAACGCAGAGAGCAGTGCACGCGCGACCGGATGTGAAGGCGACCGCAGGCCTACGCTCGATTGTCCGCCGGTCACCGCATCGGGAACGTGGATCGCCCGCGGCACGATGATCGTCAGCGGGCCTGGCCAGAACGCGTGGGCGAGCGCGCGTGCACCGTCGGGCATCCGTGCCGCCCAGTGTTCGGCCGCTTCGACGCTTTCGACGTGGACGATCACCGGATGATCTTCGGGTCGGCCCTTCGCCGCGAAAATGCGCCGTACCGCCGCCACGTTTTGCGCGTCCGCGCCGAGGCCGTAAACGGTTTCGGTCGGAAAAGCGACCAGCCGGCCTTCGCGCAAAAGCCTCGCGCCCTGCGCAATCGCATCGCGTGTCGCAAACGCGACGCTCATCGATTCGGTACAGAGGAGCAAGGTGCCCCTCTGCTAGAATTCAAGGCCGAAAAATCAGCCGAAAGCGGAGCATCGATGAGCGAATTCCTGTTCACGTCGGAGTCGGTATCGGAAGGCCATCCGGACAAGGTCGCGGATCAGATTTCCGATGCGGTGCTCGATGCGATTCTAGAGCATGACCCGACGGGCCGGGTCGCGGCTGAAACGCTCGTCTCGACGGGCCTCGTCGTCATGGCAGGCGAGATCACGACGACGGCGAGCGTCGATTACCAGAAAGTCGCCCGCGACACGATTCGCCGCATCGGCTACAACGATCCCGCGCTGCGCTTCGATGCCGACGGCTGCGCCGTGATGGTTTCTTACGGCCGGCAGTCGCCGAACATCGCGCAAGGCGTCGATCGCGCATCGGACGATTATTTGAATCAGGGCGCCGGTGACCAGGGCATGATGTTCGGCTACGCGTGCGACGAGACGGCGGCGCTGATGCCGTTTCCGATTCACTACGCGCATCGGCTCGTGCAGCGGCAAAGCGAAGTGCGTCGCGATGGCCGGCTGCCGTGGCTTCGCCCCGACGCGAAGTCGCAGGTCACGGTGCGCTACGTCGACGGCAAGCCGAAGAGCGTCGACACCGTCGTGCTGTCGACGCAGCATGATCCAAGCATGAACGAGCGCCAGAAGCAGCTTGCCGAGGCGGTCATCGAGGAGATCGTGAAGCCCGTGTTTCCGCGTGAGATGCTCGTCGGCACGCGCTTTCTCGTGAATCCCACCGGGTGCTTCGAGATCGGCGGACCGCATGGCGATGCGGGCGTGACCGGTCGCAAGATCATCGTCGACACGTATGGCGGCGCCGCGCCGCATGGCGGCGGCGCATTTTCGGGCAAGGACCCCTCGAAGGTCGATCGCTCGGCAGCGTACGCCGCGCGTTACGTCGCGAAGAACATTGTCGCGGCCGGGCTCGCGCGGCAGTGCACCGTGCAGGTGTCGTATGCGATCGGCGTTGCGAAGCCGATCAACGTCACCGTCTACACCGAGGGCACCGGACGCATTTCCGATGCGCGCATCGTCGAGCTCGTGCAGGCGCATTTCGATCTTCGGCCGAAGGGCATCATCCGCATGCTCGATCTGTTGCGGCCCATCTATCGCAAGACAGCCGCGTACGGGCATTTCGGCCGCGACGAGCCGGAATTCACCTGGGAAGCGACCGACAAGGTCGAGGCGCTTCGCGCGGCCGCGGGATTGCGCGAGCCGGCGTTCGCCGCCGATTGAGACTGTTCGATCCCATCCGGTTGCGCGGGCTTGCGCTCGCGAACCGCGTCGTCGTCTCGCCGATGTGCCAGTACTCGGCGCGCGACGGATGCGCCACCGACTGGCATCTCGTCCATTGGGCGCAGATGATGATGTCGGGCGCGTCGATGTTCACGATCGAAGCAACGGCGGTCACGCCCGAGGGACGGATCAGCCCAGCCGACCTCGGGCTGTATGACGACGCGTGCGAAGAAGCGATCGCGCAAACGCTCTCGCGTGTCCGCAACGTGTGTCCCCCCATCGCGGTGGCGATGCAGCTCGCGCATGCGGGTCGCAAGGCGTCGACGCGTCCGCCATGGGAAGGCGGAACGCTGATTCCCACCAGCGAAGGCGGATGGACGCCGCTCGCGCCTTCCCCGGTTCCGCACGCAGACGGTGATCCGCCGCCCATCGCGCTCGACGAAGCAGGTCTTGCTCGCGTGCGCGACGCATTCGCAGAGAGCGCGAAACGCGCTGCGCGTGCGAGGCTGGACGCGCTCGAGTTGCACATGGCGCACGGCTACCTGATGCACGAGTTCCTGTCGCCGATCGCGAATTCCCGCACGGATCGTTATGGCGGCGATTTCGAGTCGCGCATCCGCTTCCCGCTCGAAGTGTTCGCCGCCGTGCGAGATGCATGGCCTGGCGATCGTCCGCTCGGCGTTCGCCTGTCGTGCACCGACTGGGTGGAAGACGGATGGACGATCGAGCAATCGATCGAGTTCGCACGAAGGCTCGTCGCGCATGGCGTCGATTGGGTCGATGCGTCGAGCGGCGGCGTGTCGCCGCATCAGAAGATTCCGCTCGGTCCCGGGTATCAGGTGGGCTTCGCCGGCGCGATCAGGCGCGCGAGTGGCGCGACGACGATCGCCGTCGGCCTCATCAGCCAAGCCGAGCAGGCGGCGACGATTCTCGCTGCCGGCGACGCCGACATGGTCGCGATGGCACGCGCGTTTCTGTGGGATCCGCGCTGGGCCTGGCATGCCGCCGCGGAGCTCGGCGCCAACATGGTCATTCCGCCGCAATATCTGCGAAGCGTTCCGCGCAGCGCGAGCGAGGCGTTTCGCAACGCGAAGATCGGGTAACGCCGACTCGCGTAGAATCACGCGCCTTGCCGCCGCGCGCGGCAATTTCTTGAAGGACAACGAAAGTCATGGCCGAACGTACCCGTACTCGCCGCAACACGCTCGAACGCCGCTGCCTGCCGAAGACGTTCAAGCGCATGTTCGTCGGCGCGCCGAAGGGCATCTTCAAGATGCTCGAGAAGGTCAAGAAGGCGTAAGGCTCGATTGAACCGCGTCGGCATCGCTCTAAGACGGCGCGATGCGGTTTGCCTATTACGATCGGCTGTCGCCGGCGCGAAAGCGCATCTATCGCAAGAGCGACGAGCTCGATCCGCTGCCGCTGCCTCCGGGCGTAGCGCTCGGCGCCGCCGTCGTGGGGATTCGCGCAAGCCTTGTCGCCGACGAGCGGGCGCTCGTTCAGCGCCATTGCCAGGCGATCGTCGATGCGCTCGTCGCCGGCTACCACGTGCCGCCGATCCGCGTGCGTGTGCTCGCGCAACGCCCGTCCGGGGACTACGGCGAATTGCACGGACTCTACGAGCCGGTCGACGGCCGCACGCCGGCGCGGATCACGGTGTGGATGCGAACGGCGCAAAGGCGCAACGTCGTGGCGTTCAAGAGTTTCCTGCGGACGTTGTGCCACGAGGTGTGTCATCACCTCGACTACGAGTTCTTCGCGCTGGAGGAGACGTTCCACACCGAAGGCTTCTACAAGCGCGAGTCGGCGCTCGCGAATGCGTTGCTGGCGATGGATGAGGATCAATTTCGCCCGACCTCCTAACTCGGGTAAAATCGCTACAAGGCCTCGAGGAGCGTTGCAACCCGGCACTGCCGGGCCAGGCTCGAGGCAGGGCAGTCCGCCCGCTTCACCTTGCAACCGCGCTCGTTGAACCGTGATTCGCCACGGGACGACGGGTGCGGAATCCCGCCTGCCGAAGCGAGTCACCCGACCATGAGCGGAGTGACACGATGAATGTCGCCAACGAATCGAAGCAATTCGCCGACTGCGAGGTTGCCGACATCGGCCTCGCCGACTGGGGACGCAAGGAGATCGCGATCGCCGAGACCGAGATGCCGGGTCTCATGGCGATCCGCGAGGAGTTCGCGCCGAAGCAGCCGCTGCGTGGCGCGCGGATCGCGGGCAGCCTTCACATGACGATCCAGACGGCGGTCCTGATCGAGACGCTGCAGGCGCTCGGCGCCGACGTACGCTGGGCGTCTTGCAACATCTATTCGACGCAGGATCACGCGGCCGCGGCGATCGCTGCACGAGGCACGCCGGTGTTCGCGTACAAGGGCGAGACGCTCGACGAATACTGGCGTTTCACCCATCGCATCTTCGAGTGGCCGCAGTTTCGCACGCCGAACATGATTCTCGACGATGGCGGTGATGCCACTCTGCTCGTGCATCTCGGTTCGCAGGCGGAACAGGATCGTTCGGTCGTTTCACATCCATCGAGCGACGAAGAGAAGGCGCTCTTCGCGGCGATCGTCAAGCGCCTCGCCGAAGATCCGCAGTTCTACTCGCGCGCCAAGGCGAACATCCGTGGCGTCACCGAGGAGACGACGACGGGCGTCAAGCGCCTTTACCAAATGCACCGCGAAGGCCGACTCGGCTTCCCCGCGATCAACGTCAACGACTCGGTGACGAAGAGCAAGTTCGACAACCTCTACGGTTGCCGCGAATCGCTCGTCGACGGCATCAAGCGCGCGACCGACGTGATGATCGCCGGCAAGATCGCGCTCGTGAACGGTTACGGCGACGTCGGCAAGGGTTCGGCGCAGGCGCTTCGTGCGCTGTCCGCGCAGGTCTGGATTGCCGAGATCGATCCGATCTGCGCGCTGCAGGCGTCGATGGAAGGCTATCGGGTCGTGACGATGGATGGCGCGTGCGACAAGGCCGACATTTTCGTCACCGCCACCGGCAACATCGACGTCATCACGCACGAGCACATGCGGCGGATGAAGCACAACGCGATCGTCTGCAATATCGGCCATTTCGACAACGAGATCGACGTCGCGTCTCTACGGCAGTACAAGTGGGAGAACATCAAGCCGCAGGTCGACCACGTGATCTTCCCCGACGGCAAGCGGATCATCCTGTTGGCGGAAGGTCGCTTGGTGAATCTCGGCTGCGCGACCGGTCATCCTTCGTACGTGATGAGCTCGTCGTTCGCGAACCAGGTGATGGCGCAGATCGAGCTTTGGACCGACGCGAAGGAGAACGGCGGTCGCTATCCGGTCGGCGTCTACGTGTTGCCGAAGCGGCTCGACGAGAAGGTCGCCCGACTGCAACTGTCGAAGCTCGGCGCGAAGCTTACAGAGCTCAGCGACAAGCAGGCGCGCTACATCGGCGTCGATCGCGCGGGTCCGTACAAGAGCGATTCCTACCGCTATTAGGGCCTGTTAACGCTATGGGCACAAACGCGAACGAGTGGCTTGGGCCGCCGATCAAGGCGGACGACGAGGCGAAGACCGGGCGTCTTCGCGAGGAGGACAACGAAGAGTGGCGGCCCAAGGCGCTCGTTCCCTCCGGGTTGCTGCCAAAAACGCCCAGCGCTGCGTTGCAAAGTCTCGCCGGGTGCCCGACCCGCCTTCGACTCCGCGCCTTGCGCTGGGCGCTTTTGGCGATGCAACGCGTTTGCGTCCAGAGCGTCAACAGGCCCTAAATGCGCATTGCCGTCATCGGCGCCGGCGGCGTCGGCGGTTATTTCGGCGCGAAATTCGCGCGCGCCGGCCACGACGTCGCGTTCGTCGCGCGCGGAGAACATCTGGATGCGATGCGCGAGCGCGGCCTGCGCATCGAGAGCGCGTTGGGCGATATCGTGCTGCCGAAGGTCGTCGCGACCGATGATCCGCTAAAGCTCGGCGCTGTCGACATCGTCATGCTGTGCGTCAAGCTCTGGGACGTCGAGCGGGCTGCGTCGCAGGTGGCGCCGCTCGTGGAGCGCGGCGGCGTCGTGATCCCGTTCCAGAACGGCATCGACAGCCCCGACATACTTCAACGCACGCTCGGCGAATCGCATGTGCTAGGTGGCGTCGCCTACATCGCTGCGGCGATCCGTGCACCGGGCATCGTCGCGCAGACCGGCTCGATGGCGAAGCTTCGCGTCGGCGCCTTCGACGATCGTCTTGCCGAACGCGCGCGCGCTTTCGTCGCCGCATGCACGACAGCGGACATCGACGCAGAGGTCGCTACCGACATCCGCCGCGCGATCTGGGAGAAGTTCGCGTTCCTGACCGCGCTGTCGGGAATGACGGCGCTGTCGCGGCAGCCGGTCGGCATCGTCCGCGGTGATCCCGACCTTCGCGCCGCGTTCGAGGCGGCGTTGAAGGAAACGATTTCCGTCGCCAATGCGCGAAGCGTTGCGCTCGGCGACGACTTCGTCGAACGACAGATGCGCGCGCTCGATGGATTGCCCGCCGAAATGCGCTCGTCGATGCAGAACGATCTTCTCGCGGGGCGCAGGCTCGAGGCGCCGTGGCTTTGCGGGCGCGTCGCGCAACTCGCTGCCGAGAACGCCATCTCCGCGCCGGTCAATGCGACGGTCTACGCCGGGCTGAAGCCGTTCCTGCACGGCGAGCAGCGATAGGTCGGGCGAGCGACGATGTTCCGGCTGATCGTCGTCTGGATGCTGAACGCGCTGGCGCTGCTGGTGGTGTCGTACGTGATCCCGACGATCCACGTCGAGAACGTGAGGAGCGCGCTCGTCGCCGCGCTCGTGCTCGCATTCATCAACACGCTGATACGGCCGCTTTTCGTCCTGTTGACGCTGCCGGTAACGCTGCTTACGCTCGGGCTCTTCCTGCTCGTGATCAACGGTCTGCTGTTCTGGTTCGTCGGATCGTTCGTTCGCGGCTTCGTTGTCGAAGGCTTCTGGACCGGCGTGTTCGGCGCGATCTTCTATAGCATCCTGTCGTGGGCGTTCGCGTCGCTGATCCTGCCGCGCCGGCCGCCCACGCGAGCAACTCATGAACCGCCCGATGCATAGCGCACGCCTCTTCAGCCTCGAATTCTTTCCGCCCAAAACGCCGGAGGGCGTCGCGAAGCTTCGCGCGGCGCGGCGTCAGCTCGCGCTCTTGCGGCCGTCGTTCTGCTCGGTGACTTACGGCGCGGGAGGATCGACGCGCGAAGGAACGCTGTCGACGGTGCTCGAAATCCGCGACGAGGGCATGGACGGCGTCCCGCACGTGTCGTGCGTCGCCTCGACGCGCGAAAGCATCCGCGACGTGCTCGCGCAATATCGCGGACACGGGATCAAGCACCTCGTCGCGCTGCGCGGCGATTTGCCGTCGGGGAGCGGCGATCTCGGTGATTTTCGCTACGCGAACGAGCTCGTCGCGTTCATCCGCGCCGACACGGGCGACTGGTTTCACATCGACGTGGCCGCGTATCCGGAGTATCACCCGCAGTCGCGAACCGCGCAGAACGATCTTGAAAACTTCCAGCGCAAGGTCGACGCGGGCGCCGATTCGGCGATCACGCAATACTTCTTCAACCCGGATGCGTACTGGAACTTCGTCGAGGCCTGCGCGAGCCGCGGCATCGACGTTCCGATCGTGCCGGGCATCATGCCGATCTCGAGCTTTACCAAGCTCGCGCGTTTCTCGGATGCGTGCGGGGCGGAGATCCCGCGCTGGATCAGGCGGCGGCTCGAATCGCTGGGTGACGACGCCGCGTCGATCCGAGCATTCGGGCTCGACGTCGTGACGAAGATGTGCGCGTCGCTGATCGAGCGCGGCGCGCCCGGGCTGCACTTCTATACGCTGAACCAGGCGGGACTGACGTCGGCGATCTGGCGCGCGCTGCGGCTCGGCTAGCCCGGCGTATACGACGTCAGCTCGAGCAGCGTGTGCTGTGCGATCACGGCGCCCGTATCGAACTCTCCGCCGCGCTCGTAGTACGACGCGTCCTTTTCCTCGCGCACGGGTGCACCCACCGACGGCGCGTACCAGATCGTGTAGTAGCAGGTCGTCGGATAGCGCCAGAACTCCTCGTCGTCGAGACGCATCTGCACGCGGAGCCGGATCGCATCGAACACGCCTGCGGGCGTGCGCACCTTGTCCCAGCCGAGTACCTGCACATAACGATTGATTTTGCCTGATTTACGCGTCGCCTCGTTGTAGTTGTCGACCCACTGGTTCCACGTCTCGCCGACGGCAAGCGGAAAGCGGAAGCGCTCGAGCGGCGTCGCGAAGCGTCGCGTCTCGACATCGAACAGGGCGCCCACGCGGACCAGGCCGGGCGCTGCGAGCACCTCCTGGCGCTCGACGTCGAGCGTCGGGCCCTTGACCGCGACCTTGATCGTGATTCCATTCGGGCCAGCCGCCATGACCTCGTGCGTTTCCTCCCATACGACCGGCATGCGAAAGCCTTCGCGACCGCGGTATGTCCAGCGCTCGCCGACGCGCGGCGTGGGCGCGTTCGCGACAGGAGCATTGATATCACCGCGCTGATCGGTCAACGCACAGCCCGCGACGAGCGCAACGATCGCGAGCAGCGCGAGACGTATGACGAAGAAGGGGCGGTTTCGCACGATTCGACTACGGCTAACAGGCATGGATATGTCCGTGTTCCTATTGCGATCCGGCAGCCGAACCCGTCGCCGGTTCCGGCCGAACCGATGAGTGCGTCAGCCGGGCGCGTCGGTGATGGCGCCGAGGCTTGCCGTCGACACGAGCCGCATGTACTTGGCGAGCAAGCCGCGCGTGTAGCGCGGCGCCGGCGGTTGCCATTGGCGGCGCCGCCCCGCGAGCGCCGCGTCGTCGACGTCGAGCTGGATCGACAGCCGATCGGCGTCGATCGTGATCGAATCGCCTTCGCGAACGAGCGCGATCGGACCGCCGACATACGCTTCCGGCGCGACATGGCCGACGACCATCCCCCACGTCCCGCCCGAGAAACGTCCGTCGGTGACGAGCCCGACCGACTCGCCGAGACCTTGCCCGATCAGCGCGGACGTGGGCGCGAGCATTTCCTGCATCCCGGGCCCGCCCTTCGGCCCTTCGTAGCGAATCACGATGACATCGCCCGGGCGAATCTTCCGCGCGAGGATCGCTTCCATGCACGCGGGCTCGGAATCGAAGACGCGCGCCGGTCCCGTAATCGAACGCTTCTTGAGTCCAGTGATCTTCGCGACGCAGCCTTCCGGCGCGAGATTGCCATGCAGGATCGCAAGATGCCCTTGCGGATACATGGGCTTCGACAGCGGCCGGATCACGTCCTGATCGGGACGCGGCGTCGGTGACACCTCGGCGAGCTCTTCGCCGATCGTGCGGCCGGTGATCGTCATGCAGTCGCCATGGAGCAAGCCCGCGTCGAGCAGCATCCGCAATACCTGCGGCACGCCGCCGGCCGCGTTGAAGTCCACCGCGACGTAGCGACCGGAAGGTTTCAGGTCGCACAGCACGGGCACGCGTTTTCTAATGCGCTCGAAGTCGTCGATCGTCCATTCGACCTGCGCGGCGGCTGCGATCGCGAGGTAGTGGAGGACCGCGTTCGTCGATCCGCCGGTCGCCATGACGAGCGAGATCGCGTTCTCGATCGCTTTGCGCGTGACGATGTCGCGCGGCTTCAGATCCTTCTCGACCGCGCGCGCGAGCACCGTCGCCGACTGCGCCGACGAATCGGCTTTCGCGGGATCGGGTGCTGCGAGCTGCGAGCTTCCAAGCAGGCTCATGCCGAGCGCCTCGAACGACGACGACATCGTATTGGCCGTGTACATCCCGCCGCAGGCACCGACGCTCGGACAGGCATTGCGCTCGATGCCGTCGTAATCCTCCTTCGCGAGCTTGCCCGCGGTGTACGCGCCAACCGCCTCGAACGGGGACACGATCGTCAGGGCTTGTCCCTTCCAATGACCGGGCTTGATCGTGCCGGCGTAAACGAAGATGCCGGGCACGTTGATGCGTGCCATCGCCATCATCGCGCCCGGCATGTTCTTGTCGCAGCCGCCCACCACGAGCACGCCGTCCATGCATTGGCCGTTGACCGACGTCTCGATCGCATCGGCGATCACTTCGCGCGACACGAGCGAATACTTCATCCCCTCGGTGCCCATGCCGATGCCGTCGGTCACCGTCGGCACGCCGAAGACTTGCGGCATGACACCCGCCTCGCGCAGCGCGACGATCGCGCGGTCGACCAGCGGCTGAATCCCGGCGTTGCACGGATTCATCGTGCTGTGCGCGTTCGCGACGCCGACGATGGGCTTGTCGAAATCGGCATCGCCGAAGCCGACGGCGCGCAGCATTGCGCGGTTGGGGGAACGGGCGATGCCCTCGGTGATCAGGCGGGAGCGGCGATTCGAGGCCACGGCAACTCCGGCTGGCGGCAGGACTTTGAAAGCTTCAATGATACTGACTTTGTGATATATCAAATGAATGCTCGTCCATCCGAACTTCGATCCGGTCGCGTTTCGGATCGGGCCGCTCGCCGTTCGCTGGTACGGGCTCATGTACCTCGTCGGCTTCGTGCTGTTCGTCGTGCTCGGCCGCGTGCGTGCGCGAAGACTTGCGGCCGCCGGCTGGCGGACGACCGACGTCGACGACATGCTGTTCTTCGGCGTCTTCGGCGTGATCCTCGGCGGACGCCTCGGTTACGTGCTCTTCTACAAGCCGCTCTACTACTTCGCGCATCCGCTCGAAATCTTCGAGGTGTGGCACGGCGGCATGAGCTTCCACGGCGGCTTTCTCGGCGTGCTGATCGCGCTGTGGCTCTTCGCTCGGCTGCGACATAAGGCGTTGCTCGACGTAACCGATTTCGTCGCGCCACTCTGCCCGCTCGGCCTTGCGGCGGGAAGGCTCGGCAACTTCATCAACGGCGAGCTGGTAGGCCGGCCGACCAACCTCCCCTGGGGAATGGTGTTTCCCGAGGTCGACCAGACGCCGCGGCACCCGTCGCAGCTCTACGAGTTCGGCCTCGAGGGCGTGCTGCTCTTCGTCATCCTGTGGATCTACGCGTCGCGGCGACGACCGCGCGGCGCCGCGTCGGGGTTGTTCCTGATTGGTTACGGCGCGTTTCGCTTCATCGCCGAGTTCGCGCGCGCGCCCGACAGCTTCCTGGGCTATCTGGCCGGGGGACTGACGATGGGGCAGTGGCTGTCGATGCCGATGATCGTCGCCGGCATCGCGCTGATGCTATGGGCGTACCACCGTAAGGTCGAGACGACGGTGCGCGACAAAGCGCACCGCTGACGCGCTAATCCAGTCGCCGATAGTCGCCGTCGAGCGTGCGATGACCGCGATACGGCGGGCGACCGGCGGTGACCGGTTGCGCATCGCCGAAGGCGCCGCGCTGATTGATCGGCAGCAGCAGAAGCAGTAGCGCGAGCACGTCGGACAGAACGCCTGGCGCGATCAGCAGCAACCCGGCGAGGACGCGCCGGCCGCTGTCGAGCAGGCCCCGCATGAGGGAATCGCGACGAAACGCGGCGAGCGCTCGCGAGCGGAACTGCACGCGCTCGTTGGCGAGCACCCACATGCCGGCGAGCGCCGAGCCAGTGAGCCACATCCACATCGGCACGCCGGTCCAGCGCGCGAACCTGGCCGTGACCACGAGGTCAACGAGCGGGAAGATCAGTACAATGGCAAGCATTACGAAACGCATGACAACTCCTTCCCGCGACGCCGCGATACTGGTCCTGACCAACGCACCCGATCAAGCGGTGGCCAAAGCGCTTGCAGCAGCGCTTGTCGACGGCCGCCTCGCGGCGTGCGTGAACATCGGCGGTGCGGTCGACTCAATTTATCACTGGCGCGGCCGGATCGAAACGGCATCCGAGGTCCCGCTTGCCATCAAGACGCGCGCCGCGTTGTATTCGAATGTGGAGGAGGCGATCCGGAAAATCCATCCCTATGACACGCCGGAGATCATCGCAATTCCCGTCGCGTTCGGGTCGAAACGTTATCTCGAATGGCTTGTCGCCGAGACGAAGGCCGCATGAGGTCAGACCCATGACAGCGCTCACGATGATCCGCGTGCCGCTCGTCGCCATTGCCGCGTTCCTATTTTCAACCGCGCATGCCGAAGGCATCTCGTCGCTCGCCCCGAAGCTTTTGCCGCCCGAGCAGGCGTTTCGACTGTCGGCGCGCGCGGTCGACCCTACAACGATCGAGGCCCGGTTCGACGTCGCCGAAGGTTACTACCTGTATCGCGACAAGATGCACTTCTCGACCGCGCCGGTCGCGGCGGGTGAAGCCATCCTGCCGCCCGGAACGCCGAAGCACGACGCGTTTTTCGGCGACGTGGCGACTTATCGCGGCGAGGTGGTCGTGCGCGTGCCGCTCGTGCACGCCGCCGCCGGCGAGAAGGTGACGCTGCACGCCGACTCGCAAGGATGCGCCGATGTCGGCGTCTGTTATCCGCCGAATCCGCAAATCCTGACGCTCACGGTTCCCGATGCGGGCGCCAAGCCCGGTCCCTTCGTCGACGCGAGCCGCAAGGGATGGTTCAAGTGACGGCGGGCGACGCGCAGGGCGCCGCGGCCGCGATCGCGCCTGAAACCGCGCAGCATCGGTCGATCGTTACGACGCTCCGCCATCGCTGGCGGCTAGCCGCGCTCGTCGGAGTGCTGGCGATCATCGCGCTCGCGCTCGGCATCGGCGCCGCGTTCCATCGTAGCGGCGGAAATCCGGCGCGCGACGGCGCGGCCGTTCTTGGGCTCGTCCTTCCCGATCTGAATGGCAAGCAGCAAGCGCTCGCGCAGTGGCGCGGGAAGGTGGTGATCGTGAACTTCTGGGCGACTTGGTGCGCGCCGTGTCGGGAGGAGATGCCGCAGTTCGTTGCGGCACAGGCGCGCGATGGCGCGAAAGGCGTGCAGTTCGTCGGTATCGCCGTCGACGATCCGGCGAAGGTCGAGGCGTACGCGCGCGAAATTCACCTCAATTACCCGGCGTTGATCGGCGGCTTCGGCGCGATCGAGCTCTCGAAGACGCTCGGCAACGATCTCGCGGCGCTTCCCTTTACGATCGTGCTCGATCGGCAGGGCAAGGTCGCGCACACGCAACTCGGCCCGCTCAAGGCGGCGAAGCTCGACGACCTTTTGGCCAAGCTCGTCCCGGCGGGCTAAAGTCCGGGAAGCGGTCAAACGCCGCGCAATTCACATGGATCTGCTGGACAACTCCCGGCATCTGCGCCAAACTGCCGCCTTCGTCTGCACCGGGCAGCGCCGAAGCAGCCATGGACCTGCGCAAGCTCAAGACGCTTATCGACCTCGTCGAGTCGTCCGGAATCGCGGAACTTGAGATACAGGAGGGCGAAGAACGCGTGCGAATCACGCGTGCGTCGCAGCAACCCGCGCACGCGTTGATTGCGCATCCGCAGCCGACCGCGGCTCCTGCACCGCCGACCGCAATCGCGCCCGCGCCGGCCGAGGCGCCTGCGGCGCCGGTCGAAGAAGGACACACCGTCAAGAGCCCGATGGTGGGAACGTTCTACCGCGCAGCATCGCCTGGCGGTGCGCCCTTCGTCGACATCGGCGACACGGTCGCGCAAGGCGACACGCTGTGCATCGTCGAGGCGATGAAGCTGATGAACGAGATCGAGGCCGATGCGAGCGGCGTCGTCAAGGCGATCCTTGCCGAGAACGGCCAGCCCGTCGAATTCGGGCAGCCGCTGTTCCTGATCGGTTGATCGCGCAACGTCTCAAGCCATGCCGTCGCGCAGTCCCGACAAGCTCTTCGACAAGATCCTCATCGCCAATCGCGGCGAAATCGCGCTTCGCATCCAGCGCGCGTGCCGCGAGCTCGGCATCAAGACGGTCGTCGTCCATTCCGAAGCGGACCGCGACGCGAAATACGTGGCGCTCGCCGACGAGTCGGTCTGCATCGGGCCGCCGCCATCGGCGCAAAGTTATCTGAACATCCCCGCCATCATCGCCGCCGCTGAAGTGACCGACGCGCAGGCGATTCATCCCGGCTACGGCTTTTTGTCCGAAAACGCCGATTTCGCCGAGAAGGTCGAGCGCTCGGGGTTCGTCTTCATCGGTCCGCGTCCCGACACGATCCGGCTGATGGGGGACAAGGTCAGCGCGAAATCGGCGATGACGAAGGCGGGAGTGCCGTGCGTGCCGGGATCGGAGGGCTTGCTGCCCGACGACTCGAAGGAAGTGCTCCGCATCGCGCGCTCGATCGGCTATCCGGTGATCCTCAAGGCGGCCGGGGGCGGCGGTGGGCGCGGGATGCGCGTCGTGCATACTGAAGCGGCGCTGCTCCCCGCGGTGGCGCTGACGCGAACCGAGGCCCTCGCGGCATTCGGCAACGGCGCCCTGTACATGGAGCGCTTCCTCACCGAGCCACGGCACGTCGAGATACAGGTGCTCGCCGACGAATTCAAGAACGCCGTGTGCCTGTTCGATCGCGACTGCTCGATGCAGCGGCGACACCAGAAGATCATCGAGGAAGCGCCGGCGCCGCAGATCAATCCGCGCGCGCTCGCGAAAATCACCGAGCGCGCGAGCGACGCCTGTCGCAAGATCGGCTACCGGGGCGCGGGCACGTTCGAATTCCTCTATCAGGGCGAGGAATTCTTTTTCATCGAGATGAACACGCGCGTGCAGGTCGAGCATCCGGTGACCGAGATGATCACCGGCATTGACATCGTGCAGGAGCAGATCCGCATCGCCGCCGGCCAGAAGTTGCGCTTTCGGCAGCGAGACGTCGTGCGGCGCGGGCATGCGATCGAATGCCGGATCAACGCCGAGGACCCGTGGACGTTCGTGCCGTCACCCGGGCGCATCACCGCGTGGCACGCGCCCGGCGGTCCGGGCATTCGCGTCGACTCGCACGCCTACCAGAATTACTTCGTGCCGCCGAACTACGACTCGATGATTGGCAAGGTGATCGCGCACGGCGAGACGCGCGAGCAAGCCATCGCCAGGATGCGCGTCGCGCTCTCCGAGATGGTCGTCGGCGGCATTCGCACGAACATTCCGCTGCATCAGGAGCTTCTGCTCGACGACAAGTTCCTGCGCGGAGGAACGTCGATTCACTACCTCGAGGAGCGGCTCGCCAAGCGCAAGCAGGCGGCGTAAAGGGTCGGAGACGAAACTCCCATTGACGATGTCGCGATGCGACGCGCAGGGTTCGCGAGTTTCGTCTCTGACCCTATTATGGTCTTTACGTCCACCTTCACGATCGTTCGTTTCGATGTCGACGCGGCCGACGCCGACCGATGGAGCGATGCGCTGCTCGATGCCGGCGCGCTCTCCGTCGAAGGCGTCGATCCTTGCGCAGGCGCCGCCGATGAAGCGGCGATCTACGACGAGCCCGCGATTGCATCGCCGGCCTGGTGGCGGGTGACGAGGCTCACCGCGCTCGTCGCGCCTGATATCGATGCATCGATTGTCGTCGGCGAAGCGGCGAGATTGCTCGATCGGCCGACGCCGCGCTTCGTTGCCGACCCGCTCGCCGATCGCGATTGGGTGCGCGCCAGCCGCGCGCAGTTCGAGCCGCTGCAAATCACCGAGCGGCTCTGGATCGTGCCGACATGGTGCAACGCGCCGAGTCCCGATACGATCAACGTGATGCTCGACCCCGGTCTCGCCTTTGGCACTGGCGCGCACCCGACGACGCGCCTCTGCCTCGCGTGGCTCGCCGAGAACGTAACGTCAGGCGTTTCCATGCTCGACTACGGCTGCGGATCGGGGATTCTCGCGATCACGGCGGCGAAGCTTGGCGCGGAACCCGTCGTCGGCGTCGACATCGACCCGCTCGCGGTACGCGCGACCGCCGACAACGCCAACGTGAACGGCGTGTCGGTCGACGTAATGCACGTCGATGCGCTGACGAACCGCGCGTTCGGCCTCGTCGTCGCGAACATCCTTGCCAATCCGCTGCGCTTGCTTGCCCCGGCGCTTGCCGCGCATACCGACACCGCCGGCCGCATCGCGCTCTCCGGTGTTCTCGCGACGCAGGCGAACGACGTCGCGCGCGCTTACGAGACGTCGTTCGATCTCGATGCGCCGCGACGCGACGGCGAGTGGGTGCTGCTATCGGGCACGCGTCGTGCGACGCGTTCCGGTTAGATGAGCGAGCCCGTCTACACGCGCTGTCCCGGTTGCGCCACGATCTTTCGCGTGAGCGCCGAGCAGATCGCGCTTCGCGAGGGCCAGGTGCGCTGCGGACAATGTCGCGCCATATTCGATGCGAACAATCATCGCCTCGCGCTCGATCCACCGCGGGCTGCCGATGGTGAAGCCGCCCCGCAGGCAGAGCGCGACCTCGCTCACCCCAAGCCTCCCGATACCGAAGCTGCGAAGACGCAGGAAGCCGAGCTGCAGGTCGAAGCGAAAGAGGCGTCCGAGCCCGACGGCGCCGAGGCTGAGGTCTCCGCGCCGAACGGTGCAGAGCCTCAGGGCGACGAGCACGAAGTCGCCGTCGCGCGGGAGGAAACGACCCTCCCGCTTCAGGATGGGCCTCTTCTCGTGCAGCGCTTGGAGTGGAAGCCGCGCAAGTCGCTGCGCGAGCGTCCGAAGACGCTCTATGGCGCGCTGATCGCGCTGCTCGTCGCCGGCATCGTCGCGCAGGTTCTGCTCGAATATCGCGACGGGCTCGCGGCGCACGCGCCGTTCACGCGTCCCATTCTCGGCGCCGCTTGCGCGATCGCGCGTTGCACCATCGGTCCGCTGCACGACACGAGCGCGCTGTCGATCGACGCGTCCGATTTGCAGGCGGACCCCGCCCATCGTGGCTTGCTGAAGCTCACCGCGACGATTCGAAATCGCGCTTCCTATCCGATCGCGTGGCCTCATCTCGAGCTGACGCTCACCGATGCATCGGACAATGTCGTCGCGCGCCGAGCGCTGGCGCCGACCGAATATGCGGGTGCAGCCGCGGATCCGGCGCGCGGCATCCCCGGCAACGGCGAGGATCTCGTGACCCTGTTCGTCGACGCCAGCCAGACGTCGCAGGCCGGTTATCGTTTGTACCTGTTCTACCCCTGATTGCACCGTCCTTGGGCAAGGCGCTATAGTCGTTGCCCTGCGATGGTGCACCGCGCGGCTCGCGTTCGCGCACCGACCAATTTTTCGGTGGCTTTACAGCAACTTGCGCGACCCTTCCCGATGGCATGGAACTCGCAAATTGTCGTTGTCGCTGACCGCAACGCCCCGATACCCAGGAGACCTCCATGAGCAC
This sequence comes from Casimicrobiaceae bacterium, assembly GCA_035252665.1. Lineage (GTDB taxonomy): Bacteria > Pseudomonadota > Gammaproteobacteria > Burkholderiales > Casimicrobiaceae > VBCG01. Next base: position 2,576 of record DATFCW010000481.1, on the reverse strand, counting down.
GACCACGGCCGATGTATTCGCGATGATCAAGGAGAAGGAGGTCAAGTTCGTCGATCTTCGCTTCACCGATACGCGTGGCAAGGAGCAGCACGTCTCGGTGCCCGCCAAGGCTTTTTCCGCCGACAAGTTCGAGTCCGGGCACGCGTTCGACGGCTCTTCGATTGCCGGATGGAAAGGCATTCAGGCGTCCGACATGCTGTTGATGCCCGACGCGACGACGGCGCGCATCGATCCGTTCATGGACGAGACGACGCTTCTCATCACCTGCGACGTCATCGAGCCGTCTGACGGCAACGGCTACGAGCGCGATCCTCGCTCGCTCGCGAAGCGCGCCGAGGCCTATCTCAAGTCGACCGGCATCGGCGACGTCGCGTATTTCGGCCCGGAGCCCGAGTTCTTCATCTTCGACGCGGTCGAGTGGTCGATCGACATGTCGGGAAGCTACTGCAAGATCTTTTCCGCCGAGGCGCCGTGGTCATCGGCCGAGAAGTTCGAAGGTGGCAACCTCGGGCATCGTCCCCCGGTGAAGGGCGGCTACTTCCCGGTGCCGCCGGTCGATTCGCTGCAGGACATCCGCTCGGCGATGTGCGTTGCGCTCGAGCAGATGGGAGTCGAGGTCGAGGTGCATCACCACGAGGTCGCGGCCGCCGGCCAGAACGAGATCGGCACCAAGTTCGCGCCGCTCGTTCAGCGCGCCGACTGGCTGCAAATCCTCAAATACGTCGTGCACAACACCGCGCACGCGTATGGCAAGACCGCGACGTTCATGCCGAAGCCCATCGTAGGCGACAACGGCTCGGGCATGCACGTCCACCAATCCGTGTGGAAGGACGGCAAGAACCTGTTCGCGGGCGAAGGCTACGCGGGGCTCTCCGATTTCGCGCTCTACTACATCGGCGGCGTCATCAAGCATGCGAAAGCGCTGAACGCGATCACCAATCCTGGCACCAATTCGTACAAGCGGCTGGTGCCGGGCTTCGAGGCGCCGATCAACCTCGCGTACTCCGCGCGCAATCGCTCGGCCGCATGTCGCATTCCGTACGTCAGCAGTCCGAAGGGCCGCCGCGTCGAGGTGCGCTTCCCCGACCCGACGTGCAATCCTTATCTCGCGTTCTCGGCGTTGCTGATGGCGGGTCTCGATGGGGTCCAGAACCGCACGCACCCGGGCGACCCGATGGACAAGAATCTCTACGATCTCGCGCCCGAGGAGGCGGCGAAGGTGCCCCATCCGTGCGCATCGCTCGACGAAGCCCTCGACAATCTCGATCGCGACCGCGAGTTCCTGACACGCGGCGGCGTCTTCACCGACGACATGATCAACGCCTACATCGAGCTCAAGATGGAGGAAGTCACGCGCTTCCGCATGACGACGCATCCGATCGAATACGAGATGTACTACAGCCTCTGATCGGCTGGGCGGAGACCGGGCTTGGGATTCAGGGCCAGGTTTCGTTAAACTAGGGCGGATGCCTCGAAGTGATCGATCGCTTACTCGCTGGCGGCGCGCAGGCGCGGCGATCGCGATCGGCATCGTGGCGGCTTCGGCGCCTTCGATCGTCGGCGCGACGATCTGCAAGTATCTGGACGCCGATGGCACCGTCGTCTATTCGAACGTCGCGCCACCCAAAGGATCGCGCAAGCTCTCGTGCGAGATCGCCGACGATTCGCCTCGGCATTCAACGAGCATTGCACGATCGTCGTCGACACCTTCGGGGTTTCCGCGCGTCGAGCCCGAGACGCAGAAAAGCCGCGACGAAAAGCGGCGCAAGGTGCTCGACGACGAGCTCGCGAGCGAGCAGAAGCTGCTCGACGAAGCCCGCGCGGCCTACGACAACGGCGCGCCGCCGCCCCTCCCCGGCGAGAAGAACGACGCCGAGAAATATCGGCAGCGCATTTCGCGATTGCGTGAAAACGTGCTCGTTCACGAGCGCAACATCGACGCGCTGCGGAAGGAAATCGCGACCACTCGTTGACGCCTGGCGCCGCGGAGTTCCGCTGACGTGACGACAGCGAAGCTTCGGCTCGTCGAATCGCCTGCGACAAGCGCCGCGCAGATCGCCGATCGCGCGCTCGATTGGCTCGCGACGGCGGTGATCCTCCAGGATCACGCGCGACGCGTCATCTATGCGAACGCCGCGGCGGAGCATCTCTTTGCGCTGTCGCGCCGCAGCCTCGCCGGTCGTACGCTTGCCGACCTTTTTGGTCCGTGTCCGGCGCTCGAAGCGGCGATCGACAAGGCAATCGCGGGCGGTGCGTCGTACAGCGAGCAGGAGATCGCGTTTGCGCTGCCGGGCGGCAGAGCGCTTCACCTCGCGTGCACGGTTACGCCGGTCGATGCCCCCGCTGCAGCGCTCCTGCTCGAATTCCGGCACATCGACCAGGCGCTTCGTGTCGCGCGCGAGGAGCGTCTTCGCGATCAGCAGCAAGCCAACCGAGAGCTGATCCGAAGCCTCGCGCACGAGATCAAGAATCCGCTCGGCGGCATCCGGGGCGCAGCGCAATTGCTCGAGCGCGCGTTCCCGGATCAGGAGCATCGCGAATACACGTGCGTGATCATCCGCGAAGCCGATCGGCTG
>DATFCW010000480.1:0-8882 GCA_035252665.1 Casimicrobiaceae bacterium | reverse complement strand
GGCCGCCGGCGAGGCGCGCGCGCCGACGCGAATTCGACCGCGCAGCAGTAAGCGCGTCTTTGTCGTGGCAACGCTCAGTCCGTCCCGACCCTTCATCGAGCGGCCGGTCGCAACGTCGCTTTTGATGCTCGCCATCGTGCTCGCGGGTCTGGTCGGCTATCGCTTCCTGCCGCTCTCCGCGCTTCCGCAGGTCGATTACCCGACGATCCAGGTGCAGACGCTCTACCCGGGCGCGAGTCCCGAGGTGATGAGCAATACCGTCACCGCGCCGCTCGAAGGTCAGTTCGGGCAGATGTCGGGGCTCGATCGAATGAGCTCGACCAGCGCGCCGGGCGTGTCGGTGATCACGCTCCAGTTCTCGCTCGATCTGTCGCTCGACGTCGCCGAGCAGGAAGTGCAGGCGGCGATCAACGCGAGCGGCTCGCTGCTCCCGGCCGACCTGCCGGCGCCGCCGGTCTACGCGAAGGTCAATCCCGCCGATGCGCCCGTGCTCACGCTCGCCGTCAGCTCGAAGACGATGCCGCTCACCGACGTGCAGAACCTCGTCAACACGCGGCTTGCGCAGAAGATCAGCCAGGTGTCGGGTGTGGGCCTCGTCTCATTGTCGGGCGGACAGCGGCCCGCGGTGCGCATCCAGGCGAACACGCAGGCGCTCGCCTCGTATGGCATCGGCATCGACACGCTGCGCACGGCGATCTCGAACGCCAACTCGAACGCCGCGAAGGGCAACTTCGACGGACCGAAGCGCGCATACACGATCGCGTCGAACGATCAGCTTCTGACCGCCGACGATTACCGCAAGCTCATCGTTGCTTACAAGAACGGCGCGCCGGTGCGACTCGACAACGTCGCCGACGTCATACAGAGCGCCGAGAACAATCAGCTTGGCGCATGGGCAGGCACGCGCTGCAGCGGTGAAACACCGGAGGGTTCCGCCGCGGCGGCGCCAATGCCGCGCGAGGAATGTCGCGGTACGAGCGGCGCGGCGCTCATTCCCGCCATCATCGTCAACGTGCAGCGGCAGCCCGGCGCGAACGTCATCAAGACGGTCGATGCGATCAAGGCGCAGTTGCCGCAATTGCAGGCGGGATTGCCGTCGTCGATCGAGGTCGACGTGTTGGCCGATCGCACGAACGGCATTCGCGCGTCGGTGAACGACGTCGAGAAGGAATTGCTGCTCGCAGTCGCGCTCGTCGTGCTCGTGATCTTCGCGTTCCTGGGAAGCCTCCGCGCAACGATCATCGCGAGCGTCGCCGTGCCGATCTCGCTGATTGGCACGTTCGGGCTCATGTACCTGCTCGGCTACAGTCTGAACAACCTCTCGCTGATGGCGTTGACGATCGCGACCGGCTTCGTCGTCGACGACGCGATCGTGATGATCGAGAACATCGCGCGTTACGTCGAGCAGGGCGAGCCGCCGCTACGGGCCGCGTTGAAGGGCGCGACGCAGATCGGTTTCACGATCATCTCGCTCACGATCTCGCTGATCGCCGTGCTGATTCCGCTTCTGTTCATGCGCGACGTGGTCGGACGGCTCTTTCGCGAGTTCGCGGTGACGCTCGCCATTACGATCCTGATTTCCGCGGTCGTGTCGCTGACGCTCGTGCCGATGATGTCGGCGCGCTGGTTCCGACGCAAGGAAGACGAGGCGCCCGCCGGCAGCGTCGTCTCACGCGCGCAGGGCTTCTTCCAGCAGGTGCTCCATCGCTACGACCGATCGCTTGGCTTCGTGCTCGACCATCAGGGCGCGACGCTGATCGCGGCGCTTTTGACGCTCGCGCTGACGGTGCTCCTCTACATCACGATTCCGAAGGGCCTGTTTCCCACGCAGGACACAGGCCAGCTTCAGGCGCGCGTGCAGGCGGCGCAGGACGTCTCGTACGATCGCATGGTCGATCTTCAGGCGCAGGCTGCGCGCGCAATCCTCGCCGATCCGGCGGTCCAGAATCTGAGCTCGATCGTCGGCGTCGACGCGGCGAACAACACGATGCTGTCCACGGGCAGCATGCTCGTCAATCTCGTGCCGTCGCACGGCGATCAACAGGCGGTCATGAATCGTTTGCGCGATCGCGTGCGCGCCGTGCCGGGCGTGACGCTTTACGTTCAGCCCACCCAGGATTTGACGATCGATGCGGAGACCGGCCCGACCGAATACCGCGCGTCGCTCGAAGGCGTCGACGCCAACAAGATCACGCAATGGATGCATTCGCTGATCGCGAAGCTTGCGAGCGTGCCGGAAGTGCGAAACGTACAGAGCGACGCGGGCGCGCAAGGCGTGACGAGCTACGTCGACGTCGATCGGGACACGGCGTCGCGCCTTGGCATCTCGGCGTCCGCCGTCGATGATGCGCTCTACAGCGCGTTCGGCCAGCGGATCGTCTCGACGATCTTCACCGACACGAACCAATATCGCGTGATCCTCGAAGCGACGCCGGGACTCGCGACGAGCGCGCAGGACGTCGGCAAGCTCGAGCTCATCTCGTCGAGTGGCAAGCCGACGCCGCTCTCGGCATTCGCGACGATCAGCGAGAAGCTCGCGCCGCTGCAGATCACGCACGTCGGGCAATACCCGGCGAGCACGCTCAATTTCGACACTGCACCGGGTGTCGCGCTCGGCAAGGCGGTCGACGCGATTCGCAATGCCGCGCACGACATCGGTTTGCCCTCCACGATCACCATGAATTTTCTCGGCGCGTCGGGTGCGTACGAGCGGTCGCTGTCGAACGAGCTGTGGCTGATCCTCGCCGCCGTCGTTTGCGTGTACATCGTGCTCGGCGTGCTCTACGAGAGCTACGTGCATCCGCTGACGATCCTGTCGACGTTGCCATCGGCGGGCGTCGGCGCCTTGCTCGCGCTGATCATCACCGGCAGCGACCTCGGCGTGATCAGCATCATCGGCATCATTCTGCTGATAGGCATCGTCAAGAAGAACGCGATCATGATGATCGACTTCGCGATCGACGCCGAGCGTGACGAAGGATTGCCGGCGCGCGATGCGATCCATCAGGCGGCGCTTCTGCGGTTGCGGCCGATCCTCATGACGACGCTCGCCGCGCTCTTCGCGGCCATTCCGCTGATGCTGTCGTGGGGCGTCGGCGCGGAGCTTCGCCGGCCGCTCGGTCTCGCGATCTTCGGCGGCCTGATCGTGAGCCAGCTTCTGACGCTCTTCACGACGCCGGTGATTTACCTCGCATTCGATCGCCTGGCGGGCGGACGCACGCGACGCAAGATCGGAGACGATGCGGAAACGCCGATCGAAGCGGCCACGAGCGGCGAAGGGCCGCCCCGAGCCGCGCGTTCCGCCCCCGCGGGGGGCAGCGAAGCGGCCGGCTCTTCCAACCGGCCGCGAGCGTGGGGGGACCATTAACCTCTCGCGCCCGTTCGTCCTGCGTCCGATCGGCACGGTGCTGCTGACTGCCGGCATCGCGCTCGCGGGCATCGGCGGCTTCTTCCTGCTTCCGGTCGCATCGCTGCCGCAGATCGACCTTCCGGTCATCTCGGTCAACGCGAACATTCCCGGCGCGAGTCCCGAGACGATGGCGCAAAGCGTCGCGACGCCGCTCGAGCGTCACCTCGGCACGATTCCGAGCGTCAACGAGATCACGTCGACGAGCTCGGTCGGCGCGACGCGCATCACGCTGCAATTCGATCTCGACCGCGACATCGATGGCGCCGCGCGCGACGTGCAGGCTGCGATCAACGCGTCGCGCGTCGATCTCCCGTCGACGCTCCGGCAGAACCCGACGTATCGCAAGGTGAATCCGTCGGCGGCACCGGTGATGATCCTCGCGCTCACGTCGAAGACGAAGACGCCAGGCCAGATCTACGACGAGGCGTCGAACATCCTCAACCAGCAGCTCCTGCAGGTCGATGGTGTCGGCGACGTGCAGATCGGCGGCGGCTCGCTTCCCGCCGTGCGCATCGAGTTGCGGCCGTTCGCGCTCAATCACTTCGGCATCAGCACCGAGGACGTGCGGGCAGCGATTCAGGCGAGCAACGCCAATCGGCCGAAAGGATTCGTGCAGGGAAGCGGGCGCCGACTCGGGATCTATACGCAGACGCCGGGACTTCACGCGAGCGACTACGCGCCGATGGTGATCGCGTGGCGAAACGGCGCGGCCGTGAAGCTTTCGGACGTCGCCGACGTGGTCGACGGCGTCGAGGATTCGCACACGTTGGGCTTGTACAACGGCGATCGGGCAGTAATCGTGCTGATCCGCATGCAGCCGGCGGCCAATGTCATCAAGACGGTCGATTCGGTGCGCGCGCTTCTGCCCGCACTGCAAGCGGAATTGCCGGCCGACGTCGAGCTGCACGTCGCCTCCGATCGCACGCATTCGATCCGTGCGTCACTGCACGAGGTCGAGGTGACGCTGATCGTCGCGGTGGTCCTCGTGGTGCTCGTCGTCAGCGCGTTCCTGCGCAGCGTGCGCGCGACGCTCGTGCCCGCGGTTGCAACGGTGACCGCGTTGCTAGGCACGTTCGGCGTCATGTACCTGCTCGGATACAGCCTCGACAACCTGAGCTTGATGGCGCTCACCGTCGCGACCGGCTTCGTCGTCGACGATGCGATTGTCGTGCTCGAAAACACGAGTCGGCACATCGAAGCGGGCATGAGGCGGATGCAGGCTGCGCTGCTCGGCGCGCGCGAAGTGGGTTTCACCGTCGTGTCGATCAGCCTGTCGCTCGTCGCCGTGTTCATTCCCCTGCTGTTCATGCCGGGATTGCCGGGCCGGCTCTTTCGCGAGTTCGCGGTGACGTTGTCCGTGGCCGTGATGATCTCACTCGTCATTTCATTGACGACGACGCCGATGATGTGCGCGTGGCTTTTGCGACCCGGCGGTCCGACGCAGGCACGCGAACGACAGGGCTGGCTCGCGCGAACCCTCGAAAGCGGTTATCGATGGATGCTCGCGCGCTACGAGCACAGCCTCGACTGGGCGCTCTCGAGCAAGGGCACCGTCATGCTGATCCTGCTCGCGGTGATCGTGCTGAACGGTTACCTCTACGTCATGGTGCCGAAAGCGCTGTTCCCGCAGCAGGACACCGGCCAGTTGCTGGGCGGCCTTTCCGCCGACCAGAGCATCTCGACGAACGCGATGGGCGACAAGTTGCGCCAGGTCGTCGACATCGTGCGCCACGACCCGGCCGTGCAATCGGTGGTCGGCTTCATCGGCGGCTCGCGCGCGGGCGGCGGCTTCATGTTCGTCGAGTTGAAACCCGTGTCCGAGCGCAGCGAGCACGGTCTTGCGGTGATCGCGAGGCTTCGCCCCCAACTCGAGCGCGTCACCGGTCTTCGCGCGTTCCTGCAGCCGGTGCAGGACGTGCGCGCCGGCGGGCGATCGAGCAATGCGGCGTATCAGTACACGTTGAAGGGCGACGACAGCCGGACGCTTGGCGACGTGACGCGCAAGCTCGTCGACGCGCTGAAGACGCACGATGTGCTGACCGACGTCAACAGCGACATCCAGGAAAACGGCGTGCAGACGAACGTGATCGTCGACCGCGATGCGGCGGCGCGCCTCGGGGTGAGCGCCAAGGCGGTCGACGCCGCACTCTACGACGCGTTCGGCCAGCGGCAGGCGGCGACGATCTATACGCCGCTCAACGAGTATCACGTCGTGCTCGAATGGGCGCCGGCGTACACGCAGAGCCCGAACGCGCTCGCCGACATCTATGTGCCGGGCACGACGCTCGTCAATCAGGGCGGGCAGATCGTGCAGGTCGAAAGCGCCGGCACGCAGAGCAGTGCATCGGGTGGCGCATCGAGCAGCACGCGATCGGCGTCCTCGACATCGTCGTCGTCGGCCGCGGCGACAAGCACGACGCCGGCGGTTCCTGTCTCGCCCAATCCGGCGCTTAGAAACGCGTCGACCGGCAACGTGTTGTCGAACTCGCCGGCGAACCTCGTGCCGCTGTCTGCGTTCGCGCGCTTCGTCGAAGGCCCGACCGCGACGTCGGTCAATCACCAGGACACCGAACTCGCGACGACGATCTCATTCAATCTTGCCGAAGGGGCAACGCTTGACGACGCGCGTGCGGCAATTGCGCAGGCCGAGGCCGACATCGCGATGCCGACGAGCGTTCGCGGGGCGTTCGCGGGCACGGCGCTCCTCGCGCAGCAGACATCGGCGCAACAAGGACTTCTCATCGTTGCTGCATTGGTCGTGATCTACATCGTGCTGGGCGTGCTGTACGAGAGCCTGGTGCATCCGATCACCGTGCTGTCGACACTGCCGTCGGCGGGCGTCGGCGCGGTGCTCGCGCTGCTGCTCTTCCGGATGGATTTCACGCTGATCGCGTTGATCGGCGTGTTCCTGCTGATTGGCATCGTCAAGAAGAACGCGATCCTCATCATCGACTTCGCGCTCGAAGCCGAGCGCGCGCGCGGATTGAGCTCGCTCGAGGCGGTGCGCGAGGCGTGTCTCCTGCGCTTCCGGCCGATCCTGATGACGACGCTCGCCGCGGGCCTCGGCGCATTGCCGCTCGCCATCGGTTTCGGCGAAGGCGCCGAGCTTCGCCAGCCGCTCGGCGTCGCGATCATCGGCGGATTGATCGCGAGCCAATTGCTCACGCTTCTCACGACGCCAGTTGTCTACATGCTGCTCGACAAGTTCAGACGGCGAAGCGCCGACGAGCGACGCCTGAGTCGCGCGGGCGCCGACGAGTGGCAGGCGGCCGCAGGATCGGCATGAGATCCGGTTTCGTTTTGATCGCCGTCGCGAGCGCCGCGCTTGCCGGATGCTCGCTCGCGCCACCCTATGAGCGGCCGAGCACGCCAGCACCCGCGTCGTACAAGGAATCACCGACGGCGCAGGCGACCTGGTTCCCGGCAGCGCCCGCCGACGAGCTCGATCGCGGGCCATGGTGGAAGCTTTTCGGCGATCCCGTACTGTCGGGGTTGGTCGAGAAGGTTGAAGTTTCGAATCAGAACGTCGCAGCCGCGGTCGCTCAATATGCGGAGGCGCAGGCGCTCGTCGGCGAAGCGCGGGCGGCGCTCTTTCCGACCCTCTCGCTCAACGCCAGCGCGACGCGGGCGGGCGGCGGAGGCGGGGGGCGCACGTCGCAGGCGCGCGCGAGCGGCAACAGCTTCGACGGCAGCCTTGCCGCGAGCTGGGAGCCCGACGTCTGGGGCCGGCTGAGAGACGCCGTAACGAGCGCGCAGGCGAACGCTCAGGCAAGCGCGGCGACGCTCGCTGGCGCCAAGCTTTCCGCGCAAGCCGCAGTTGCCACCAACTACTTCGCGCTCCGCGAGGCCGACAACGAGATCACGCTTCTAACGGCCGCGGTGGACGCGTATGCGCGGTCGCTCAAGATCACGCAAAACCAGTACAACGTGGGCATCGCACAGCGCACCGACGTGTTGCAGGCGCAGACGCAACTCGAGACGACACAGGCGAACCTCGTCTCGACGGTCGGCCAGCGTGCGCGGCTCGAGCACGCGATCGCGATCCTCGTCGGCAAGGCGCCCGGCGATTTCAGCATTGCGCCCGCGCCGTGGAACATGACCGTTCCCGCCATCCCGCTCACCGTGCCGTCCGACCTGCTGCAACGGCGACCCGACATCGCGGCGGCCGAACGTGCCGTTGCGTCGGCAAATGCGCAGATCGGCATCGCGCGCGCCGGTTATTTCCCGAGCTTCGGGCTGACGGCCTCCGATGGCGCGGTCGCGACGACGCTGCCCGCGCTGTTTCGCGCATCGAGCAATGTCTGGTCGCTCGGGCTGTCGGTCGCGCAGACGATCTTCGACGCCGGCGCGACGGCCGCCAAGGTGCAAGCCGCGCGCGCGTCGCGCGATGTCGCGATCGCGAATTACCGTGGCGCCGTGCTGACCGCCTTCCAGTCGGTCGAGGACCAGCTATCGAGCCTGCGCGCGCTGGCCGAGCAGGAAGGGGCACGCCGCGCCGCGTCCGCCGATGCCGATCGGACCGAGCAGTTGACCCTCAATCAATATTTGCAGGGGCAGGTTCCGTACACGACGGTCGTCACCGCGCAGGTCACGGCGCTGACCGCACGCCAGACGCTTTCGCAACTCGAATCGAGCCGTCAGGCTGCGGCCATCGCCTTGATTCAGGCGCTCGGCGGCGGCTGGCAGGCGCAGGAACCGATTGCCGCCGCGGGCCACCCAACCACCGCGAGCGGCTTGCACTGAACGCGGAAATTTCGCGATTTCCGCTTGAAATCCCTTCGGGGAATCCGTACTATTAGCACTCGCAGGAGCTGAGTGCTAACACGTTGCGTCCATGACGCCGGCTAGGCACGAGCGATCGCTCGGCGTTTCGATTTCCCAAATTTCGGTATCAAGGCATCCATTTCAGGAGTGAGCACTAACATGAAGCTTCGTCCACTGCACGACCGGATCATCGTCAAGCGGCTCGAAGAGGAGCGCAAGTCCGCCGGCGGCATCGTCATCCCCGACACCGCTGCCGAAAAGCCGTCGATCGGCGAAGTCCTCTACGCAGGCCCCGGCAAGACCGATGACCACGGCAAGCTCATCGCGATGGGCGTCAAGCCCGGTGACAAGGTCCTTTTCGGCAAGTACTCCGGCCAGGAATTCAAGATGGACGGTCAGGACCTGCTCCACATGCGCGAAGACGACGTCATCGGCATCGTCGACTGATCCACCCCACACGTAACACGCATCAGGAGAATTCAATATGGCAGCCAAAGACGTTCGCTTCGGCGAAAACGTCCGCAACAAGATGGTGAATGGCGTGAACGTTCTCGCCAACGCCGTCAAGATCACGCTGGGGCCCAAGGGCCGCAACGTCGTCCTCGAGCGCAGCTTCGGCGCGCCGACGATCACCAAGGACGGCGTGTCGGTCGCGAAGGAGATCGAGCTCAAGGACAAGTTCGAGAACATGGGCGCGCAGATGGTCAAG
>DATFCW010000479.1:0-5888 GCA_035252665.1 Casimicrobiaceae bacterium | reverse complement strand
ATCCGCCGATGTACCGCCGACATCGAGCACGATGACGTCCTTGTGACCAGCCATCTGCGCGCACCAGATGCCGCCGAGCGCGCCGGCTGCCGGACCCGACATCAGGAGGCTCACGGGCTTCTTGACCGAGGCGCCGACGCTCGCTACGCCCCCTGCCGATTGCATCAGCAGGAAGTCGCCCTTGAAGCCTGCAGTCTTCAGCGAATCGGCCAGTTGCTGCAGATAGTCCGTCACCTTGGGTCCGATGAACGCGTTGAGTGCGGTCGTCGTGAAGCGCTCGTACTCGCGAAACTGCGGAAGCACCTCCGAGCTCAGTGAGACGTACGCTTCCGGGTACTCCTCCTGAATGATCCGCTTCACGACCTGCTCATGATTCGGGTTGAGGAACGAAAACAGGAAGCAGACCGCGATCGATTCGACGCCATCCTCTTTCAGCTTCCGCACCGCGTTGCGCACCTCGGTCTCGTCGATCGGATGCAATACCTCGCCGTTCGGGGGGATCAGCCGTTCCTTGACGGTCACCCGATGGCGCCGCTTGACGACCGGATGCGTCTGCCAGGGAATGTCCTGGGTGATGCTGAAATTGAGCGGCCGTTTATGCCGGCCGATATGGATGATGTCGCGAAAGCCTTCGGTCGTAACCATCCCGGTCTTGACCCCATCGTGCTGCAGGACGAGGTTCGTCGCGATCGTCGTCCCGTGAAACAGGTTGTCGATCGTTTCGAGCGGCGAGTTCGTGGACAGGCAGAGCTGGTTGACGCCGTTCATCACACCGATCGACGGGTCCCTCGGCGTCGAAGGCGTCTTGTAGACGGCTACGTCGCCCTTCTCTTCGTCAACGAAGATGAAATCCGTGAACGTGCCGCCGACGTCGACACCGATGCGCTTCATGATTCAGGCGTTCCCTCACTGTAAAGACGGCGCGACGAAGCTGCACGCGCGTCGGTTGTCGCTCCTTTCGGCAAGTCGATCGCCATCATCGACCCTCGGCAGGTCATTCGAGCAGTTCCGCGACCGGGCCCGTTGCGATCTGTGCCTGGATTTCCTCGGGGGTCGCGACGTGGAACTTTCCTACGCCCTCGTCGAGCAACCCGCTGAGATCAGGCCTATCGCCGAGCAGGCGTTCGAGCGCGTCGACGATGTTGTCGAGCATCTCGATGGGGAAGCCGATGAATTCCTCTTCTGTCTTGACCTTGACGTACAGACGCCCGCCGTAGCAGCCGAGCGTCGTGAACATCTCGCCTCGCTCGAACGGACCCGCCATGACGATCGAGCAGGTGGACGGGCCGGTGATCCCGGTGACGATTCCTCCCATGTGATACGTCGCCGAGCGCGTCAGATAAAGACCCTGCTTGGGGTTGCACATGAGCACGACGATGATGCCGCCGATTTGCGTGTCGAAAGGACATGCATTGAGCGGCGCATAGGAAATCACGTTGACCGTGCCTTGCTCGATCTTGATGTAATAGTCGTTGTTGCGTCGTGCGACGACTGGACTCGGATACATGCTGCGGCCCTTGTCCGGGTACTTGCCCGCGTACCAGTCGCCGGTTTCGAGGCCCTTGAACGGCTTCGTCATGCCGAGATAGTGGCTGCCGTTCTTGCAAGTATGGTTGTCGGCGGTCGTGTAGAACGTGCGTCCTTCGAGCCGCGCGAGATCGAGCATCGAGCATGCCTTCGTCCGCTCTTCGAGCTTCGGCACGCCCTCCGGCGGATTGGTGCTGAATTGCACGGCGACCGGCACGGTCTCGAGCTTGAGCCCCTGCATCAGGCGATCGCAGAGATCCTTGTATTTGTCTTGTTGCATCATCCCTTCATCCTTTCAGAGCAAGGTTCCGAGAACCGGTACATAGGGCGTCACGCCGGCACCGGCACCCGCGCCTGCTTCTCGAGCTTCGACAGGTACTCGAGGCAGCGGTCGACGGTCTCGACGTCACCGAACTTCGCGTCGATGTCGAACAGGTTCCAAAGCACGGCCCCCGGCACGCGGTCGCCGATCGCCTCCTTAACGGCGATTGGTCGATAACCCTCGGCGAGTCCATCGCACACGGTCTCACGCACACAGGCCGATGCCGTGACGCCAGTGACCAGGATCGTGTCGACACCCGCTGCGCGGAGGAAACCAGCGAGGTAGGTGCCATGGAATGCGCTCGCGCGCTTCTTGATCAGCAGTTGCTCGCCGGGAACGGGGGCAATGCGCGAATCGATCGCCCACAGGTTCGTGTCGCTCGCATTGACGACATCGACCGGAATCTTGTGGTGCCAAAGTCCCATGTCGGTGTTGGGGTTCGCCGGGTCGGTCACCTGGTAGCACGTCGTCACATGCACCACAGGAAGGCCGCATTTGCGAAATGCACCGAGCAGCTTCTGGACCGCCGGAATCACCTGATCATCGATGTGCTCGCATGTAAACGGGTTGCCTGGCCGTGTCCACGCGTTCGCGAGATCCACGTTGATGAGTGCCGGCTTCTTTCCGAAGCCGACGCGCCGCTGGAACCCGCGCTCACTGTAGCGCCGGGTCGCCTCGGCGAAGGCCGCTTCCAGGGCCTCGGTCAATTGATCCGACACGCGTGCCTCCTTTCGATGATGTGTGCGTGCACGTTAACGTAATCGATCGGTACTTGTATTTGATACCAAGCGGCGCATAATTCATATCAATACGGATATCAATTACCGGGATGTCGCGATACTCGCAGCCGCGCTTCGGACTCCGTCAGATCCGCGCATTCGTCTGCCTCGCCGACGAGCTCCACTTCGGCCGGGCGGCCAACCTGCTTTTCACGTCTCAACCCGCATTGAGCAGGATGATTCACGGCCTCGAGCAGGCGCTCGACGTCAAGCTGCTGACCAGGTCGACGCGCAAGGTGGTCCTGACATCTGCCGGCGAAGTGTTCGCCTCCGAATGTCGCCTCGCATTGAGTCACCTCGAGCTTGCCGCGAACTCGGCGAAGAGCACCGCCTCCGGCATGAAATCGCGCCTTCGCATGGCGTACATGGACTTCGCCATCGAGGGCCGGGTCCCGCAGATCATCGAATCGTTCCGCGCGAAGGTTCCAAACGTCAGTGTCGCGCTGGAGTACATGCCTACATCGACGCAGCACCTGTCGCTGCTCGAGGGACGCATCGATCTAGGCTTCATGACCGGAGAGTTCCACGCACCCAAGGTGCAGAACGTCCTCGTCGAGCAGCATGAGTTCGTCGCGCTGCTTTCCGAGGGTCATCGGCTTGCCTGCCGCGAATCCCTCCGTCTCGAGGATCTCGCACTCGAGCCGTTCGTCATTGGCGGCGAGGCGACCTTCAGCAGTTTCCGCGCGATGGTCTTCGACTTGTGCCATTCGGCAGGCTTCCATCCCAAGGTCGTGCAGGAAGTGTCGAGCAGCATCGGCATCTTCGGCCTCGTTGCCGCAGGTTCCGGGGTCACCATCTACTCCGGATCGGCGCGCAGCATTCGCCGCAGCGGACTGCTCGTGAAGCCGATCAGCAACGCCACCCGCAAGATTCCGATCTTTGCCACCTGCCTCGCCGATCACCCATCGCCCGAGCTGCGCCGCTTCCTGCAACTCGTCATCGACGCTCAATGGCCAGTGGGATGGTGATCCGGCCGGATTGATGCATCGAGCGGCATCAATGACGCCGCGCATCGCATCAAAGGCAGCCCGCGGAACCGTTACGATCGCAGGCTTTCGTCTTCGTTCACGCCATGCAGCTCAGGCAGCGCTTCTCGGTGGCCCATCCTCGCGCGCAGGTATGGGACTTCTTCGGACGCATGGAGGAGGTCACGCCGTGCATGCCCGGCGCTGCGCTTGTCGAACCGCCGGTGGGCAATGCCGCGAAGTTCAAGCTCAGCGTCAAACTCGGCCCGATTACCGCGGCATTCGTTGGTGATGCGGAGGTCGAGCGGGACGGCAATCAGTATCGCGGCGTGATTCGCGGCAACGCACGCGACAACCGAGGCGACTCGCGCGTGAAGGGCGTCGTCGACTATGCGCTGACGGACGAGTCCAACGGCCATGCGACTGAAGTTGACATCAACGTGGACTTCACTCTGACCGGACGGCTCGCGCAGTTCAGTCGCGCGGGCATCGTGAACGATCTCGCCGCCCGCTTGACCGCCGATTTCGCCCGCAATCTCGAGTCGGCACTCGCCAATCAGTCGAAGGAGCGCGAACTCGAACGCATCGCGGACACGAGCGAAACGACTTCTGCACCGCGCGTCGCGTCCGCACAGGCGCCCGCGGGTGAGAACCAGCTCAAGGCGGGCAACCTGCTGCTTGCGGTGCTATGGCATCGAATCAAGGCGCTGTTCAGCGCCTTTTTCGCCCGGCGCTAGCCCGAACGGCCCTCACACATCGCCGCTGACCCCTAGCGATCGCCGAACCAGCGCATTGCAAGGCGCTCCGTGAGCACGACAAGGCCGTACAGGCCAAGCCCGACCGCGCACAGCACCGCGATGCAGGCAAGGCACAGATCGGTCTGCAGTCGCGACGATGCGAAGAGGATCAGGTAGCCGAGGCCCCGCTGTGATGCGATGAACTCGCCAACCACGATGCCGATGATCGAAAGCGTCACGGCGACCTTCATCCCGCTGAACAGGAACGGCAACGCCGTCGGGAAGCGCACGTGCGTGAGGACCTGCCAGTCGCTGGCGCCGACCGATCGGCAAAGGCGCAGCATGTCGCGCGGGACGGATTGCAACCCGGCCGCTGTCGCCACGAGGATCGGGAAGAAGCTGATGAAGATCGAGAAAGTCGTCCGCGAAGGCAGCCCGATGCCGAGCCATACGATGAACAACGGCGCCAGCGCGATCTTCGGAATCAGTTGGAAGAAGATGACGTTCGGATACATCGCCTTGTTGATGACCGGGGACCACGTCATCACAGCGGCGAGGAACACGCCGAGTGGAATCGACAGCCCGAACGCAAGCAGCGTTTCGAGGGTCGTCGGCACCGCGTGCTTCAGGATGAGCGTGTAATGGGTCGCGATCTGCTCGAATACGGCCGTCGGCGGCGGCAGGATGGCGGCCGGCACTTTTGCCGCGCGAACGACAAACTCCCACGCCAGAAGAACGAGCAGCGAGAACGCCACCGGCAGGCCCATCGTCGCCAGAGGTCCTGCAAATGCCCAGCGCGCAGAGCGGCGCGGTGCCATTGCCTGCTCGTCCGCGGGTCGCGACGATACGGAAGTAACGTCCATCGCGACGTCAGTGGATGGCACTTCCGTGCCGGAATTCACGTGCTGCGGTGATCTTTTCGCGCAGCCGGCCGCACATCGCGTTGAATTCGGGGGTTTCGGTGAGCGTGAAGTCCCGCGGGCGTGCGAACGGTATGCGCAGGTCCTCCATGAGCGTCGCCGGGCGTCCACCCATGACGAGTACGCGATCCGACAGCAACACGGCCTCCCGGATGCTGTGCGTAACGAAAAGCGCCGTCTTCGGGTACCGTTCGAAGAGGTCGAGCATCAAGACATTGAGCTCGTCGCGCGTGATCGCGTCGAGGGCGCTGAACGGCTCGTCCATGAGCATCACGTCGGGGTCGCTCACAAGCGCGCGACAGATGGCGACGCGCTGCCGCATGCCGCCCGACAGTTGCGACGGTTTTTTGGACCTTGCATCGGCGAGCCCCATCGTGGCCAAGAGCTCGAGCGCACGCGCCTCGTAGCGCGCGCGCGGCCGGCGCATCATATCGATCGGAAAGAGAACGTTGTCGAGCGCGCTTTTCCAGGGCAACAGCATCGGGTCCTGGAAGATGATGCCGGTCTCAGAACGCGGGCCGGTGACCGCGCGGCCCCCGAGCTCGATGGTGCCCGCGCTGATGTCCTCGAGTCCACCCACGAGCATGAGCAGCGTGCTCTTGCCGCATCCGCTCGGACCTAGCAGCGTAACGAATTCC
>DATFCW010000478.1:0-14632 GCA_035252665.1 Casimicrobiaceae bacterium | reverse complement strand
CGTGTTCCTCATGTTCTCCGTGGGCCTCGAGTTCAGCCTGCCGCAGCTGATGGCGATGCGCCGCATCGTGTTCGGCCTGGGCAGCGCGCAGGTGGTCGCGGTCCTCGTGCTGGGGATCGCGGGAAGCATCGCCGCGGGCCTCGACTGGCGCGCGGGCGACAACGTCGTGCTGCCGGCGAACGAGCATCCGAACAACGTGTTCCCGTGGCTCAACCTGCGACGGCGTGGCGTCGAGGTGCGGCTCATTCCGACCGATCCGAAGGGCTGGATGGATGCCGATTCGTTCCGACCCCATGTCGATGCGCGAACGCGCGTCGTCGCCGTTGCCGATGTGTCGTTTCACCCCGGACAGCGCAACGATCTCGAAAGCATCGCGGCGCTTTGCGACGAGCGCGGCGCGTACCTGGTCGTCGACGGCGTGCAGGCAG
The DNA here is from genome assembly GCA_035252665.1 of Casimicrobiaceae bacterium. Classification (GTDB taxonomy): domain Bacteria; phylum Pseudomonadota; class Gammaproteobacteria; order Burkholderiales; family Casimicrobiaceae; genus VBCG01. Next base: position 14,204 of record DATFCW010000478.1, on the reverse strand, counting down.
TCGGTCTGCTGGACGTGCGACTGCGCGAGCGCGGCATCGCGATGTGGGCGGCGAGCGGCCACAAAGGACTTCTCTCGCCGCACGGCATGGGACTTTTCTTCTGCCGCCGGGAGTTGATTCCGCAGATGAAGCCCGCGTACGCATCGCGGACGAGCATCGTTCCGGGTGCGGCCGATGACCACTTCGTCGACAAGCCGGACGCGTTGTTTCGCGACGACGCGGGCCGCTTCGAGATCGGCAACTTCAACTATTCCGGCATCTACGCGATGAGCGCGGGCCTCGACCTGATCCTCGAAATCGGCATCGCGAACATCGAGCAGCACGTGCTCTCCCTCGGCGAGGACCTGACCGCCAAGCTCGCGCGGCGCGGCATCGAGCGGCTCGGCCCTTCGGCGCCCGGTCGCCGATCGTCGATATGCGCATTGCGCTTTCAGGGCGATGGCTGGGTCGAGCATTTCGCAGGAAAGGGGATCGTCGTATCGGGTCGGCGCGGCGCGATCCGTGTCTCGCTCGGGCTCTACAATGCGTTCGAGGAGATCGACGAGTTCGTCGCGGTCATCGACAGGAGGCTCGCATCATGAAGACTGCATGGCGATGGTACCGGCAGCGCTCGATCGGTACGCAGATCTTCATCGGCATGGCGATCGGCGCGATCGTCGGCGTGGCAATGGGTCCGGCTGCCGCGAGTTTGAAGCCCGTCGGCGATATCTTCATTCGCCTGCTCGTGATGGCCGCGATCCCGCTGATCTTCTTCACGTTGATGTCCGGGCTCACGACCATCAGGGAAGCGGGCTTCGTCGGCCGCCTCACCGGCAGGATCCTCGTCTATTACGTCGTCACCAGCGTCATCGCGTTCACGATCGCGATCTTCGTGATGCAGTGGATCCAGCCCGGAGCAGGCTTCCACTTGAAAGGCGAAGTGAAGGGCGAGATCGGGCAGGTGCCGTCGCTCGCCAAGGTGATCACCGATATCTTCCCGAACAACATCGTCGACGCGTTCGCGAAGGGCAACGTGACGCAGATCGTCGTCTTCGGCGTGTTTCTCGGCGTGGCGGCGCTGTGGATGGGCGAGCGGCATCGCGGACAGGTGATCGCGTTCTTCGAGGCAGGACGCGCGCTCTTCAACCGTCTCGTGCAGATCGTCATCGCGTTCGCGCCGGTTGGCCTCGGCGTGCTGACCGCGTACAGCGTCGGCGTCTACGGATCGAAGATCGCGGGGCCGCTCGTCGAATTCATCGGCGCGATCTACCTCTCCGAGATCGCGATGTTCGTCGTGATCATGGCGCTGCTCTATGCAATCGCGCGCGTGTCGCCGCTCTTCTTCCTGTCGCGCACTTATCCTCTGTACCTGACGACGGCGGGCACGACGAGCAGCCTCGCGAGCCTGCCGCAGGCGCTGCAAATCGCCGAGGAGCGTTTGCACATTCCTCGCAACGTCTGCGGCTTCACGCTGCCGTTCGGCGTGCAGTTCACCAAGGACGGCACGGGCATCTTTCTCGCCGCGATCCTGCTGTTCGCCGCGCAGTCGCAGGGACAGGCGCTCGACTTCGGCACGATCGTCGTGATCGTGCTCACGGGACTTTTGCTCGCAACCGGATCGGGCGGCGTGCCCGGCGGCGGGCTCGTCGTCGGGCTCGTGTTCGTGAAGGCGTTCTCGCTTCCGATCGAGATCGCCGTGCTGATCGGCGGCATCTATCACATCATCGACATGGGCAACACGACGATCAACGTGATGAACGACATGGTCGCGACGGTGATCGCGTCTCGGCTCGAAGGCGCGATCGCAGTCGAGAAGGGATCGATCATGCCGCCGGTCGCGCCGGCGCTTGCGGTATAGTGACCGACGCGGTCAGCGCACGGCTTGGCGGCGCCCGCAAAACCTCGTTGATGCGAAGCCACGCAAATCGGCATGGCGATACTCAAAATTGCGCGCATGGGCAACCCGGTGCTCGCCGGGATTGCCGAACGCGTTCCGGATCCGACCGATGCGCAAATCGCGCGTCTCGCGAACGACATGATCGAGACGCTCGACGATATCGGCGCCAACGGTCTCGCGGCGCCGCAAGTGCACGTCAGCAAGCGCGTCGTCGTCTATCGGATCGCGGCGCATCAGATCCCACAAGGCGCGAAGCTCAAGCCGCTGCCGTGGACCGTGCTCGTCAATCCGGTGATCGAGCCGCTCACCGAGGAGAAGAAGCCGATCTGGGAGCGTTGTCTTTCGGTTCCGGGCTTGCACGGGCAGGTGCCGCGCTACACGCGCGTGCGCTGCACGGCGTTCTCGCTCGATGGTCGCCGCATCGAACGCATTGCGCGCGGCTTTCACGCGATGCTTCTTCAGCATGAATGCGATCACCTGGACGGTGTTCTCTATCCGATGCGGATGACCGACCTGTCGACGCTCGCATTCAACAGCGAGCTTGGCGACCGCGGTTTCTTCTATCCGCGCTCGCCGGAAGAATTCGAGGAGGACGAGGCCGCGACGCATTGATGATCTCCGCGCGCGGGCCGCGCCGTTTCGCTTCACCAAAGGAGGAGGGACCCAAGAATGAGCATCAGCCGTCGCGATTTTTTGCAGACGCTCGCCGCGTCGGGCGCGATCCTGCTTCCCGGGCAGGCGTTTTCCCAGGGCACGCCGAAGCAGGGCGGGACCCTCGTCATGGACGTGCTGCCCGAGCCGCCGACGCTGGCGTCGTACTTGAGCACGTCGGGCCCGATCGGCCAGGTGTCGGCCAAGTTCTACGACGGGCTTTGCGAGTACAACTTCGACCTGAAGCCGATCCCGAGCCTCGCGACGTCGTGGACGATCAGCCCCGACGGCAAGACGATCACGTTCAAGCTGCGCGACGGCGTCAAGTTCCACGACGGTTCGCCGTTCACGAGCGCCGACGTGCAGTTCACGTACATGGAGGTGCTCAAGAAGTTCCACCCGCGCGGGATCAACACGTTTCGTGCATTGCAGGCGATCGACACACCCGACCCGCACACCGCCGTGTTCCACCTCGACACGCCGGCGCCGTACATGATGATGGCGCTTTCGGGGTACGAATCGCCGATCGTGCCGAAGGCGCTCTTCGCCGGCACCGACATCCAGAACAGCAAGTATGCGAACAACCCGGTCGGCACCGGGCCGTTCAAGTTCGTCGAATGGCAGCGCGGCCAGTACATGCGCTTCGACCGGAATCCGAATTACTGGCGGCCCGGCCAGCCTTATCTCGATCGCATCGTCGCGCGCTTCATCGGCGATGCGCAGACGCGAAGCGCCGCGATGCAGACGCAGGAGATCAACTACGGCGCATTCGGCGCGATTCCGTATTTCGACGTCGCGCGACTCACCAAGATTTCCGGCATCGCGTCGACGACGAAGGGCTACGAGATGCAGTCGCCGATCGTCATGCTCGACTTCAACACGCGCGTCAAGCCGTTCGACGACGTGCGCGTGCGGCGCGCGATCTCGTACGCGATCGACCGCAAGTTCGTCATCGACAACGTCTGGTTCGGATTTGGCAAGCCGGCGACGGGCCCGATCAGCTCGAACTTCGCGCCGAGCGGCATCTATACGTCGGACGTGCGCAACTACAACGTGCCGAACGGCACCGAGATGGCGAACAAGCTGCTCGACGAGGCGGGCTACAAGCGCAAGGCCGATGGCACGCGCTTCGAAATCATTCACGACGTCACGCCGTACGGCGACGAGTGGCAGCGCTTTGGCGAATACACGAAGCAGGCGCTGGCGAAGATCGGCATCAAGGCGACCATCCGCTATGAGGACGTGCCGACGTGGCTGCGCCGCGTGTACACCGACTACGACTTCCAGCTTACGTCGAACTGGTACCAGAACCTCGCCGATCCGGTCATCGGCGTCGATCGCCAGTACTCGTCGTGGTCGATCAAGAAGGGCACGGTCTTCGTCGACGACAGCGGCTGGAGCACGCCCGAAACCGATCGACTGATGAAGGAAGCCGCCATCGAGCTCGACCCGAAGAAGCGCGCCGATCTCTATCACCAGTTCCAGAAGCTCGTCGTCGACGCGGCGCCGATCGTGTGGGTGTTCGAGCTGCATTTCGTGACCGTGTACGACACGAAATTCAAGAACCTCGTGGTGAGCCCGCTCGGCACGTATTCGCCATTCAACGAGGTGTACGTGGAGGGATAGGCGCGGGTCAGAGGCCGCACGACAATCGGTGCCAGAGATGGACGAAAATGGGGTCAGAGATATATTTCCTGAACGGTCACGGCAATTTGCCGCGGCGGCGCCAGGAAATATATCTCTGACCCCAATTTCGTCCCGCGAAACAGCTCTCTGGCACCGATTGTCGTAGCCCATGAGCGTCGCGCGGGACCGCGCCCGCTACATCGGGCGGCGCGTCGCACAGGCAATTCCGACGATCCTTCTGATCGTCACGCTCAACTTCCTGCTTGTCCATCTCGCGCCGGGCAATGCGGCCGACGTTCTCGCCGGCGAATCGGGTTCGGCGACGCCGCAGTACATGGCGTTCTTGCGCCATCAATTCGGCCTCGACCAGCCGCTCTACGTCCAATACCTCGATTACCTGAAGAACGTCGTCACGTTCGACCTCGGTTACTCGTTTCGCGAGAACATGCCGGTCCGCGATCTCATCTTCCAGCGGCTGGGGCCGACGCTGCTTTTGATGGGAACGACGATCGTGCTTTCGATCGGCCTCGGCATCCTGCTCGGCATCTTCGCGGCGAGCCGGCCGGGGTCGCTTCGCGACAACGTCATTTCCGTGTTCGCGCTCGTGTCCTACGCGACGCCGCTCTTCTGGGTCGGATTGATGCTGATCGTGCTCTTCGCGATCGACCTGCGCTGGCTTCCGACCAGCGGGATGGTCAACATCGCAGCGTTCTACACGGGCTGGCAGAAAGTCGGCGATGTCGCGCGACATCTCGTGCTCCCGGCGATCACGCTGTCGCTCTTCTACATGGCGCTCTACGTGCGGCTGATGCGCTCGTCGATGCTCGAGCAGCGCGGCATGGATTACGTGGTGACCGCCCGCTCGAAGGGACTCACCGAGCGCTCGATCACGTTTCGCCACGTGCTGCGCAACGCGAGCCTTCCCGTCGTGACGATGGCCGGTGTGCAGATCGGCAACCTGCTCGGCGGGTCGGTCGTCGTCGAGACTGTCTTCGGGTGGCCGGGCATCGGGCTCCTTGCCTTCAAGGCACTGTTCGCGCGCGATCTCAATCTGCTGCTCGGCATCTTCTTCGTCGCCGCATGCCTCGTAATCGTCGTCAACATTATCGTCGACGTGATCTACACGCTGCTCGACCCGCGGATTCGGTTGCGATGAGCGGAGAGATAGATTCCGCGGTGACAGCTCCGATGTCGACCGAGCCGCCACGCGCATGGCACGCTGACGCTCGCGAGCTGTGGCAGCGCTTCGCGCGAAACCGCGCGGCGCTCGCAGGTCTCGTCGTTCTGATCTTCATCGTCGTGGTTGCGATCGTCGGCCCGATGCTCTTCAGCCAAGGTCCGTTCGAGCTTGCCGGTCCACCGTTCGGGCCACCGTTCGGCGATTTTCCGCTCGGCACCGACATGCTCGGGCGAAACGAGCTCACCGGCATCGTCTACGGCGCGCGGACGTCGCTCCTGATCGGCCTCGTTGCAACGCTGTTCGCGACGCTGCTCGGCGTCATCCTGGGCGGCATCGCTGGGTACTACGGCGGCGTCATCGACGAAATGCTGATGCGGCTCACCGAGATGTTCCAGACGATCCCATCGTTCCTCTTCGCGATCCTCGTCGTCGCGATCCTCTCGCCGTCGATTGCCAGCGTCATTCTCGCGATCGCCGTCGTGTCCTGGCCACCGATGGCGCGGCTCGTTCGCGGCGAGTTTCGCGCGCTTCGCAATCGCGAGTTCGTCGAGGCATGCATCTCGATGGGAATGAGCGATGCGCGCGTCATCGTCCGACACATCCTGCCGAACTGCGTATCGTCGATCATCGTCACCGGCTCGCTGCTCGTCGCCACCGCGATTCTCACCGAATCGGCGCTGTCATTCCTCGGATTGTCCGATCCGAACGTGATGAGCTGGGGCTTCATGGTCGGCGCGGCACGCGATTTCCTGCAGCGCGCGTGGTGGCTCTGCGCGATCCCGGGCGTTGCGATTCTGATCACCGTGCTCGCGATCAACCTGGTCGGTGACGGTTTGAACGACGCGCTGAATCCGCGGCTGCGCAGGCTTTGAAACGGGCCAAGCGAAACTCGGCGGCAAGCGATGGGAACTTCACCAGCTTTTTCGACTTATCGACGCAACGGCATCGAAATGCGTGTCGCGGCTCAGTATGGGCAATCGGTGCTGCAGGGCGAGCGCCGCGATCCAGGCGTCGTTGGCCGGGATGGGCGTGCGGTTTTGCCGGAGCGCGACACGTACCGCGGCGTAGCAAATGGTCGTTGCTTCGGTCACGGCCAACACATCGAAATGCGCCAACTGTGACGCCAGCCATCCTTCGTAGATCACGCGGCGCCTCGATTGGGCAATTCCATAGCGAAATTCGCCCAGCACGATCATCGGAATGCATGCTCGCGCTTGTGCGCGCAGCACCTCGCCTGTCGCGGCGTTGCCGTCGGCGAACGCGCAAAGCGCGTTCGTGTCGAGAATCAGAGCCGATCCTCGGACTCGACGTTCTCGAACGCGGCGTTGACGATCGACTGGATGCGGGCCGTCTCTTTACGCAGACCCCGCAGCTTTCCGAATCCCTTCATCCACGGGGGTTCGTGAGAACGCGTTCCTCGTACTTTGTCGGCGAGCTTTGCTTCGATCGCGTCGGTGACGAATGCCTTCAACGTTTGACCGCGCTCGGCGGCACGCGACTTGGCTTTCCTGAACAGTGCATCGGGGATTTCGAGGGTCGTTTTCATGATGGCCCGTATTACCATATTTATGGCCATCCCTAGGCGACGATGACTGCACCGATCCTCGACATCCGCAGCTTGACCGTCGACCTTCCGCCGTGGGCCGATCGGCCGCAGGCGGTGTCGGACGCGAGCCTGACACTCGCGCGCGACGAGATTCTCTGCGTCGTCGGCGAGTCGGGCTCCGGCAAGTCGGTGATGGCGCGTGCGGTGATGCGGCTTCTGCCGGAGCATCTTCGCGTAAGCGCCGGCGCGATCCTGCTCGAAGGCGAAGACCTGCTGCGCGCAACCCCTACCCGGATGCGCGAGATTCGCGGCAGCCGCGTGTCGATGATCTTCCAGGAGCCGATGACCGCGCTCAATCCGGTGAAGACGATCGGCGCTCAGATCGACGAAATGCTCGAGCTTCATACGAAGCTTTCACGGCGCGAACGCACCGAGCGGATCGTCGCGATGCTGCAATCGGTGCGCCTTTCCGATGCGCAACGCATTCTCGGCGCCTATCCGCATCAACTCTCGGGCGGCCAGCGACAGCGGGCGATGATCGCGATGGCGCTGATCCTCGAGCCGGCCGTCGTCATTGCGGACGAGCCGACCACCGCGCTCGACGTGACCACGCAGGCGGGCATCCTCGCGCTCTTTCGCGAGATTCAGCGCGCGCGCCACATCGGCGTGCTGTTCATCACGCACGATTTCGGCGTCGTCGCGGAAATCGCCGATCGCGTTGCCGTGATGCAGCGCGGACAATTGGTCGAAGCGGGGACGGCCGAGCAGGTGCTCAATGCGCCAAAGCATCCTTACACGCAATCGCTGATTGCCGCCGTGCCGAGTCTCGCCCCGCGCGAGCGACACATGAAAGCGGATGCGCGCGTCGTGCTTACGGTCGGCGGTCTCGACAAGACATACCACGCTGTGGGCGGGTTGGGGCGCGCGGGGCGAACGGTGCGTGCGGTCAAGGCGGTCGATCTCGCGATCCGGCACGGCGAGACGCTCGGTCTCGTCGGCGAATCGGGTTCGGGCAAATCGACGCTCGCGCGCTGCATCGTGCGTCTCGTCGACGCCGAGCGCGGAACGGTCATTGTCGGCGACGAAGTCGACCTGATGAAGCTTTCGCGTCGCGAGTTGCGCGCCCATCGGCGACGCATCCAGATGGTGTTCCAGGATCCGTACGGCTCGCTCGATCCGCGCTGCACGGTCGGGCGTTTGATCGCCGAAGGGCCGATCGTGCACGGCGTTCCGGAATCCGAGGCCATTTCGCGCGCGCATGCGCTGCTCGAGCTCGTGGGGCTCGAACGCCGCGCAGCCGATCGCTTCCCGCACGAATTCTCCGGCGGCCAGCGCCAGCGCATCGGCATTGCACGCGCGCTCGCGCTCGAGCCGTCGATCCTCGTTGCCGACGAGCCGGTGTCCGCGCTCGACGTTTCCGTTCAGGCGCAGGTGCTGCGCTTGCTCGCCGACATCCGCGACCGATTCGATCTCACGATGCTCTTCATCACGCATGACCTTCGCGTCGCGGCGCAGGTATGCGACACGATCGCGGTGATGCACGACGGCGAGATCGTCGAGTACGGGCCGACGTCGCGCATCTACCGCGAGCCGCGACACGAATATACGCAGTCGCTGCTCGCGGCTGTTCCAGGGCGACACTGGCATCCGCCGGTGACGCTTGCGATTGCCTGAATGCCATGTCGATCAATCTCTGTGATCTTCCCGCCACCGAACTGATCGAGCTCTATCGCGCCAAGCGCGCGTCGCCGGTCGATGCAACGCGTGCGTGCCTTGCGCGCATCGACGCGCTCAATCCCAAGCTCAATGCGTTCTGCCTCGTCGATGCCGAGGGCGCATTGGGTTCGGCGCGCGAATCCGAAGCGCGCTGGGCCGCCGGCGCGCCGCTTGGATCGCTCGACGGCGTGCCGGTGTCGATCAAGGATTTGTTGTTGACCAAAGGTTGGCCGACGCTTCGCGGCTCGCGCACCGTCGCTCGCGATCAACCGTGGAACGAGGATGCGCCCGCGGTCGCGCGTGTTCGCGAGCAAGGCGCGGTGATCCTCGGCAAGACGACGACGCCCGAGTTCGGCTGGAAGCCGGTCACGGATTCGCCGCTCACCGGCATTACGCGCAATCCGTGGAATCCGGATAAAACGCCGGGCGGGAGCAGCGGCGGGGCGGCTGCCGCGGTGGCAACAGGCATGTGCGCGCTCGCCATCGGGACCGATGGCGGCGGTTCGATTCGCATTCCGGCGAGCTTCACCGGTATCTTCGGGTTCAAGCCGAGCTTCGGTCGCGTGCCCGCGTGGCCATTGAGCCAGTTCGGTACGGTGGCGCACGTTGGTCCCATGACGCGCACGGTGACCGATGCGGCGCTGATGATGAATGCGATCAGTCGAGCCGATGCGCGCGACTGGTTCGCGCTTCCGTACGACGATCGCGATTATCGCGAGGCCCTCGACGATGGTGTCGCGGGCATCCGAATGGCCTTCGCCCCGACGCTTTGTGGCGCGAAGGTCGACGCCGGGGTGGCGCAACTCGTTCGCGATGCCGTCGATGCGCTCGCGTCGCTTGGCGCGAATATCGAGGAAACCACACCGGAGCTGGGCGACGTGCGCGAAATTTTCCGCGCGCATTGGCAAACGGGGGCGACGCGCGTGGTGCGATCGATGCCTGCGGCGCGTCGGGGCGATGCCGATCCCGGCCTGGTGCGAATCGCCGAGCAGGCCGAGCGCATATCGCTTGCCGAGTACTTGTCGGCCGTCGAGGCGCGCGGCGCGATGGGCTCGACGCTGCGACGTTTCCATGCCGAATATCCGGTGCTGCTTACACCGATGTTGCCGATCGTGGCGTTCGATGCAGGCAACCTGATGCCGCTTGAATACGCCGATGCCGGCGATGATTGGTCGGTATGGACGCCGTTCAGTTATCCATTCAACTTGAGCCAGCAGCCGGCCGCGTCGATTCCTTGCGGCTTCACACGTGACGGACTGCCGGTCGGCTTGCAAATCGTCGGCCCGATGCACGACGATGCGCTGGTGCTGCGCGTCGCGCGCGCGTTCGAGAAAGCGAGACCATGGTGGGATCGGTACGCGCGCATTGGCGGATGAGACGAAGCTCGTCGATCGATGAATCGAGAGTTGGGATTGCCTGACACCTTGACTTCTAAAATTTGCGCGTCGAATATGGAAAACGCATGAGCAATCGCATGCCGCGGGCGGTGTCGCTCGCCCCTTTCGCACTGGCGCTCGCCGTCTTCTCGGGCACCGCCGATTCCTGCGATCAGGGCGCGCGCGCCTTCTTCATCAAGCCGCTGAATCATTCGACGGTCAAGAGCCCGTTCCAGGTGATCTTCGGCGCGGAAGGCGTCGACGTGAAGGCCGTGCCGGCAGGACGCGTGCCCGAGAACATGGGCCATCACGATCTGCTGATCAACGAGGAGCCGGTCGCGGAAGGCGTCGCGATCCCCGCCGACAACCAGCACATCCATTTCGATCACGGTGAAAGCCGAGGCGAAGTATCGCTGCCACCCGGCAACTACACGCTCACGTTGCAGTTCGCGGACGGACTCGAGCATTCGCACGGTCCCGACATGAGTGCGACCATCCAGGTGACGGTGCAGTGACCACGGCGGCGCGAGCCGCATTCCATCAAGGAGGAATTCGAAAGATGAACGCAGGGAGGAGCGTGCGCGCGTGCCTTCGCGCAGCCGCGATGCTGTTGTCGTTGTCGGTTTCATTCAATGTCGTTGCGCAGGCCGAACACGGCCAGCCGGTCGAAGCGTTCGGTGGCTATGGCGGCGGCGCGCATATCCCCGAGCCGGTGCTGCCTGCGGGCGTCGATGTATTCAACCTCACGCTCGAGCAGACCCGCCAGTATTCGCGCAGCCTCAACTTCGAGGTCGTCGGGCACGACTACTTCAAGGGACCGTGGCTTTCGCCGTTCGCGAAGCAGCATGGACTCGGCGCCGGCTTCAACGGCGTTCGCGTCTACGACGGGATCGCCTATCTCGGCGGTTACAACGGACCGCCGACGCTCTTCGGCACGCTGATCGCCGACGTGCACGACCCGCAGAACATGAAGCCGCTCGCGTTCATTCCGTGCCGGCCGGGCACGCGCTGCGTCTACGTGCGCGTCAACCATCGCAAGCACATCCTCGTCGGTGCGCACGATTCGAGCAAGGACAATCCCACGCAGCCCAACGGACCGATCCAGGCGGGCGTGTCGTTCACCGACGTGTCGGATCCGAGCAAACCGAAGGAATTGGGCTACATCGTCACCGAGCCGAACGGCGCGACGCACGGCTTCGACATCGACGATCGTTACGCCTACGTCTGCGCGACGACGCCCAAATCGAAGAAGAATCCGGGCAAGGGCTTCTTCCAGAACCACGAGGTCGTGATCATCGATTACAACGATCCGACGCATCCCGTGCAGGTCGGAACGTGGCACGTGCAGGGCCAGGAGATGGGCGAACCGTACGGCCCGACCGACGCGGGCGCCAATCCCGACGGCACGCCGCAGATGATCTGGTGCCACGAGATCTTCTACGACAAGGACAAGCTCTACATCGCGTATCGCGATGCGGGCATGATCATCCTCGACGTGAGCGACCGCGCGCATCCCAAGCAGATCTCGCGGCTCGATTACGTTCCGCCCTACAGCGGCCAGAACTTCGGTGCTGCGCACAGCTCGATTCCCGTGCTGCCCAAGCCCGATTCGGTGCCGAAGCTGGTCATCAACACCGACGAGCTCTTCGGCTGTCCCGCCGGATTCGGTCGCGTGATGGACATCTCGGATCTGTCGAATCCGCAGGTCATCTCGACGTTCCGCATCCCGCACACGACCGACGTGTACGACTTCACCAAGGAGGAATTCGTCTGTCCGCCGGGCGGCAGCCTGACGAGCCATTTGCCGTGGCAAAGCTATCGCTCGCCGAGCCTGTTCTTCGTCACCTGGTACAACGAAGGCATGCGCGCGATCGATTTCTCCAATCCGTACGAGCCGCGCGAGATCGGCTATTACTATTCGCCGCCTTACGTATGCGGCGAATTCACGAAGTCGTGCGGCGGCGGCGTCTTCACGCCGGTGTTCCGCCACTCGCGCGAGGAGTTTCAGGATCCAACGACGGGCTTCATCTACATGACGGATGGCAACGGCGGCGGTCTCACCGTGTTGCGTTGGACCGGTCCGATTCCGCCGAATCCGCCGATTCCGGGCGCGAGGTAGTGAAGCGGCACGTCGTCCCTATCTCGGTCGCGATTGCGTTGGCCATCGGAATCGCGGCGGCGCTTCACATGCGAAATGCGCAAGCGCCGCCCGCGCTCGCGGGCGAGTGGAAAAGCTGGCGCTCGCAATTTCGAATCGCGCGGCAGGACGGCACGTACCGGATCTCGATCTCGAATCCGAACGGCTTTCTCGGCGGTGAATACACAGCCAAGCTCGATCGTGACGCACTCGACATGAGCGGGCCGCTCGCCGCGCTTTGTCCTCGCATGCAGTACGTGCGGGACGGCGACAAGCTGCAGTTCTGCGGTGAGGAGTTCGACCGCGTTCGGGCATCGTCCGCGACGCCGCGTACCAACGGGAAGTAGTCGTTGCGCTCGATCGCGATCATCGTCACTGCGGTGATCGCCGCGGTCTCGACGGGCTGCGGCGATCGTTCGAGCGGAACCGCGGAGCCGCCACGCGCGGAGCCAGTCGCGAAAGCGACGTGTGGCAGCGGCGATCATCCGGAAACCGCATTGCAGGGCGAGGTGCCGGCGACGCTGCGCAGTCCCGGCGCGTTTCACGGATTCAATTGCAATCTCGATCTCGTCGGCCAAAGCCGCGGCGAAGGCGCGGGGTGGCAAGTGGCGTTCGCCGTCGACAAGGCGGGCCATGTCTGCGCGTATTACGACACCGCGCCTTCGACCGCCAATCGCGCGCATCGCGGCGTGGTCGTGATCGATGCGACGGATCCAGCGAAGCCAACACCGACCGCATATCTCGACACGCCGTCGATGCTCGATCCGCTCGAGTCGTTGAAGGTGAACGCGCGCCGGCAATTGCTGATCGCGGTCAATTCCGTGAACGCGAAAAGCGTCGATCTCGACATTTACGATGTCTCGACCGATTGCCGCGCGCCGAAGCTCGTCTCGTCAGAACCAGCCGGCCAGCCTCCCGCGAAATCGAACGAGCGCGTGAACGAAGGCGATTTTTCGCCCGACGGACTCACCTACTATGCGACGAACCTTCGCGCCGGCACGATCTACCCGATCGACATCAGCGACCCCGCGAAGCCCAAAGCGCTCGCCGAATGGTCGATGCCGTCGAACCAGCGAACGAGCGGGCTCGCGATCGCGAGCGACGGCAATCGAGCGTACTTCACGCTGTACGGGCAAGGGGCCGCGGCTGCATCGACGAGCGAAACGGGTCTCACCAACGGCATCGTGATCGCTGACGTGAGCGATGTCCAGGCGCGAAAGCCGAATCCCCAGGTAAAGGTGATCGGCTCGCTCGTCTGGGGCGATGGCAGCGGCAGCCATCAGGTGATTCCGGTTCGCATTCGCGATCATGACTATCTGATCGCGACCGACGAGGGCGGCGCCGGTGAAAGCAATGCGAACGGCTGGTCGGCGGCGTGCAACGTGGGACTTGCGCCGTGGAGCATGGCGCGAGTCATCGACGTCGCGGACGCCGCGCATCCAAAGATCGTCTCGGAGTTGATGCTCGAAATCGATGACGCGGGCAAATGCGGCAAGGTGCTGCCGGATCTCGTTGGTCTCGCGGGCTTCACCTACGGCAGTCACTATTGCAGCGTCGACGATCCGAGCAATGCGACGACGCTCGCGTGCGGCTATTTCGAGTCGGGCATCCGCGTCTTCGATATTCGCGACCCGGGCAAGGCGAAGGGGATCGCGTACTTCGTTCCGCCATCTGTGACATCACCAAGCCCGGGCTCGCAGAACAATCGAACGAGCGCCAACGGTCGTCCGGATCACTGCTCGGCGCAGTCACGCTTCGATGCGAAATCGTCGACGCTGCTTACGACCTGTCAGGACAACGGATTTCTCGCGCTGCGATTCACGCACGGCGCGTGGCCGCTCAAGGCCTCCCAGTAAGGCGCCGTGGCATGCCGCTCGTCGGCAATCGGCGGCCGAATATTCGGAACCGGTAGACAACAGCGGACGGACGGCATCGCCGCCCATTTTCGGGTGGCAATCGCGCACATACTGCCCGTACGCCCGTCGCCGTGGTTCGCCCGTCCGTCGATCATCCGTTTTTTCGCAAATTCAGGCGCTTACACTTCGCATCGCAAAGGGAGAGGGATCACACATGTTCGTGAAACGCAAACGGGGATT
>DATFCW010000477.1:0-2147 GCA_035252665.1 Casimicrobiaceae bacterium | reverse complement strand
ATGCCGACGAGCATCGACTGGATGTCCTCCGCGTGCTCCTCTTCGACCGCAAGGATGTCCTCCAGCAGCCGCTTCGACGTGGGATCCTTGCCGTGCAGCCATTCGACGATCTCGCGGTAGCTTTCAATGGCTACGCGCTCGGCGACGAGGTCTTCGTGCAGCATGTCCACGAGCGAGTCGCCCGGCTTGTACTCGGAATGGCTGCGCTTGGTGAGCGTGTCGGGATTGAGATCGGGCTCGCCGCCCAGTTGCACGATGCGCTCGGCGAGCCGGTCGGCGTGTTCCTGCTCCTGCGTTGCGTGCTCGGCGAACTCGGCCTTGACCGACTCGGACGCGATGCCCTGCGCCATGAAGTAGTGGCGCTTGTAGCGCAGCACGCACACGATCTCGGTTGCGAGCGCGGCGTTCAGCAGCTCCACGACGACTTTGGGATCGGCGCCGTAATTCGCCGTTACAGCGCCCGCATCCATGTTCTGTCGCGCGCGCTGGCGAAGCGTCTTTACGTCGGTCAGGAACGGCGCGCCGTCTCCCCCGCGCTTGTCATTCGGCATTGACTTTCCTTCCATTAACGTCGCGACATCAGAAGTCCGAGGACTGCACCGATCCCCGCGGCCCAGGCGATCGACTTGATCGGTTCGCGTCGCACGTAATCTTCGGTGGCATAGCGGGTGCGCTGCATGCGATCGGCAGCGGTCATGCGCATCGCGTCGAACTTGATCTTCGCCGCCGCCATGCCTTCGGAGAGTTGCTCCCGCGCAACCGTGGCGCCCGATCCGGACAAGGTCGTCGCGTTACGAAACAGCGTCTCGCAATCGGCGATGAACGTCCGGAAATCGCGCGTCAACTGCTCGAGATCAGGCGACACGGGCTTGGGCATTTTGTTGATGCTTCCGTTCCCCTGGGCGGACATCGAATCGGACATCGTTTGAGCGTTGTCTTCCATGGCGACCTCCGGGTCAGCGCCGCGCGAGCGACAACAGGAACGTCACGAGCGCGACGACGAGGAATACGACGAACAATATCTTCGCGATTGCCGCGGCGCCGGCAGCAATGCCGCCAAAACCGAAGAGCGCGGCGATCAATGCAATGATAAAGAACACGACGGCGTAGTACAGCATTTTTTCGCCTCCTGGAAGGACGGAGGGGCAGCACCCCCGATGGTGGATGGCACTCGCAGCAAATGTGCCATTTGCACGGAACTCGTAATTGCCCCGGAAACCAAACGCTTGCGTACATGCATTGGACGCGAGCCGCGAAGCGTTTGCGCGGGAGAACTGCAATTCGTGGACCGATCGTCGGGTCGTTCCTACACGAAATTGCGCCGCGGGCCGCTACGCGCGCGTGTGCCGTAGCGCTAGCGTGAGCACGGCATGCCCGGAGAGACAGTTCGGGTCGTGGCAATGCGCTCACTAGCGCATCGCCGGAATCGGTCGGAAGGAGCTCGCATGAACCGGATGAACGCATTGATGCTTGGCGGCGTCGCGCTCGCGCTCACCGCTTGCAACAGCCAGGATTCGAACCGCACCACATCGACGCCGCCAGGCGTCGCGCAGCCATCGGCCATGGTGCAGCCGATCACCGGCAGCGCACCGGCCGCGCCGGCGGAGCGCACACCGGTTGCCCCGAACGCGAACGACGCGGCACCGGGAACCAACGCATCGCTCGCATTCGCATCGCCCGACGAGCAATTGGCAGGGAAGCCGTTGCCATCGAAAGGCGGCGCGCCTGATCAACAGAAGCAGGTGGTGAACGCTCAGGACGACGCTGCCAAAGCGCCCGATACGGCAGCAGCCGATGCGGCGAAGAAGAACGCGATGTCAGGCGCGGAAGGAAAGCGCGTCACAGGGACCGCCGAGGACACGTCCGCGAACCATCCGCGCCACGGTGCGCTCACCAAGCAGGAGGAGTCCACGCAAATGCCCAAGGCGGGCCAGGTCAACAACTACTCCGATCCCGCTCTCGAGAAGGACAGCGGGCGCCCGTCTGACGGCAGCACCGCCGGTCAATCGAAGTAATCGGTGTCGCGCGAAAGCGCGCAAAAAAGACGCCGCTATGTGGGAGCGGCGTCGAGGGCCCCTCGTTTGGGCGCGAGGGGGAGGGAGACGAATGGGTTTCAGGAATCGCGTCGTCGCGAGTCGACCGTCGGG
>DATFCW010000476.1:0-3069 GCA_035252665.1 Casimicrobiaceae bacterium | reverse complement strand
ATGCCGGCCTCCCGCGCCTGCCGCGCGAGAATCGCACGGAGATCGACGCACCTGGCAGCGCTCGCACTCTGTCCGGTGAGCTGCGTGTACACGTCGGGCCCGACCTCGTAGCAGCGTCCGCAAATGGACGGGCCCAGGTGCACGCGCAGATCCTGCGCACTGTGCCCCGCGCGGACGAGCTCGGCCACACCGCGGTCGAGGATCCGCGCCGCCGTCCCGCGCCACCCGGCGTGCAGCAGCGCGCACGCGCCGCTCGGATGCGCGACGAACACCGGCACGCAGTCGGCCACGGTGATCGCGAGCGCGGTGCCGCGCTCGGGCGCGACATGTCCGTCCGCCCCGTCCACGCGCAGCCATCCTTCCCACGTTAGGCGGTGCACGAGCACGCGATTGCCGTGCACCTGCCGCGACGTGGCCAGTCGCGGGCTGAACGCGCGCAGCCCGTCCACCAGCGACCACCAGCGCGCCATCACGTCGCCCACCGGATCGCGACCTGCGGTACCGTACGTGCCCGCCTCACGCGTCGTCGTGAATGCGATCACGCCGAGGTCGGCGAGATCGGCGACATCGTCACGTGCGACGTCGAGACTCACGACTTGGTGTCGTCCACCCGCGTGATCTTTGCGCCGAGTCCACGCAGCCGCTCATCGATGCGCTCGTATCCGCGCTCGATCTGCCCAACGTTGTTGATCGTGCTCGTCCCATCGGCGCACAGCGCCGCGAGAAGAATCGCCATGCCCGCGCGAATGTCCGGCGACTCCACGATCGCGCCGCGCAAGCGCGAAGGTCCCGCCACGAGGGCGCGATGCGGGTCGCACAAAACGATGCGCGCACCCATCGCGATCAACTTGTCGACGAAGAACATGCGCGACTCGAACATCTTTTCGTGCATCAAGATGAGCCCGTTGCACTGCGTCGCGGCGACGATCGCAATCGACATGAGGTCCGCCGGGAATGCGGGCCACGGTTGGTCCTCGAGTTTGGGCACGTGTCCGCCGAGATCCGGGCGAATCTCGCGCGGCTGGTCGGCCCGGATCACGAGCGTGTCGCCCTCGCACTCGCACACGATGCCGAGTCGCTCGAATCCCATCCGGATCGCGCGCAGATGTTCGACGCCCGCGTGCTCCACGCGCAGCTCCGAGTTCGTCACCGCGGCGAGCCCGATGAACGAACCGACTTCGATGTGATCGGGACCGATCCGATGCGTCGCGCCACGCAGGGTGCGTCCGCCTTCGATGGTCATGCAGTTGGTCCCGATCCCGTCGATGTTCGCGCCGATCGCGACGAGAAACTGCGCGAGATCCTGCACGTGCGGCTCGCTCGCGGCGTTGCGCAAGATGGTCGTGCCCTTCGCGGCAACGGCCGCCATGAGCGCGTTCTCGGTGGCCGTGACGCTCGGCTCGTCGAGAAAGACGTCGGCGCCCTGAAGGCCCGTGGTGCGCAATTCGTACGAGTTGTCGACGTGATACGTCGCGCCCAACTGCTCGAAGGCGAGAAAGTGCGTATCGACCCGGCGGCGACCGATCACATCGCCGCCCGGCGGCGGCAGCGTGACCGCCCCGCACCGCGCGAGCAACGGGCCGGCCAGGAGAATCGACGCTCGAATGCGCGCGGACAAACGTGAGTCGAGTGCCGTTGCGCGCACTTCTCGCGCGTGGATGGCCAAAGTATTGCGGGCAGACCACGTGATACTCACGCCGAGCGTGCTCACGAGCTCCACGAGCGTTTCGACATCGCGAATGCGGGGCACGTTTTCGAGCGTGACCGGCTGCTCGGTGAGCAGCGCCGCGGCGATGATGGGCAGCGCGGCGTTCTTGTTGCCCGATGGGCGAATGGTGCCGCTTAAGCGACGAGAGCCTTCGACGACGAATTGCATGAGACGAGTGCGGGTGACGACGACTGGCGGTAGCGCCGCGAACGATGGACCGTGCCGAGCGCGGAAGTCAAGCAACTGCTTGACACTCCGTCGCGCGAGCCCTACGCTACGCTCCTCACCCCGGTCTCGCCCATGCAGCTACTCGTCGCCGTGATCAATCACGTAGAACAAGTCGACGACATCCTGGCGGGATTCGTCGAGCTTGGCATCACGGGTGCGACCGTCGTGAACAGCGAGGGGATGGGACACGTGCTGACTCAGGACGTCCCGATCTTCGCGGGCCTGCGCTCGTTGACGACGCGGTCGCGGCCGAGCAACCAGATGCTCCTCAGCGTGATCGTGGAAGAGAAAGTGGATGCGGCGATCGCGCTCATTCAGGAAGTGTGCGGCAGCTTGACCGTGCCGGGCGCGGGCATCGTGTTCACGCTTCCGATCGAGCGAGTGGTAGGGCTTGCCTCCGAGCTCGACGCATAGGCGGCATGCTGGCGCTGCACGAACAGAGCGCCGCTGGCAGACACGACATTCGGCATACGAACCATGGTCATGGTATTGAGCTTGCGGGAACCGATTGCAGTGGCGGCGTGGCTGGTGCAGGCCGCGGGAGCGGGTGCGCTCCCGGATACGATCGTCACGAAGCAGGTGGTTCTCTCGACGGGACCGCTCGGCGTCGTGACGGCGATCGCGAACGTGCTGGTGTGCATCGCGGTGATCGTGCTGGTGGCGATGCTGGTGCCGGCCGCGTTGGCCTTCCGCCGGACGACGCAACAGGCGAGCGCGCTGCTCGATCGGATGGGCCGGGAACTGTCGCCGCTCGTCGGACGCGCCAACAAAATTTCCGAGACCGTCGAATCCATTTCGGGCACCGTACGCGGCGACGTGGAAGAATTGAGCCGCACGGTGCGATACGTTTCGGAACGGGCCAAGCTGGGCGTCGAGGGCGTGGAGCAGCGGGTAGGCGAGTGGAACACGCTGCTGAACATTGCCCAGCGGGAGCTCGAGGAGGCGGTGGTATCCACCGCGGCGACGTTGCAAGGCGTGCAAGCGGGAGTCTCTGCGTTAGGCGGAGCATCATCGGCGCGCACGCGCCGTGTGCGTCGCGAACGAGACGCGCGCGATCACGATCGCGATCACGATGAGGAGCTGGAACATGACCATCGAGATGAAGCACGGAATGCCGAGCGTGCTGCGCCGCC
>DATFCW010000475.1:0-15417 GCA_035252665.1 Casimicrobiaceae bacterium | reverse complement strand
ATCGCCTGCACGTGCCGCAAGCCGCGGCCGGGTCTTCTGCTCGATGCGGCGGCGACGCACGAGATCGCGCTCGAGCATTCGTGGATGGTCGGCGACATTCTCGACGACGTCGAAGCGGGCAATCGCGCAGGGTGTCGCACGATTCTCGTCGACCGCGGCAACGAGACACGCTGGCGTGGCGGACGCGTGCGCATGCCCAACGCGATCGTCTACCACTTCGCCGACGCGGTCGACATGATTCTCGAAAGCGCACGCGAGACGATTGCGGCGCGGCCACGCGCGGCGCCTGGATGATGAGAACGCGCGCACCCTCGCGGAAAGCGGCTGCCGCGCGCGTGCGGATCGTCGCGTCGAGCGATCACCCTGCCTGCGCGAAGCGGCGCGACGATGCGTGGCGACGTGCACGCTCGATCCTCGCGGTGCGCCTGGATGGCATCGGCGATCTGTTGATGACGACGCCGGCGCTTCATGCGCTCCGGGCATCGGCCGCCAATCGCTCGCTCACGCTGCTTACGTCGCCCGCCGCCGCGCCGCTCGCGCGCGAGCTGCCCTTCGTCGACGAGGTAATCGAGTTCATCGCACCGTGGATGAAGCCGGCCGAGACTTGTCGGGTCGGCGCGGATGAGATGCTTGCGCTGGTCGCGGACCTTCGCGCACATGCATTCGACGCGGCAGTGATCTTCACCGTCTGCACGCAAAGCGCGTTACCCGCAGCGTTGCTCCTGCAGCTTTGCGGCATTCCGCGACGCGCCGCCTATTGCCGCGAGAATCCTTACGCGCTCCTGACCGACTGGCGTCCCGAGCCGGACCGCGACGTGCGCGTCGGTGTTCGCCACGAGGTTCAGCGACAGATCGATCTCGTCGAAAGTCTCGGCGTGCGCGTTGCCGAGCGCCGTCTGAAATTCCCGGTGAGCGAAGACGCGCGCGCGCGGATGATCGCGAAGGTCGTTGATGCGGGGATGGATCCCGCACGAGCATGGCTCGTCGTACATCCGGGTGCAACGGCGCCTTCGCGGCGATATCCTGCCGAGAAACTGAGCGATGCCATCGCGGCGCTTGGATCCGACGGCCGCTTCCAGATCGCCATTGCCGGCGGACACGAGGACGTGTCCTGCGCGCATGCGCTTGCGACACGGGCGCGCGATGTCGTTCCACTCGCGGGACGACTCGATCTTTCAGAGCTTGCGGCGTTGATCGACGCGGCGGAGATCGTCGTCTGCAACAACTCGGCGCCGGCGCATATCGCCGCGGCGGTCGGCACGCCGGTCGTCGATCTCTACGCGCTCACCAATCCGCAACATACGCCATGGCACGTCGCGCATCGCCTGCTCTTTCGCGACGTCGATTGCAAGGGTTGCCTGAAGAGCGTTTGCCCGCAAGGCCATCACCGTTGCCTCGCCGGTGTCGAGCCGCACGAGATCGTGGCGGCCGTCGACGAGCTGGTTTCTGACCGCCGGGCACGTCGCGCCGCACGCGCGCCCGCGTCCACAAGCGTGGGGGCCCAATGAAGACTGTGGGCATCAACGCGGCTTTTCATGATTCGGCAGCATGCCTCGTCGATAACGGCGTCGTAATTGCCGCGGCCGAGGAAGAACGCTTCACGCAGATCAAGCACGGCAAGCGTCCCGTCCCGTTCTCCGCATGGGAACTTCCGCACCACGCGATCGACTATTGCCTGGCCGAAGCGGGCATCGACATCGATGCGATCGACCACGTCGCCTATTCGTTCGACCCGGGCCTGCTCGTCAATGGCCATGGATTGCCGGCGCAGATCCAGCTTCCGCTCGAACCGAGCGCGATACGCGTGGCACCCGGCACGGCGCCGTGGGATCCGCTGTTCCTGTCGTACATCGTCAACGCGCCGCGACAGCTGGCGGGCGGCACGCCGCACCATCTGCAAGCGCGCTTGCGGTCGATGCGAACGCGGCCGCGCTGGCAATGGCATTTCGTCCCGCACCATCTCGCGCACCAGGCGAGCGCGTTCCTCGCCTCGCCGTTCGACGAATGCGCGGTGCTGACGCTCGACGGTCGCGGCGAGAACACGTCGACGCAATACGGCGTCTTCCGCGACGGACGCTACACGCTGCTCGGTGAAGTTCCGCTGCCGCATTCGCTCGGGCTTTTCTACGAGGACGTCACGCGGCACCTGGGCTTCCTGCACTCGTCCGACGAGTACAAGGTGATGGCGCTCGCCTCGTTCGGCACGCCTCGCTTCGAAAACGAGATGCGCCGGCACGTCCGCCATGTCGGCGAAGGCCGCTACGTCGTCGACGCGCCGCCGCTTACGCGCTTCTGCGATCCGCGCAGGCGCGGCGAGCCGTTCCTGTCCGTCCATGCCGACGTCGCGTACGCGGCGCAGCGCGCGCTCGAGGAAACGGTGCTCGCGATGGTGCAATGGCTACGCGACGTGACGAAGCTGCGTTACCTCGCGATGGCAGGCGGCGTCGCGCTCAACTGTGTGATGAACGCGTTCATTCGCGACACGGGCGTCTTCGACGACGTTTGGGTGCAGCCGGCCGCCGGTGATGCCGGCACCGCGCTCGGGGCCGCGTTGTGGATCGACCGCGAGATGCGCACGGGTGGCGCCGGCGAGCGCGCGTATCGGATGGACCACGTTCATCTCGGACCCGGCTATTCGGACGCCGAGATCGAAACGGCGCTGCGCCATGCGCACGCGCACTACGAAAAGCCGGCCAACCTGCCCGAGACGATCGCCTCGCATCTCAACCGCGATCGCATCGTCGGCTGGTTCCAGGGACGCATGGAATTCGGGCCGCGCGCGCTCGGCGCACGGTCGATCCTCGCGTCACCGCTTCACCACGAGATGCAATCGCGGTTGAACGAGCTCAAGGATCGCGAGGACTTCCGACCGGTCGCGCCCGCGGTCCTCGAGGAAGCCGCGCCGCAATGGTTCGAGAACTGCACGCGCTCGCCGTTCATGCTGTTCGTGCATCGCGTGCCGGCCCATCGGCGCGCGCGGATTCCCGCAGCATGCCACGCCGACGGCACGGCGCGCGTGCAGACGGTGTCGCGCGAGGTGAACCCCGCGTATCACGCGCTGATCGACGCGTTCGGGCGGCGTAGCGGCGTGCCAGTCGTCATCAATACCTCCTTCAATACGCGCGGCAAGCCGATCGTCTGCACGCCCCGCGACGCCCTCGAATGCTTTTTCGCTTCGCCGATCGACGTGCTGGCGATCGGGCCTTTCGTGATCGAGAAGTCAGCGCCATGAATCCGCAGGTATCCGTGATCATCGCCACCTACGAACGCTGCGAGCTTCTGCTCCGCTGCGTCGACGCGCTGCTCGCGCAAACGCTGCCACCCTCGCGCTTCGAGATCGTCATCGTCGACGATGGCTCATCGCGCGAGACGCGCGAGCGCGTGATGGCCGAGCTCACTTCGCGGCGACGATTGCGGCGCGCGCCGACGCTGCGCTTTTTGTGGCTGCCGCAAAACCGCGGACCCGCCGCGGCGCGCAACCACGGAATCCTTGCCGCGCGCGGGGCGGTGATCGCGTTCACCGACGACGACACCGTGCCGCGGCGCGATTGGCTGGCGGCCGGCCTCGCCGCCATTGCGCAGGGCGCCGACGCGGTCGCGGGCGCCGTCGACGTGCCGCTGCCCGACGTGCCGACCGACTACGAGCGCGACGCGGCAGGATTGTCGAACGCCGGATTCGTCACCGCCAACTGTTTCGTTCGCCGCGATCTGTTGTGCGCGGTCGGCGGCTTCGACGAGCGCTTTCGCTTCGCATGGCGCGAGGACACCGATCTTTGCTTCCGCCTTCGCGCGAGCGGCGCCGTGGTGCGGGCCTCGCATGCGGCGCGCGTGCTCCATCCCGTACGGCCGGCGCGCTGGGGCGTGAGCCTCGCGCAGCAGCGCAAGGTGATGTTCGACGCGCTGCTCTACAAGAAATTTCCCGACGGCTACCGGCGTTACGTGCGTCCGCGCCCGCCGTGGGACTACTACGCGGCGGTCGTCGCCGGCCTTTGCGCGCTCGTCAACGCAATCGCCGGCGTGTGGCCGCTCGCGATTGCGAGCTTCGCTGTCTGGCTCTGCATGGGCGTCGCATTCGCGACCCGGCGGCTTGCCGACACGAGCCATGCACCGCGTCATGTCGCCGAGATGATCGTCACGTCGTTCGTGATCCCGTGGCTTTCCGTGTATTGGCGGACGCGCGGCGCGCTGCGCTTTCGCGTGCCGTTCGTATGAAGCGGGTGCATAACCGATGACGCCACTCGATTGCGCGGATCGCGCACCCGCCACGCGCGTCTCGCCGCCGCTGCCGCGCTTCGTTCAGATCGAGCCGGTCGGGCAATGCAACCTGCGCTGCCAGATGTGCGCGATCCAGTTTCGAGAAGACGGCCCGCCGCACGGACCGCTCGCGTTCCTCGGTTTCGACGACTTCAAGCGCCTCGTCGAAGGCTTCGGCGACATCGACGAGCTGCAACTGCAGGGTCTTGGCGAGCCGACGATGCACCCGCGCTTCTTCGACATGGTGTCGTGGGCGAGCGCACGCGGCATCCGCGTGTCGACGAACAGCAACCTGACGCTTTGGTCGGAGCGCCGCGCGCGCCAATGCGTCGAAAGCGGTCTCGACGCGCTGCACGTGAGCCTCGATGCGGCAACGCCCGAGCTCTACGAGCGGATACGTTGCGGCGCGCATTTCGGCAAGGTCATGCGCAATCTGCGGCGCGTAATCGACGCGCGACGCGATGCGGCGTCACCAATGCACGTGCGCATCGTCACCGTGCTGATGCGCCAGAACCTGCACGAGTTGCCGTCGATCGTACGTCTCGCGAGCGATGAAGGCGTCACCGATGTCTTCGTGCAGTACCTCTGTCACGATTTCGAGGAGCATTCGCTGCCCGAATCGTATCGGCCGATGCGTGATTTCATCCATGCGCAGGCGCTCGACGAAGTTCCGCGCCATGTGCTCGCACAGGCGTTCGCACGTGCGCGCGCGGTTGCCGCCGAGTGCGACGTGAGCTTGAGGCTTCCTCCGCTCGAGCGCCGCGCGGTCGCGTTCGAAGGATCGCGCTGCGACTGGCCGTGGCGTGGCGCCTATGTGAGCTATCGCGGCGACGCGATGCCGTGCTGCATGGTCGGCACGCCGGATCGCGTCAACTTCGGCAACATGCTCGACGACGGCGTCGAAAACATCTGGGCCGGCGACTCGTACCAGCGGTTTCGAGACGGTCTTGCGCATGGCGAGCCGGCTGCGATCTGCCGCTCGTGCTCGCTCTATCGCGGGACGTTCTAAGGGCGCTATGGACGCAAACGCGAACGAGTGGGCTGGGCCGCCAATCGAGGCGGACGACGAAGCGGAGTTGCGCTGGGCGCTTTTGGCGGTGCAAGGCGCTCGCCTCCATGGCGTTGACAGGCCCTGATGAGCAGAGTCATCGACCTTCCGCTTCGCCGCGGGCCGCCGCGCAGGATCGCGATCTTTCGCGCACTCCAACTTGGCGACCTGCTTTGCGCCGTGCCCGCGCTTCGCGCCGTGCGGGCCGGTTACCCGGATGCCGAGGTCACGCTGATCGGATTGCCGTGGGCGAGTGCGTTCGTGCGCCGGTTCTCGCGGCTCGTCGACGTGTTCGTGGAATTTCCCGGCTTTCCGGGACTGCCCGAGCGCGAGCCCGACATCGCGGCGTTGCCGCGTTTCCTGGCGAACGCGCAGGCGGTGCACTACGACATGGCGATTCAGATGCACGGGCGCGGCGACCTCACAAATTCGATCGTCGCGGCGCTCGGCGCGAAGACGATCGGCGGCTTCTATCCGATCGGCGGGGCGTGTCCCGATCCGATGCATTTCCTTCCGTGGCCCGCGAACGGCACCGAGATCCACCGCTGCATCGCGCTCACCGATTTTCTCGGACTTCCGCGCGCCGGCGACGAGCTTGAGTTCCCGCTCGGCACCGACGAGATCGCGCAAGCGGAACGCTTGCTCGCGCATCATGGCCTCGGGGCGCGTCGGTTCGTTTGCATTCATCCGGGCGCGCGGCTCTACACGCGCCGATGGCCCGCCGATTATTTCGCGATCGTCGCGCGCGACATCGTTCGGCGGGGCTATCGCGTGGTTTTGACGGGCAGCGGCGAAGAGGCGCTCGTCACGCGCAGGATCGTGCGCGCGCTGCCATCCGGAGGTGTGGTCGATCTCGCGGGGCAGACACCGCTCGGCGTCTTCGCGGCGCTGCTTCGGCGCGCACGTTTGCTGGTATGCAACGACACCGGTGTTTCGCACGTTGCCGCGGCACTGCGCGTGCCGAGCGTCATCGTGTCGTGCGGCGCCGATCCTCGCCGCTTCGCGCCGCTCGACCATGCGCTGCACGAGGTGCTCCATTACGCCGTCTCGTGCCGTCCGTGCGCGCACGTGCATTGTCCGATCGGACACCCATGCGCACAGAAGTTGACGCCCGAACGCGTCGTCGCGCACGTTCGCGCGCGCCTCGCGCCGCACCAGACCATGCATGCGCTGCACTTCCCGCTGCCGCAAAAGCCCGGCACACCGCTCGATGGTCGCGTACCGCCGGCCGGTGCATGACGAGGAACGGAACGCGTGCAACGTTTGCGCATCCTGACGTGGCAGGTCCACGGCAACTACCTGTACTACTTGACGCACGCACCGCACGATTTTTACGTGCTCTCGAAGCCGGACCATCCGCCAGGGTACGGAGGACGCGCGGGTCGATTGCCGTTCGGCGGCAACGTGCACGATTGTCCCGTCGAGACCGTGCGCGCGCAGCGCTTCGACTGCATTCTTTTCCAGTCGCGCGGTCATTACGAGCGCGACCAGCACGAGATCCTGAGCGAAGCGCAGCGCCGGCTGCCGCGGATCTATCTCGAGCACGATCCGCCGCTTTCGCATCCGACGAACACCGCGCATCCGGTCGACGATCCGTCGATCCTGATCGTGCACGTGACGCACTACAACGCACTCATGTGGGATTGCGGGCACGTTCCGACGCGCGTCGTCGAGCATGGCGTGCGCGTGCCCCATGGCGTCGAATGGAGCGGCGATGTTCCACGCGGCGTCGCGGTCATCAATCATCTCGCGAAGCGAGGACGGCGGCTTGGCGCGGACGTGTTCGATGCGTGGCGCGCCAGCGTGCCGATCGATCTCTATGGCATGGATGCCCGGGCAAGCGGCGGCGCCGGCGAGTTGCCGTATGCGGAGCTCATGCCAACGATCGCGCGTCATCGCTTCTTCGCGCATCCCGTGCGCTACACGAGCCTGGCGCTCGCGGTGTGCGAAGCGATGATGCTGGGCTTGCCGGTCGTCGGTCTCGCGACCACCGAGCTTCCCCGCGTGATCCTCGAAAGCGGCGGCGGTTTTGTCGATAGCGAGCTCGCGCGGCTCGTCGACGTGTCGCACGAGCTGATCCGCGATCGCGGCCGCGCGGCGGAGCTCGGTCGGCGCGCACGTGCGTATGCGCGCGAGCGCTTCGCGATCGAGCGCTTCGCCGCCGACTGGAACGACGTGTTCATGGAGGTTGCGTAGATGAGAACCGAGCCCAGCCAGCCGCTGCGGGTGCTCGTCACCGGCGGCGCGGGCTTTTTGGGTTCGCACCTTTGCGAACGCCTGCTCGAAGCCGGCCACGAGGTTTTGTGCGTCGACAATTTCTACACGGGAACGCGCGCCAACATCGCGGGCATGCTTGCCCACCCGAGCTTCGAGATCCTCCGCCACGACATCACGTTTCCTCTCTACGTCGAGGTCGACCGGATCTTCAACCTTGCATGCCCGGCGTCGCCGCGGCACTACCAGCTCGACCCCGTGCAAACGACGAAGACGAGCGTGCACGGCGCGATCAACCTGCTCGGCCTCGCGAAGCGCTTGCGTGCACCGATCGTGCAGGCGTCGACGAGCGAGGTCTACGGTGACCCCGCGCAACATCCGCAGACCGAGGATTACTGGGGTCACGTGAATCCGATCGGGCCGCGTGCGTGCTACGACGAAGGCAAGCGCTGCGCGGAGACGCTGTTCTGCGACTATCGGCGCCAGCACGGCCTCGATACGCGCATCGCGCGAATCTTCAACACCTACGGTCCGCGTATGCAACCCGCCGACGGCCGCGTCGTGTCGAACTTCATCGTTGCCGCGCTTCGCAACGAGCCGCTGACGATTCACGGCGACGGCTGGCAGACGCGCTCGTTCTGCTTCGTGAGCGATACCGTGGACGGGCTCTTGCGGCTCATGAACCTGCCCGATCCTTGTCCGGGACCGATCAACATCGGCAATCCGGCCGAGCTCAATGTGCTCGAGCTCGCGAAGCGCGTGCGAAAGCTCGCGCGCTCGCGCTCGAAGATCGTATTCGTGCCCGCGGCGTGCGATGATCCGCGACAACGCCGTCCCGATATCACGCTCGCGAGGCGCGTGCTTCGCTGGACGCCGAAAGTCGGCATCGACGACGGCCTCGCGCGAACCATCGACTATTTTCGTCGCACGCTCTCGCGCGAGGCGCCGTCACGCGCCGGCGCCGACGTCGATGCGCGTGCCGTCGATTCCCGTTGACGAGCCGCCGCTTCGCGTGCTGGCGATCACCGGCAACGCGATCGTCGGCGGCATGGAATCGACGGTTCTGCGACTTGCTTCGCGATGGTCGCGAAACGCGCTTCGACTGACCGCGCTCTGCCCGTTCGAAAGTCCGTTCACGGCGGCACTGCGCGCGCTCGACGTTGACGTTCACGTCGTGCCGATCGGCGAGAAGCTTCGCTGGCACGCGCTGCAGTTTGCCGTCGAATTGATTCGCGAGCATGGTATCGCCGTCGTCCATACGCACATGCCCGCGGCGCACGCGATCGGCGGTCTCGCAGGACGGATCACGCATACGCCGGTGCTCGCGGCGATCCACGCGATACATCTTTCGATGTGCGATCTCGAAGTGCACCGATTGGCGGGCACGCATCTTTGCGTCGTCAGCGAAGCCGCGCGCGCGCATGCGCTGGCGGCCGGCGTCGCGCCTGCGCGACTTTCGCTGATCCGAAACGGCGTCGACTGCGATCGCTTCGTCCCGCGCGCCGAGGGATCGATCCGCGATGCCGAGGGGGCGATGATCGGCTACGTCGGGAGGCTCTCCACCGAGAAGCATCCGGCGCTGTTCCTTCGCGCGGCTGCGCTCATCCGTGCAAGGGTTCCCGATGCGCGCTTTGCGATCATCGGCGACGGGCCGCTCCGCGACGAACTGCAAGCGCTCGCGTCGCGGCTTCGCATCCGTGATGCGGTGAGCTTCGAGGGCGAGTGCGACGACATGCCCGAACGCTATCGCGCGCTCGATCTACTGATGCTCACTTCGTGGCACGAAGGTGCGCCGCTCGCGTTGCTCGAAGCGATGGCCTGCGGGCTGCCGGTCGTCGCGACCGACGTCGGCGGCGTTCCCGAGATCGTCGTATCCGGCAAGACCGGATGGCTCGCGACGCCCGGCGACGAGGCCGACATGGCCGAGCGCGCTGTCGCGCTCTTGCACGGGCCCGAAACGATGCGCCGCTTCGGCCGCGCGGCCCGTGAGCGGGCGCGAACGCAGTTCTCGCTCGACGAGCAGGCAAAGCGTACCGCGGAATTGTTGCGTCAGCTTGCACGCGAAGCGCCGAAATCATCGCACGGCACCAGCGCTCGACCGACGCTAGCATCGGCGCGCGCGGGACCGCGCTAACGCGATAGTCTCGCTCAATCGTCGAGCGGCTTTGTCTCGGCCTTCATTACCCGTGCCATGTAGGCGAGCGCATCGCGCCGCCATGCGTCCTTCTCCGATGCCACGCAATCGCCGGGAATCCACAGCGTGTATTGGCGCAAAAATGCGTCGTGCGCGGTGAACATCACGCACGAGTCGGCCGCGACGCCGCAGAGCACGAGACGCGAAACCTCGAGCTCGTCGAGCAGGAAATCGAGCGGCGTGCCGAAGAATGCCGAATGCCGCGGCTTCAGGACCGACCGATCGCCGGGCGCGGGCGCGAGGAGGCTCGCCATCGCGGCCGATGTGCCGCCGCGTCGTTCGCAATCGGCGACGACCGCCTTGAAGTCCGATTCCCAACGGCCGAAATTGTCGTTCGCGTAGATGACCGGCTCGCCGCGTTCGCGCGTCCGCTTCGCGAGTAGCGACGCGCGTGACGCTGCCTCGAGTGCGCGCGGCGCGAGCGACTTCGCACCCTCGAAATCGAGGGGATTCATGAAGTCGATCAGCAACACCGCGCTTCGCGCGCGGGTCCGGCGCGCGGAAGCGATCTTTTTGCGCGGCATGTCGAGTGTGCCGAGTCGGAAATTCGCTCGATAGTGCGCAGCAAGCCACATGCCTCTTCGGCGTCATACCGACGCGCGCGGTAAGAGTTGCCGCTCCCCCGCCCCAAGAATTGCGCGAACGCGATCACCCGTGCGACGCGTCCTTGCACGGCTGTCGAGCGGACGGATGGCATGCGCGTTGCATGACGGCGTATGATCGATGGGCGTCGCGTCCGGCAGCCGCGGGCGATGTCGTCCGCGCCGCAACGAAAAAACGGAAGCGAGCGATGGATCCCACGTACGCGCAACCGCTTCGACCGACATCGATGACGACCGGATCGCGCCTCTCCCTTGCCTTCGCCAACGTGAAGGCACTCGTTCAGGATCACGCGCTGCTCGCCGTGCTCGAGGTGCAGCGTGCCGGCGTCTCGCTCGTCAAGATGATCGCCGCCGGAATCGTGATTTCGATCCTCGTCGTATCCGCGTGGATGGGCATAGTGGCGGCGATCGTCGGTTTCGCGATCGGACAAGGCGCGAACTGGGCGCTCGCGATCCTCATCGCTGCGCTCGTCAACATCGGAATCGCGGTCGCAATCGCGTTCTACGCGAAGAAGCAGGTGCCCGATCTGCTTTTCGCCGCAACGCTTCGCCAGTTGAAGCGCGACGTGCCAGGCAAGGAGGACGAGCATCATGGCTCGTAACGGCCGCTCGCTTGACGATCAGATCGCCGAAGTCGAGGAGCGGCTCGCGCGCCGCCGCGCCGAGTTACGCTACCTTGCCGCCGAAGCGCGAAGCCGGTTCAATGCATCGAAAGCGATCCCGGTCGCCGTTGTCGCCGCGCTCGCGATCGGCTTCGCCGCATCGCGCTTCGTGCGCAAACCGGCGAAACCGGAACCCGTGCAAAGAGGATCGCGTCCAACGCGGCTTTTGGGCGCCGTGGCCGCCGCGATGCTGCCGCCGCTGATCCGGCCACTGCAGCACGCGATCGCCGACTGGCTCGCGCAACGAATCCATCGCGCCAGCGCGCACTGAACGCGCTTCAGTGCACCGTGCGTGCGGGCTGCGGCGGCGGCACCGCCGTGTGCGCCGCCGAATAGACGACCTCGCGAAACGCCGGTTGCCGCTCGAGGATCTCGGCGACCGTACCTGAATCGACCACGCGTCCGTCGGCCATCACGATCACGCGATCGAAATAGACGAGCGCCGCAAGCCGGTGGATCGACGCGATCAGGCACACGTTGGGAAGCCCGGTGCGCAAACGCTCGAAGACGGCTGCCTCGGTGGCCTGGTCGAGCGCGCTCGTAGGCTCGTCGAGCAATAGAAGCGAGCTGTGCGCGCCGGCGAGCAGGCCGCGCGCGAGCGAGAGCCTTTGGCGCTGCCCGCCGGAAAGGTTGATCCCGCGCTCGGACAGCGGCATGTTCCATTGTTGCGGCAGCGAGTTCGCGACGGCGTCGAGCACGGAGAGCCACGCCACGCGCTCGATCTCCTGCTCGGTCCGTGGGATGCCGAACGTCAGATTCTCGCGCAGCGTCGCCTCGAAGATTTCGGTCTCCTGCGGAATCAACGTCGAGATCGACGCGAGGCTTCGCGCTCCCGGCGCTGCCTCGCCGTCGACGTCGTACCTTGCGCGCTGCGCATCGTAGAGCCCCGCGAGCACGCGCAGCAGCGTGCTCTTGCCGCCGCCACTCGGCCCGATCAGCGCGATGCGGTCGCCGCAACGAAGCGTGATGTCGATGTCGCGAATGCCCGCGCGCGAGCCATCGGCGCGAACATGCGAGAACTCGACGCCATGCGCGCGGATCACTCGCCAGTCTTGCTTGACGGGCGCGCCGTCGAACAGCGGAACGGTCGCATTCCAGATGGGCTCGGCGCTCGCGTAGTCGGCCCTGAAGCGCGAGAAGTTCTGCAGGTTCGCCGCCATCGATCCGATGACGCCGCCGGCCTGCTGCGCGTACTGGTAGACCATGAACAAGCCACCCAGCAAAAGCGGCGCGCCGGCGGTTGCGTCGACGCGAACGCGCCACACGTACACGGCGACGAGCAGCCACGACAGCCCGACCGTCAATAAATCCACGGCACACCATTTCGCTTCGGTGAGCGCGATCATCTTTCGCGTCGGCTCGAACGCTTCGAGCAACCGCTCGCCGACCAGCCGCCGCGAGACGTTCTGCAGCCGTAGGCTCAGGACCGTGCCGATGTTGCCGAGAAAATCGAGCATTCGCACCGTATAGCGACGCTCGAGCACGTTCTGGCGGTGCACGAGGCGCAGGATTTGCCGGTCGAAGCGAATGATGACGAGTGCGACCGCGATGTACCCAAGGGCGGCGATCACGCCGGTCCACGACGACATCAACGACAGCGCAACGAGCGGCCCGATGACGTTGACAAAGTTCTGCAGGTAGACGAACTGGCTTTGCGCGAAATCGGAGAGCGCGAGGCTCGCCTGCCGCGCACGCTGCTGCATGTCCGCGGAATGGTGCGCTTCGTGCCATGCGAGCGGCAGGCTCGCGAGTTTCGCGTAGAGTGCGTCGGCGACGGCCGCCCGCACGCGCAGGCCAACGTTGCGCTCGATGATTCGCCCCGGTCCGTGCATCGACCATGCGAGCACGTACACGAGAAAAATCGCTGCCGTGATAAGCGCCGCGAGCCCCAGGTGCTCCGTCCCGCTCGTTTGCACGGTATCGATCGCGCGTCCAGCGAGCCACGGCGCTAGCAGCTTCACCGCCTGCGATCCGGCGAGCATCAGCATGGCGAGCATGTAGCGACCGCGAGCGCCGGCAGCGTAGCGCCAGACGCTCGCATAAAGCTCGAGCGTTCCGACCGCGGGGCGGTCTTCGCGTTGAAGATCAGCAGGTTGCAACTTCATCGTCCATCGGTTGTTCGACACGGTTCGATACGGCGCGCGGTCGCATCGCGCTCACGTGCGGAGCTTGCGCGGCAGATGCCATGTCCGGCGCTGGCGACGTCCGCACCGCGCATCGTAATTCTTACCAAGGCGGCGGGGTAACAGTTTCCGTCGGGCGCCGCTTCGCGCGCGGTGCCGTCAGCGCGTATGCGCCAGCGGACGCGCGCTCCGCGCCGGCGTCATGTTCGCGATTTGCACGGCATGGCGATTGCTAAATTCGTTCACGTCCATGAGCTGGCTTCGTTCAAGCGCATTCGCGCTCACGATCGCGATCGCCGCGGCGGTCCAGGGCGGTTGTGATCGCATCGAATTCCACACCGTTCCGATCGCGTCGATCCGGGACAGCATCGTAGCGAAGATCGCGTCGCCTTCGGGCGCGCTAGGCTCGCTCACACGCGAGTTCCTCACCGAGGCGGCGCAATCGAGCCTTTTCGAGATCGAGGCGAGCCGCGTCGCGCTGGCGCGCGGCGGATCGCCGGCCGTGCGCCGCTACGCGGAAGCGACGCTTCGCTATCGCGTGGCGGTCGACACGGATCTGGAGCAGCTCGCGAGGAGCGTCGGCGTCGTCCTGCCTTCGCGGTTGTCCGATGAATTCCAGGCGCGGCTTGCGGTGCTCGAGCAACTGACGGGCAGCGCGTTCGATCGCGCCTATGCGCGAAACGTGGGCGTGCTCGCGCCGGAGCAGGCGCTCGCTGCGTTCGAGCGCGCGGCCAACCCCGAGGGTGCGCGCGTGCAGCGGTTCGCCGCCGACCAGATTCCTGCGTTGCGCGAGCAGCTTGCACAGGGACGAAGGCTTGCGTCGGAGGTCGAGCGCAGGAACATGGCGTAGCCGTGGCGTCGGTCGCGGCACAGCGAAGTGTGTCGGCGGACGAGGTCACCGAAACGCTGTCCACCGTCACGCATGCGCTCGACGCGCTGTCGCCCGCGCTCGCGTCGCTTCTCGCCGATCCGGCCATTAGCGCCGAGGCGGCAATGCACGTTGTCGTCATGAAACCGGGCGTCAACCCAACGAGCGGTGCATTCGCGGACGCAATCCTGATCGAGCGAAGCTACGGCGATTCTTCGGCGTGGAAAGCCGACTACGCCTGGTACGCGCGCGAGAAGACGCGGCTCGCATGGCGGGAGCAGACGACGCTTCGCACGCTTTTCGCCGAGCATCCCGAACGACTGCGCGATGGCGACATCCGCGTCGAAGGCGCCGTGCGGCAAGGTCGATGGATCGTGGGCGCGAGCGGGGCGCAAGCCTGGTACGACCACGCCGTGGCGACGATGGCCATTGCGCTGATCGAGGCGGCGATCGCACAGCGCGCACATCTGCGCCAGGCCGAATGAAGCGAAGCCGTCGCAGGCGCCGATCCGATCTCGGCGTCGCTGCCGACGTCGCCACCGACGATACGTCGAGGAGCGCGCGGCCGCCGCGCGGGAACCGCTACGCGAAAATGAAACTGCCACACGAGCGCGACCAAAGCACGGACTCGACGGGCGAACCGAATCCGGTGACGACGCAGGGCGCGACAGATGTTGCGCAAGGCAAGCGCGACACCGACTGCTACGATGCGGCCGCGCCTCGTTACGATCGCGAGGAGAAGCGCTGACGCGAATGCGCGTGTCTACATGGCACGCTTTCGGATCAGGTAAGGCGGCATCGCAAGCGCCTGCATAGGCGCCGCGAGGAACGTCGCAAGCGCCTCCGATGGCGACTCGACGATGGGCTCGTCCTTGCCGTTGAAGGACGTGTTGAGCAGCACGGGCAGTCCCGTTCGCGCCGCGAAGCGCTCGATGATGCTGCGCAGGAACGGATCGTCGTCCGGCCCCACCGTCTGCAGCCGCGCGGTGCAGTCGACGTGCGTGACTGCCGGAATCGTGGCAGCCATCCGCGGGCGCACCGGTGCCGCGAACTGCATGAAAGGCGATGCGCGCGATATCTCGAAATAGCGGTCGGCGTGCTCGAGCAGCACGACCGGGGCGAGCGGAAGGAACCATTCCCGCTTCTTCACCTCGGCGTTGACGAAATCGCGCATCGCCGCGGTCCGCGGATCGGCAAGGATGCTGCGGTGACCGAGCGCGCGCGGGCCGAATTCGCTCCGCCCATGATAGAGGCCGACCACGTTACCGCCGGCGAGCAGATCGGCGAGCGCGTCGACGAGCGCGGGCGGCGTGTCGACAAATACGCCCGACACGTCGCGCGCCGCATCGGCAATGGCGGCGTCGTTCCACGCGGGACCGAGATAATCGTGCCTCCAACGATAACGCGCACGCTCGCCGAGCACTTCCACGAGCCCGTACATCGCGCAGCCGA
>DATFCW010000474.1:0-2413 GCA_035252665.1 Casimicrobiaceae bacterium | reverse complement strand
CTCGCGCAGCTCATGCTCGATACCCATACGCAGGAGCACGGCTATACGGAGTGCTATACGCCCTACATCGTCAATGCGACGGCGCTCGTCGGAACGACGCAGCTACCGAAGTTCGAGGCAGACATGTTCGCCGTCACGCGCGGCGGCGCGGATGACGACGCTACACGGCAGTATCTGATCTCGACGTCCGAGATCACGCTGACGAACTCGGTGCGCGAGGAGATTCTTCCGGCCGATCGACTGCCGATCAAGCTCACGGCGCACACGCCGTGCTTTCGCTCGGAAGCGGGAAGCTACGGCAAGGACACGCGCGGCATGATCCGGCAGCATCAGTTCGACAAGGTCGAGCTCGTGCAGATCGTTCGGCCAGAAGCTTCGTACGAGGCCCTCGAGCAGCTGACGCGCGACGCGGAGTCGATTCTAAAGAAGCTCGCGCTTCCGTATCGCGTGATGGCGCTTTGCACCGCCGACATCGGCTTCGCGTCGGCGAAGACCTACGATCTCGAGGTATGGCTTCCGGGGCAGAACGCGTACCGCGAGATCTCGTCCTGCTCGAACTGCGAGGCATTCCAGGCGCGACGGATGCAGGCGCGTTTTCGGAACGAGAAAGGCAAGCCCGAGCTCGTGCACACGCTGAACGGTTCCGGCCTCGCCGTGGGGCGCACGCTCGTCGCCGTGATGGAAAACTACCAGCGCGAGGATGGTTCGATCGAAGTGCCGGAAGCGGTGCGGCCGTATATGGGAGGATTGGAAGTCATCGCCAGGCATTGAACGGACGACGGCTTCGCGACCGGCCGCCGCCCCGATCTCTTTGCGGGTCGCGGATCGTGCATTCGAAAGGGGAGGTTCGCATGCGATTCGTTCGCCACGTTCTGGTTGCGTGTCTGGTGCTCGCGAGCGCGTCCGTTTCGGCCGCGGGGCTTTTCCGTGCGTACGTCTCGTCGACGGGAAACGACGCCAACGACTGCACGCTGCCGCATCCGTGCCGGCTATTGCCGCGGGCTGTCTCCGCGGTGGCGAGCGGCGGCGAGATCTGGATGCTCGATTCCGCGAACTACAACATCGGGCAGGTGAACGTCGATCGCTCGGTGACGATCCTCGCGATCCCGGGCGCGCTCGGCAGCGTCGTGGCGACCGGCGGAGGCGATGCGATCTTCATCGGGACCGCCGGCATCAAGGTGGCGCTGCGCAACCTGGTCATGGTGCGCCTCGGCAGCGGCAACGACGGCATCGGCATCAACGGCGCGGCCGAAGTCGACATCGAGGACTGCGAGATCTCGAACATGACAGGGAGCGGCATCGCGGCTTTCGACGCGGCTGCGAACGTGCGCGTGACGTCGACCCGGCTGCGGAGCAACAACAACGGCGTCTACGCGCGCGGCGCCGTCGTGGTGAGCCTCGATCGCGTGATGGCCGTAGGAAACGCGACCGCGGGCATTTATGCGGATGCCGGTTCGAACG
Source organism: Casimicrobiaceae bacterium (assembly GCA_035252665.1). Lineage (GTDB taxonomy): Bacteria > Pseudomonadota > Gammaproteobacteria > Burkholderiales > Casimicrobiaceae > VBCG01. Next base: position 952 of record DATFCW010000474.1, on the reverse strand, counting down.
TGATCGTCTCCGGCAGCACGCTACGCGGCAACGGCAACGGCATGTACGCGATCGACTCGCAGGTGTCACTCCAAGGCACGCAGAGCGACTCGAACACGACTGCCGGGCTGTACGCCGATGATGGTTCGCACGTCCTCGCGCGCGACAGCAGTTTCGCCGCCAACGGGTCGTATGGCGCCATCGCCAATGCGACGACGGGCAACACCCAAGTCGCGCTCGTGCACGACACAGCGTCAGGCAGCCCGTCGGGTTACCGGGTCGCGGCCTTGCCGGGAGGAATAGCGAATATGTGGGTCGATGGCAACCAGTGCTTCAACTGCGGGTTCATGTTCGCTTTCGCAAACGGGGGTGGCGTCGAGGGGATCAGCACGCAGGGCAACAACAGCGTTTTGTGGCCGGGGTTTGGCGCGAACGGAGCGCTGGCTCCATGGCCGTTCCTATGATCGTGCACTACTCGCTCAGGTGCTTCAAGAAAGACACTCCGGCGTTCGGCCAGATAATCATAATGACGCCGACAACAAGAACTGCCAAAGAACAAAGAACCGCTTTGGCTACGGTTGACCTGTTCGTTGCATTTGCTGTACCGGCCCCCAGCAAAGCCGTGGCCTTAACCGTCGCGCAGCGACTCATGGAGTTCGAGGTGGAAGGAGTGTGCTGCGCCGCGCACGGCGAATGCGGCGCGAGCGGGAGAATTGGCGCAATTACTCCCGCGGCCGCGGCTGGGAGACGCGGGCGGGAACGATACCTCTGCGCATTCCCAAGCTAGGTCGCGGCAGCTATTTCCCGGCGTTTCCGAGCCGCGCCGGGCCGCTGAGAAGGCGGTCTGTGTCGTCGTCCAGGAAGCCTACGTGCAGGGCGTGTCGACGCGCTCGGTCGACGAGCTCGTCAAGGCGCTCGGAATGACGGGCATCTCCAAGAGCCAGGTGTCACGGCTGTGCGAGGAGATCGACGA
>DATFCW010000473.1:0-5081 GCA_035252665.1 Casimicrobiaceae bacterium | reverse complement strand
GTCGTGCTCGGCACGCGCCATCTTGCAAGCGTCGTCGGCAGGCAGGCCGCGCTCGAGATCCTGATCGAGGGCAAGACGGTCAACGCCGATGCCGCGCTCGCATGCGGCCTGTTGAGCGAGATCCGCGACCCGCAATCCGTTGACGCACGCGTCGAAGAAATCCTCGTGCGCTGTGAGTGCCTCGACATCGAGACGCTGCGGGCAATGCTGCGACTGTTGCGCGATGCGCCGTCCGAGCGTGATCGTGCGGAGCTGCTTGCATCGGTGTCGCGCGGGGGATTCGCCGAGCGCGTTCGCGCTCATGCACGGCGCGTTCGCGACGAGCGCGAGCGCCGGCGCGCCGAGCAAGCGTGAAAGCGCCATCGCATGCACCGAAGCGGCCCGCGCGCCGGGCGGCGAATCCGTCGAGATCGGCGCGTCCGCGCGGCGACGGTTCAACGATCACTACGGCGGCGCGCGAAGCGCCGATGAGCTCGGTCGCGAAAGCGCTGCTCGTGCTCGAATGCGTCGGACTGTCCGATCGGCGAACGCTCACCGACATCGCCAAGGACGTCGCGCTCCCGAAATCGACGCTGTTGCGGCTCATTCACGCGCTGATCGCGCGCGGTTTCCTGCGGCGCACCGCGCACGGCGAGTACTCAGTGAGCCTCAAGATGTGGCGGATCGGCTGCAATGCGCTCGACTCGGGCGCGATCCGCGACGAGGTGCTGCCGCTTTTGCGCGCGCTCGTCGAGCGAACGGGTGAAACCGCGCACTATGCCGCATACGAAGACGGATCGAGCGTGTACATCGAAAAGGTCGACGGGCTGCATCCGATCCGCTCGTACACGGCGGTCGGCGGTCGCTCGCCCGCCTATGCGACGGCCACCGGCAAGGCGCTGCTTGCGTGGCGTGACCCGGCCGAGATCGCGGAGATCGGGCGTCGCGCGCAACGCTTCACCGATGCCACGACGTGCGGCGCCGACGAAGCGCTGCGGGAAGCTGCGAAGACGCGCAAGCTCGGCTACGCGGTGAATCGCGGCGAGTGGCGCGCGTCGGTGTGGGGAATCGCGGCGCCGATTTTCAATCGGCATGCAAAGGTGATCGCGGCCGTCGGCATCTCGGGTCCGCGCGAGCGCGTGGAACCGAACATCGGGCCATTCTCGGACGCCGTGTGCGAGACGGCGAAGAAGCTTTCGACCGCGCTCGCGACGCTCGATCCGGCGCTGGCGCTGCGGCGGGACGCGTAAACCGAAATTGGTGCCAGAGATGCTTTTCCCGGCGCGAGCAGCGAGAGTCGCGCAACCGTTCGGGAAACGCATCCCTGGCACCAATTTCGAAATACATCTCTGGCACCAATTTGCCCGCGCGTGTAACGCTTACGCCGCCGGGCGCAATAATTTCAACTCGACATTGCGATTTCAGCGGCGCCGCGGCAGCCGCTGCGCCCCGTTGAGACCCTTTCGCTTCTCGATCGCCTCGGCTGCTTCCATCTCCTCCTCGGGATTGTCGTCGGATTCGATGCTGTCGGCCTCACGCTCGGTCGATGATTCGTCGATCATCTCGAAATCGCCCGCCTCGTCGGGATCGTGCTCGGTCAACGCTTCGTCGGTCGCTTGGGCCGAGTCGCGTCCAACGGCCGCGCGCTCGCCCGTGCCGTAGCGGTCGCTGTCCGAGTCGAGATTGTCGTCGCCCAGATCGGGGCCGGCGTTCGTCGGTGGCCGGTCCACGTCGGGATCCGAGGTCGTCCCTTGCTGGAACGGCAGGCCCTCGTCGCGATTGAGCCCCGGCCCGCCGACAATGTCGCTGCCGCTGTCGCTGGAGTCGCTGGGGCCGAGCGCATCGGTGCCATGTCCCTTGCGCGTGACGCCCTTGCCTTCGCCGGTCGTGTTCAACGTGCTGCGTGCCATGGTGTTCTCCCCTTTTGCCGTTGTGAGAGCCGACGCAACACACATGCCATCTCGCGGAGCGATCGTCATCGCAGGCCGCTGGGCCGCTTCGACAAATGCCGCCGTTTCGGGCACGATTGCGGGCGGCAGAGCAATTGGCCGACCGTTCATTTCCGATAAAAAGGAGCGATCGCACCAATGTTTCGATCGTCGATTGCAGCCGCGTTGATCGCGCTCGCGTCGCTTGCGCAAGCCGCGGACATCGGACGCATCAAGGTCGCGCATGGCGCGGTTACGATCCAGCGCGCCGGCGCGTCGATTCCCGCAGTCGTTGGCATGTCGGTGCAGGCCTCGGACGTCATCGCCACGGGCAGCGACGGATCGGTCGGCATCACGATGACCGACAACTCGCTGTTGTCGGCGGGCCCCAACAGCCTGCTCGCGCTCGATCGCTACGATTTCGACGACGTCACGAGCGAGGGACATTTCGACGCATCGCTTCGCAAGGGCACGCTCGCGGTCGTGTCCGGGCGGCTCGCGCAGCAATCGCCGGATGCGATGAAGGTGCGAACGCCCTCGGCGGTGCTCGGCGTTCGCGGAACGGAGTTCGTCGTCAGCGTCGGCGATGGCCGATAGCGAACGCTCGAGTTTCGCGTCATTTGCGCCGGCGTCGCGCCGCGCACAGCACGTGTTGTCGTTTCGCGCGGTGCTCGCCGTGCTCGCGATTTGTCTGAGCGCCTGCGCCATGCAGGAGCGCATCATCCTGCTCCCCGAGCCCGGCGGAGGACCGACGTCGCTCGCCGTGCATCAGGGAAATCACGATGTGCTGCTCGATCACGCGTATGCAGCCGCCGACCTCACGATCGCCAATCCCTGGCCCTATCAGGCAACGCCCGAGGAGGTGCGCGGGACGTTTGGCGCGGCGCTCGCGGCGCAGCCGGAGCACGCATCGCACTTCACGTTGTATTTCATCGAGAACAGCGACGAATTGACCGATACATCGAAGGGGACGCTCGACGAGGTGTTCGCAAACCTCGCGAAACGGCCGGTGCGCGATGTCGTCGTCGTCGGTCACACGGACACCGTCGGCAGCGACGAGGCCAACGATCTGCTCGCCAGGAAACGCGCGAATACGGTGAAGGCGATGCTCGTATCGCGTGGCGTGCCGGCGGAGGACATCGTCGCGATCGGCCGCGGCAAACGGCAGCTTTTGATCCCAACCGCGGACGGCGTGGCGGAGCCAAGAAACAGGCGGGTCGAGATCGTCGTGCGGTAGGAAAATTTGCAGCGCTACGCTGCAAGGATCAGCGCACCCGGCAGGTCGGGATGCTCGGGATTCGGAACCAGCTTGCGATCGGTGCCGTCGTTTCACCTGGCACGGGCCAAGCTCCGCGAGATGAAGGCCCCCGCCACGCCACGGCGAGTACCGTCATGTCGTCGAACGGCTCGGCGCCGCCGGTGAAGCGATGCACGTCGTCGCGAATCGCATCCACGGCCGCACCAGCCGACGTGACGCTCTCGAGCAGCGCTTCAACGCGCGCCGCGCCGTACAGCGCATTCGAAGCATTCCGCGCCTCGGTGACACCGTCGCTCACCGCGCAGACGAGATCGCCGCGCGCCAACGTCACGCGCGCCGCGCGATACTCGAAATCGTCGACGACGCATAGCGGCGGTCCTCCACCTTCGCGAAGACGCGTAAGCGTTCCATTCGATTCCCGTCGCCATGGATTCTCGTGGCCGGCATTGCAGTAATCGAGAACGCCCGTTTGCAAATCGAGAATTCCGGCGAAGACCGTCACGAAGAACGAGGAGGCATTGTCGCGGCCGACCTCGACGTTCACCTGCGACAGCAGCGCGCCGAGATCGGCATCGCGCGCCCGAAGCATCGTGCTCTTGCACAACGCCTTGCTGACCGCCATGAACATGCTCGCCGACAATCCCTTGCCCGAGACGTCGCCGATCATGAAGAACGATCGATCGTCGTCGAGTCGAAAGAAATCGTAAAGATCGCCACCGACGTCGCGCGCGGGTTCCATCGTCGCGTCGATCTCGATGCGATCGTCGCGAAGCGTTTCGGGACGCGGCAGCGTATCGAGCTGCACGCGCCGAGCCGCCTGGAGCTCGCCCGCGACGCGCGCAGCCGCTTCGCGCTCGCGCTGCAGGACCTGCTGCAGCGCCTTGCGATGGCGTGTTGCATCGGCAAGCTGCAATCCGAGCAACGTCGCGAAGAGCAGCGCGAACGCGACCGCGGGCGTCGCCGCATCCAACAGCAACCGCTCCATTCGGAACGCCGCCAGCGCGATGCCGGCGAGCACCATGACGCAAGCCGCGGCCAGCAGCGCGCCGTAGCGAATCGGAAATCGCGGCACGAAAAGGATTGCCAGCATGGCGATTACAAGAAACGCGATCGCCTCGACAATCGGCGCGAACTTCGGACGCCACAGGAACGCGTTGTCGTTCATGTTCTCGAGCACCTGCGCGTGCACTTCGACGCCCGGAATCTTGCCGACCGGCGTCCAGACGTAATCGCCGAGCGCGAGCCCCGTGACACCGACGAGAACGAAACTTCGGTGAAGCGCTTCGGCAGCCACCTTGCCGTTCAGCACGTCGACTGCCGAAACGAAGCGCGCCTCTCGATGCAGCGAGAACCAGGGACGCGCGCTGCCATCTGCTTGCGCGGGAAGTTGCTTGGGTCCGATCGCCACCCCGCTCACCACGCCATCGCTAACCGATACGCGCAGCGATTTCACACGCGCAGCGACCCGCCACATTTCGACGGCCAGCCCAGGCACGAGGGTGCCACCGACGTTGGCGACAAGTGGCACGTGTCGCAGGATGCCCCGGGTATCCTCGGCGGAAATGAGCCCCCAACCGCGCGCGGCCGCTGTAAGCGACGCGAGGCTGGAAAGCGCGCCGTCGTACTCGAGAAGCCGCGCCCTCGCGCGCGCGAGATCGGCAGCGTCGCGTACGCCGCGAACGGGCATCGGAACGACGCGAAGCGGATTCGTCGTCGCGTCCGTGCCGACCATCGCGAGCACGGTCGGCGACGAGGCGAGCGCCGCCGCGAGCACCGCGTCGTTCGTCGGCAGCGCCGCGACTTGTGCGCGCAGTGTGACATCCGCCTGCGATTGCGCGATCGCGCGATCGGCCGACAACGGATCGGCCTCGGGCATGAGAATGTCGATGCCGATCGCACCGGGGTCGAAGCCGGCG
>DATFCW010000472.1:0-3256 GCA_035252665.1 Casimicrobiaceae bacterium | reverse complement strand
CGACGGCAGATGTCGGTGCTCTTCATCACGCACGATCTCGACGTCGTCGGCGAGATCGCCGATTACGTCGTCGTCATGCGAAACGGCGAGATCCGCGAGCAGGGGCCGGCGAAGGCCGTCTTCGAGACGCCGCAGGACACGTACACCAAGGCGCTGCTGCGCTGCCGGCCGCAGCTCGATCGTCGCCCCGCGCGACTTCCGGTGATCGACGATTACATGCGCGGCACGGGTCCCGTGCACACCGAGGAGCGCAAGCGCGGCGTGCGAATGAGCGACCCGATCGTGCTCGACGTCAAGAACCTCGGCAAGAGCTTCTATTCGCGCGAGGGCTTGTTCGGCAAGCGCGAGTTCAAGGCGGTGAAGGACGTCTCGTTCAAGCTGCCCAAGGGAAAGACGCTCGGGCTCGTCGGCGAATCGGGCTCGGGCAAGACGACCGTCGGCTTGACGCTGATGCGGCTGCACGAGGCGACGACCGGCGAGGCGATCTTCGAAGGCCGCGATCTACTGTCGATGTCGCCCAAAGAGTTCATGGCGTACAAGCGGCGCATCCAGATCATCTTCCAGAATCCGTACGCGTCGCTCAATCCCCGCTTCACGATCGGCCAGATCCTGGTCGAGCCGATGCAGATCCACGGGATCGGCGATTCTTCACAGGCGCGCACCGACATGGCGTTCGAGTTGCTCGACAAGGTCGGATTGCCCGAGGTGTCGTTCTACAAGTACCCGCACGAATTCTCGGGTGGGCAGCGGCAGCGCATCGCCATCGCGCGCTGCCTGACCATGAAGCCCGACATCCTCATCTGCGACGAGTCCGTCTCGGCGCTCGACGTGTCAGTTCAGGCGCAGGTGCTGAATCTCCTGCAGGATCTGCAGGACGAATATGGCCTTTCGTACATCTTCATCTCGCACGATCTCGCCGTCGTCAAGTACATCTCCGACGAGGTGATGGTGATGAACGAGGGCTCGATCGTCGAGATGGCCAATTCCGACGAAATCTACAAACATCCGAAGATGCCGTACACGCGCAACCTGCTTGCGTCGATTCCGAAGGGCTGGCAGGGCGCGCACACCCGCGCGGACGATTGACGACGTCTTCGTGGCGTCGCCGAATACGGAACGAATCTCCGGACAGTTCTATTTCAGAACACCAGACATCCGCGTTCCTGATCCAACTGTGAAATCCGTGCCTGAGGTCTGGGAAGGGATCGATTCGATTTCCAGCGTGGAACAGTTGCCGGCTCGGATCCACACGATGCGCGGTGCAGTCGAAGCGAGTTGACTGCGTTCCTGAAAATCCGGGTCCCTGGGTACGATCGCCAAACCATGTTCGAACGCGAAAGCCCAGACCGCGTCATCTGCTCGCTCCCGTCCCACAACAAGTGACTGGCATACCGATCCAATGAAACGAACACGCTACGCGCTCTCGCGCACGACGATCTCGAAGCCCGTGTCGATGACGCGCCGCTTGAGGTCCCGTCCCGCAAGCCGCGCGCAGATCATCTCGCCAGCGCGCTCGCCAATCGCATAGCGCGGCACGCGAATCGTCGTGAGCGCCGGCACCACCTGAGCCGCGATCGAAATGTCATCGAAGCCCGCGATCGCGATGTCGCCCGGGATCGCGAGGCCTCGCCGCTGGCATTCGTAGAGTGCACCGACCGCGAGCGCATCGGCCGAGCAGAAAACGGCGCGAACGTCGCGGCGTCCATCCAGAAGCGTCGCCATCGCCGCTGCGCCCGACTCGATGTCGAGCATCGTCTCGACGCAAAGCTTCGGATCGACCGTGCGCCTGGCCGCGCGCATTGCGAGCTCGTAGCCTTCGCGCCGATCGCGTGCGCGATCGTTGTCCTTCGGAAACGCGCCGATGTAGCCGATTGGCGCATAGCCGCGGCGCACCAGATAGCGCGTGATCGCGCGCGCCGCTTCGACGTTCGAGAAGCCGACCAACATGTCGATCGGGCGGCTCGCAAGATTGCCGCCTTCGACGACGGGGATCGCCGCGCGCTCGAGCATGCGCACGGTCTCGGCGCTGTGATCGACGCCCGACAGGTAGATTCCGTCGACGCGCCGCGACAGGAACGCGCGCACGAGCGCCTCCTCCTCGGACAACGAAAACCCGCTCGCGCCGAGCAGAAGATGAAAGCCCTGCGTCGCGAGCACGTCGGTCAATCCCTGCATGATCTCGGCGATCAGCGAGTTGGTCAGCAACGGGATGATCGCGGCGATCAATCCGGAGCGGCTGGAGGCGAGGCCGCGCGCGATCAGATCGGGCGTGTAGCCGGTATCGCGGATCACCTGCTCGACGCGCGCTCGCGTCGCCGACGCCACCTTCGCCGGCTCGCGCAGCACACGCACGACGGTCATCGCCGACACGCCCGCGACGCTCGCGACGTCGGCGAGACGCGGCCGACGAGGGATCACTCGCCGAAGGTTTGACACGCCGAAAATGCAAGCGCTAACATGTTAGCGATAACATAGCACGGCGAAAAAGCGCCGAGGAGGAGGGGTGGCCAAGGGCGCGCCCGCCGCATTCGCAGGTTTTCGACATCCCAACGCGCAGGCTCACGTGCTCGCCGGTGCGCGCGCTCGCGCGGCATCGCAAGTGCTGATCTATCTGCGCACGATGGCCGCGTTCCTGATCGTCTGGGCACTCGTCGCCCAAATCACCGGCAATCCCGTCCTCCTGCCGTCGCCGCTCGCGGTGTTCGGCGCGATCGCGGGCCTAGCGAGCGATTTCGAGCTATTCCTCCACGCGGGGATCAGCTTCGCGCGGATGGTGGCAAGCCTAATCGTCGGGTCGCTCCTCGCGATTCCGCTCGGCCTCGCGATGGGACGCTCGACGCTGCTCGATCGCATCGTCGATCCGACGATCGAAATCCTGCGGCCGATCTCCGGCATCGCCTGGATTCCGCTGGCGCTTTTCATCTTCGGCATCGGCAACGCGCTGCCGATCTTCATCATGACCTACGCCGGCTTCTTTCCCATGCTCCTCGGGACGATCGCCGGCGTGCGAGGCGTCGACCGCCGCCTGATCGACGCGGCACGCACGATGGGCGTTTCCGAGCGCACGATCGTCACACGCGTGATCATGCCGGCCGCGCTGCCCTCACTGATGGTGGCGCTTCGACTGGGCGTCGCTGCGTCGTGGACGGCGGTCGTTGCCGCAGAATTGATCGGCGCGCCGAGCGGGCTCGGTTACGCGGTGGAGTGGTATCGCGAGTTGCTGATGACGCCGCAGGTGATGGCGTTCATCGGGATG
>DATFCW010000471.1:0-2055 GCA_035252665.1 Casimicrobiaceae bacterium | reverse complement strand
AAACGCGTTGCATCGCCAAAAGCGCCCAGCGCAAGGCGCGGAGTCGAAGGCGGGTCGGGCACCCGGCGAGACTTTGCAACGCAGCGCTGGGCGTTTCTGGCAGCAACCCGGAGGGAACGAGCGCCCTGGGCCGCCACTCTTCGTTGTCCTCCTCGCGAAGACGCCCGGTCTTCGCTTCGTCGTCCGCCTCGATTGGCGGCCCAAGCCACTCGTTCGCGTTTGTGCCCATAGCGCTAACAGGCCCTACCTAGGCCCCAGCCTGTGCCCAACGTAACGACCCATACCGCCCCCGTTCGCCGCCCGGTGCCGAGGGAATTGGCGAAAATCCTCGCCGATTGCCGGGACATCGCCGTCCACCGCCTGATCCTGTCGTTCACGGCGCTGACTGATCGCCTGTGCGACATGCTGATGGATCGCGCGGGCAAGTCCGACGTTCGCGACGAGCAGCAACTCTTCCTCGACGCGCGCCAGGCGCTGATCGTCGGTCGCGCCGGGTTGATGACCGACTTCGAGAAGCGCCTGCGAACGATGATCGAGGACCAGGTGTCGGGCCGCGCCGACGAACGCAGCGATTTCTCGAAGGCCGACGCGACGAAGCTCGCCCTCGTCGACCTCACGATCATCGACGAGTCGGTCGTGGTGGGCAACATCGTGCGCGTCGTCGAGAACGTCTGCCACGAGGAACTCGTCACGCTCAATCGCGGCATCGGTCACCTGCTCGGCAAGTCGGTGCTCGAGAACACGGCGAACCCGCTCGGCCCCGCGACGATCGTCCGTGCATTTGCTGAAGCACTCGACACGCTGAAGACGACCGCGCGGATCAAGTTCCAAATTCTGAAGGAACTCAACCAGGCGCCGCTCGCCGAGATCGCGGCGATCTACGGCGACGTCAATCGCCACCTCGGGAACCTGCGGATCGTGCCGCCGGTGAGCGCTCGCGCGAAAGCGTCGCGCGGCACATCGGTGCAGCGCAAGCGCGCTTCGCAACAGAAGTCCGACGTATCGCACAGCGGCATGCTGGGGTTGGGCATTCCCACGATGCCGGGCATATCCGCGAGGCAGCGCGCGTCGGGCGCGGATTCTTCGTTCGAACCGTCGCCCGAAACCGACGTGATGGCGATGTTCCGTCGTGCGGCGTCGCGGGGCGGCTTCCCGCTCGCCGGGCATCCACCGCCGCCGACGCGTGTCTTCCCGCCGCTGCCGCCGACGCCTTCCGGATACATCCCCGGCAATCCGATCGTCGCGACGCCGGGCATGCGCGAAGGCTTGACGCGCCTGCAGGCGGGGCACACGCAATTCGACGTCGAGGGCATGCAGGTCGCGTTCTCGGGCATACCCGAGGGCACGCACAACGTGCTTCGCGATCTGCAGGAATCGCAGCTCGGCCAGCGCGCGAATCAGCTCGAAGCGATGACCATCGAGATGGTCGCGATGCTCTTCGACTTCATCTTCGAGACGCGCGACCTTCCCGACGGCATCAAGGCGTTGCTCGCGCGCTTGCAGATTCCTGTGCTGAAGGTCGCGATGCTCGACGGCGCGTTCTTCGCGAAGAAGTCGCATCCGTCGCGACTGCTCGTCAACGCGCTTGCGACCGCGGGGCTCGGGTGGTCGCCCGCGATGGGCCAGGAAGATCCGCTTTATCGGACGATCGAGCGCATCGTGCGCCGGATCATCGACGGCTTCGGCGAGAACCTCGGCATCTTCGACGAGCTGCGCGGCGAGCTCGAGGCGTTTCTCGCGTCCGAAGAGCGCACGGCCGAGGAGAACTTCTCGTCGCAGGCCGAGGCGATCAACGAGGGCGACCGCAAGGATCTTGCGACCGTCATCGCGAAATCCGAAGTCGAGCGGCGCATCGAGAGCTATCCGATCCCGCGTTTCCTCGCCGATTTCCTGCGCGAGAAATGGCAGCTCACGCTCGAGACCGTCTATCTTCGCGATGGCGACGAAAGCGAGGCGTGGAGCTCGTGCGTCGCGACGCTCGAGGATCTCGTCTGGAGCGTGCAGCCGAAGAAGACGCCCGAGGATCGCAAGCACCTCGTCGCGATGCTGCCGTCG
>DATFCW010000470.1:0-17105 GCA_035252665.1 Casimicrobiaceae bacterium | reverse complement strand
CGAACTGTACGAGATTCGATACGTGATCGACCACTCGACCGCCTTGTCGGGAAACCACAGCGGCCGCGCGCGCGACAGCTCGAACTCGATCGTGAAGTAAAGCGGCACGCCTTTTTCGAGCGCCTGCTCGAGCGCCGGCGTGAGCGAGAAGTCGAAATCGGCGGACAGCAGGAGCTCGCCGTCGGCAACGGCGAGCGATGCCGATTTCACCCGAATCTCGTCGGCGAACGCCGGATGTGCGGCCAATGCCATCGACGCCGCGGCAAGCGCGAGCAGGAAGCGTCGCCGTGGCTCGACGGGGGCGCGGTCGGTGCGGGCGGATGGCGGCATGTCGGCGGACACGCCACGCGCACGAGGCGTCGCGACGCACCCTCGCGAAAGCGCCAGGCGACGCGACGCCGCCATCAGCGCTTGCCAAAAAGCGCGTAGAAGAACCCGTCCTGATTGTGGCGCGCCCCTTCCGCCGAAGGCAAGAGTTGACCCTCGCGCCCGCCGCTTGCGGCCGGCAGATTGACGGTTTCGCGCAACGCGTCGCCATGGCGCGCGGCGAATGCGGCGGCCCGTTCCTCGTTCTCGGCCGCGAATACCGAGCACGTCGCATAAAGCATCTTTCCGTCTCGCGCGAGCAGCGGCCAAAGCGCGTCGAGAAGGCGGTCCTGCTCGCGCGCGAAGCGCTCGACGTCGCTTTCGCGATGGCGCCACTTGGCGTCGGGATGGCGACGCACGACGCCTGACGCGGTGCAAGGCGCATCGACCAGGATGCGATCGAACGGGCGGCCATCCCACCAGGCTGCCGGATCGCCGGCATCGCCTTGGACAAGACGCGCATGACGATCGCCGAGGCGAAGCCTTGCGATGTTCTCGGTGATGCGTGCGAGCCGCGCGGAATCGCTGTCGATCGCGAGCAGGTCCACGTCGGCGATCTCCAGCAAGTGCGTCGTCTTGCCGCCCGGTGCCGCGCACGCGTCGAGCACGCGCATGCCGTCGCGGACATCGAGAAGCGGCGCGGCATGCTGCGCGGCGAGATCCTGGACCGAAAAGGCGCCATCGGCGAAGCCCGGAAGCTCGACGACGGGACGCGGGGCGGCAAGGATCAACGCGCAATCATCCGCTTCGCGCGACGCGATGCCCGCCTCAGTGAATCGTTGCATGAGCACGGCGCGAGAAGTCTCGCGTCGATTGACGCGAAGCGTGAGCGGCGCATGCGCGTTGCCGGCTTCGAGAATCGCTTGCCACGCCTCGGGATGGTCGCGGCGCACGCGCTCGATCCACCACTTGGGATACGAGAATCGCGCGGTCTCGCCTCGATGAACTGCGCGCAACACTTCGTCGCGCTCGCGAAGGAATCGACGCAAGAGCGCATTCACGAGACTTTTCGCCTCCGGCCGTACGCCGGCACCGGCCGCGTGGACCGCACGATCGACGACGGCAAAGGCCGGCGCGCGGGTGTGCTCGAGCTGATAGAGCGCAACGGCCACGAGCGCCCGCAGCAGCGGATCGGCAATCGGCTTTCTTGCGAGGCGATCCACGATCGCATCGAGCGTTCCCCAATGGCGCAGCGTGCCGTATGCAAGCTCGTGGACCAGCGCGCGGCCACGAGACGGGTTCGCCTCGTCGACGAGCGCAAGCGCGTCGCGAAGCCTCGTGCCTTCGAAGACCCGCATGACGGCAAGCGCCGCCAGCGTCTGCTCGCGGTGCACGTTGGGTCAGCGCCCCGGCTCGAACCGCGCCCCGGGAGCGACGCGGTACCCCGCCGCGAACGCGTGCGCTGGCATCGGCCGGCCCGACGACGGTTGAAGCTCGACCAGCCGCAACACGCTTCGCGGCAGCGCTTCGCCGCAAGCGACGTCGATCCCCTCGCCTCCGACGGCCGTCACCGCACCCGCGACAGCATCGGTCATCGCGTCGAGCGGGATTGCCGATCGCACCTTGACCGGCTTGCCATTCCACGACGCCTGCGCGCCGGGCGATGGAGAAAGCGCGCGAATGCGCCGATCGAGGCTTCGCGCGTCGTGCGTCCATACGATCAGCGTGTCGCCGCGCCCGACCTTGGCCGCATACGTGACGCCCTCGGTCGATTGCGCGAGCGCGGGCAATGCATCCCCGCGTGCAAGCGCATCGAGCGCGTCGATCATCATCGCCGCGCCGAGGCTCGCGAGTCGCTCGGTCAGCGAGCCTGCGGTTTCCCGCGGACCGATCGGAATCGCCTGCATCGCCATGATCGGTCCGGTGTCGAGGCCGGTATCCATCCGCATGATCGACACGCCGGTCGTGCTGTCGCCGGCCTCGATCGCGCGCGCTATCGGCGCCGCGCCCCGCCAGCGCGGAAGCAGCGACGCATGGATGTTGAGGCACCCATGACGCGGCCAATCGAGGACGGGCTGCGGCAGTATCAGGCCATACGCGGCAACGACGAGGACGTCGAGCGGCCAATTGCGAAGCTGTGCCTGCACCGATTCGGATCGGAGCGACGGGGGCTCGAGGACCGTCAGATCCTGGCCGCCTGCGTACGTCTTGACCGGCGATGGCCGAAGCGCCATGCCTCGGCCGAACGGACGATCGGGTCGCGTGAGGACGACGGGTATCGTGAACCCGTGGTCGCGAAGCGCCGCGAGTGCGCGAGCCGCGAAGGCCGGCGTCCCGGCGAAGCCAACGCGCATCGACGAAGAGGTCAGCCGGCGAGCCGCTGTTTCTTGCGCAACTTGGCGAGAAGCCGCGCCCGCTTGAGCGGCGAGAGGTATTCGACGAAAACCTTGCCCTGCAAATGGTCCATTTCGTGCTGGATGCACACCGCGAGAAGGCCCTCGGCGTCGAGCTCGAACGCGGCACCGTGCTCGTCCTGCGCCCGCACGCGAATGCGCGCCGCACGGGTCACCTTGTCGTAGTAACCAGGGACGGAGAGGCATCCTTCCTCGCATTCCGCCTCGCCTTCGGCGAAAAGGAGCTCGGGATTGACGAATACGCGAAGCTCGTCCTTGCGTTCCGAGGCGTCGATCACGATCACCCGCTTGTGAACGTCCACCTGCGTCGCTGCGAGACCGACCCCCGGCGCCGCGTACATGGTTTCGGCCATGTCGCGGACGAGCTTGCGAAGCTCGGGCGTGAAGGCCGTCACCGGCGCTGCAACCTTTTTGAGACGCGGATCGGGGTATTCGATGATCGGAAGGCGGGCCATCGCGTTATCGGCTTGCAAAATGCAAGGTCTTAGATAAGAATCGACTCCAAGTCCCTATTTTGTGGCGGTTTAGGACGTTAGCAAGTCCGCCCGAGGCGAAAGAGGCCATATGCGTCAACAGTTTACCATGCCAATACGCGTCGCCGCCTTCTGCGGCGTCCTCTGCATTCTGGGGCTGTCCGCACCGCTTCTCGCCCAGACCCCCGCCATCGCCGATCAGGCGCCGTCGACCTACACGGTGCAAAAGGGCGACACGCTGTGGGGCATCGCAGCCAAGTTCCTCAAGGAGCCGTGGCGCTGGCCCGAAGTGTGGCGCATGAATCGCGAGCAGATCAAGAATCCCAATCGCATCTACCCGGGCGACGTGATCAAGTTGAGCGTCGTCAACGGCCGGGCGCAACTGGATCTTGCACGGAACACGGTAAGACTCTCGCCCGAAATCCGGGTTTCGCCGCTCGCCGAGGCGGCGATCCCGCCGATTCCGCCGGGCGACATCGAACCGTTCCTGTCGAGGCCGCTCGTCACCGGCCGTGATGGCCTGGCCAATGCGGGCGAGATCGTCGCCGGTCGCGACGACCGCGTTGTGCGGGGTCAGCAGGACGTGATCTACGCGGTCGGGCTCGATCCCAAGGCCGGCGACCTGTGGTTCATCTATCGGCCCGGCGAGCGCCTCGTCAATAGCGCCGGCGAAACGCTGGGCTACGAAAACCGTTTCCTCGGCACGGCGCGCGTCGAGCGATTCGACCAGGTGTCGACGGCGCGCATCGAAACGGCCACCGAGGAAATCGTCATTGGCGATCGCCTGCTGCCGGCCACCAAGGAAGTGGTGCAGAACTACGTGCCGCACGCGCCCGATCGCGAGATCGACGGACAAATTCTCAAGCTCGCGCGCGATGGCTCGGAAACGGGCCGAACCTACATCGTCACGCTCGACAAGGGCGGCAGCGATGGACTCGACGTGGGAGACGTTCTGGCGATCTATCGTGTCATGGAGCCGATCCGCGATCCGCGTCCGCAGAACGACAACTTCGCGATCCAGTTCCCGAACTTCGACCAGACGACGTTTTATACGCCGCCCAAATACCTGCATATCCCCGACGAGCGCATCGGCGTTCTGATGGTGTTCCGCGTATTCGATCGGGTGTCGTACGCGCTCGTGATGAACGCGACGGGACCGGTTCGCAACGGCGACTTCGTGCGGTCGCCGTGATTCGGCCGGCCGCCTCGGTATCCATGTAAGCGCGCACTAGCGCCGCGCGCGACCCTTGGCGCTCGATGCGCGCTCCCTTGCGTGGGCAACGCTCGCGCACAAGGCGCTGCCGCAGCGCCCGCTTGCAGCGCTTCTTCGAGCGCACGGCAATCCGGAAACGATTCTTCGACTCTCGCGCGCCGAGCTTGCGAAGACCGTTGCGCCGGACGTCATCGATCGCGCGCTGGCGCCTGTCGATTCCAGCGCCATCGAGCGAACGTCGCGCTGGCTCGATCATCGCGATCATCACCTGATTGCGTGGGACGATGACGATTTCCCGCAGGCGCTGCTCGCACTGGGCAATGCGCCACCGGCGCTTTATCACATCGGTCGGCGCGACCTCCTGAATCGCCCGGCGTTCGCGATCGTCGGCAGCCGTCGCGGAACGCCGCAAGGCTTGGAAAACGCACGTGAATTCGCGCATGCGCTCGCAAATGCGGGGCTTACGATCGTTTCGGGACTTGCGCTCGGCATCGATGCCGCCGCGCACGAGGGCGCGCTTTCGACCGAAGCGTCGACGATCGCGATCGTGGCGACGGGCCTCGATCGCGTTTATCCGGCACGAAATCGCGATCTCGCGACGCGAATCGCGAAGGAGGGTGCGCTCGTTTCCGAATATCTGCCGGGTACGCCGCCTCGAAAAGAAAATTTTCCGCAACGGAACCGGCTGATCAGCGGACTGTCGCTCGGCGTGCTGGTCGTCGAGGCGACGCTTTCGTCGGGCTCGCTCATCACCGCGCGGCTTGGCGGCGAGCAGGGCCGCGATGTCTTCGCGATTCCCGGGTCGATTCATTCGCCGTTCACCAAGGGTTGCCACAAGCTGATTCGCGAGGGCGCGAAGCTCGTCGAAACCGCCGACGACATTCTGGGCGAGCTCGCGTTGCCGATGCACGAAACGAGGGCCACGGATATGCGCGGCGTGTCGATCGATGCGAGCGCGACTCCGATCCTGGCGGCAATGGGTTACGATCCGGTCGGCGTCGACGCGCTCGTTGCGCGCACCAATGCAGCGGCGGAGACGATTGCCGCCGCGCTCGTCACGCTCGAGCTCGAAGGCGATGTCGCGGCGCTGCCCGGCGGGCGCTGGCAGCGGCTGCGCCGCACGTAACGCATCGTCGCGCGCGATGGAAAATCGCGCACATCGTTCAACAGGATGGTTTGCGCGCGGACAAAGCTTCTGTAGTATCGGCCCCCCGACGTCCCGCGTTCCGCGCACCTTGGCATTCGCGCTCGCGGGCCCTATGTTGCACGAATCGATACGGCCCGACAGTTCCAGTCGAGCCGGCACTCCCGGATTTGGTTCATCTTGGCCAAAGAACTCATCATTGCCGAAAAGCCGTCCGTCGCCGCCGACATCGCGCGCGCGATCGGCGGCTTCGCGAAGCAGGGCGATTATTTCGAAAGCGATCGCTACGTGCTTTCGTCGGCGGTCGGACACCTGCTCGAAATCGGCATGCCTGAGGAAGAGGAGGTGAGACGCGGCAAGTGGACGTTCGCGCATCTGCCTGCGATTCCGACGCATTTCGAGCTCAAGCCGATCGAGAAGAACGAGTCGCGCCTTCGCACGCTCATCAAGCTCATCCGCCGGAAGGACGTGGCGCGGCTCATCAATGCATGCGACGCGGGACGCGAAGGCGAGCTGATCTTTCGCTACATCGTGCAATTCGCGAAGACGCAAAAGCCGATCGAGCGACTGTGGCTGCAATCGATGACGCCCGCGTCGATTCGCGAAGGCTTCGCGCGTTTGCGTAGCGACCAGGCGATGCGGCCGCTCGCCGATGCTGCGGTATGCCGTTCCGAAGCCGACTGGCTCGTCGGCATCAACGGCACGCGTGCGATGACCGCGTTCAACTCGAAGTCCGGCGGTTTTCAGTTGACGACCGTGGGCCGCGTGCAGACGCCGACGCTCGCGATCCTCGTCGAGCGCGAGGAGAAGATCCGCAATTTCGTGCCGCGCGACTACTGGGAGCTCCTCGCGACGTTTCGCGCGGAAGCGGGCGAATACACGGGTCGCTGGTTCGACGAGAAGTTCAAGAAGCGGGATGGCGCCACCGACGCGACCGGCACCGCGATCGACGATGGCGATCTACGTGCCGAGCGGCTATGGGACGAAGCGGCCGCACGCGCGATCGCGGACGCGTGTGCCGGCAAGCCGGGTGCCGTCAGCGAGGAGGCGAAGCCGACAACGCAGATCGCGCCGCTGCTCTACGATCTCACGAGCCTGCAGCGCGAAGCAAACGGCCGCTTCGGCTTCTCCGCGCGAACGACGCTTTCGCTCGCGCAGGCGCTCTACGAGCGGCACAAGGCGCTCACGTACCCGCGCACCGACTCGCGCGCGCTGCCCGAGGACTATCTGAACACGGTCAAGGCGACGCTCGGCGAGCTCGCGCAAGCGCCGGCGTACGGGAAATTCGCGAAGACGATCCTCGACAAGGACTGGGTGCGACCGAACAAGCGCATCTTCGACAACGCGAAGATCTCCGATCACTTCGCCATCATTCCGACGCTCGTGCGACCGAAGCATCTGAACGAGGCCGAGGCGAAACTCTACGATCTCGTCGTCAAGCGCTTCCTCGCCGTGTTTCATCCCGCTGCCGAATTCCTCGTCACCACACGGATCACGCGCGTCGGCGAGCATCCGTTCAAGTCCGAGGGGAAGGTGCTCGTGCAGCCCGGCTGGCTCACGGTGTACGGCAAGGACGCCGCCGGCGACGAGCCCACGTTGACGCCGGTCAAGGTGCGCGAGATCGTCGAGCCCAAAGCGAAGACCGCGTCTCAGGATGCGCGCGCGAGCGGCACGCGACGCTATGAAGGCATCGAGAAAGTCGCGACGAAATCGGTCGACGTCGTTGCGTTGTCGACGAGACCGCCGCCGCGCTTCAACGAAGCGACGCTGCTTTCGGCGATGGAGGGCGCCGGCAAGTCGATCGAGGACGACGAGTTGCGTGAAGCGATGCGCGAGAAGGGCCTCGGCACGCCGGCGACGCGCGCGCAGATTATCGAAGGGTTGATCACCGAGCGCTACATCCTGCGCGAAGGCAAGGATCTGATCGCGACGCCGAAGGCGTTCTCGCTTCTGACGCTTCTGCATGGTCTCGGCGTGCCCGAGCTCTTCTCGCCGGAGCTCACCGCCGAATGGGAGTTCAAGCTTGCGCAGATGGAGCACGGCTCGCTCGCGCGAAGCGAGTTCATGCGCGAGATCGTGCGCATGACGAAGCGCATCGTTGCGCAGGCCAAGAATTACGAAAGCGATACCGTCCCAGGCGATTTCGCGACGCTCTCCGCGCGCTGTCCCAAATGCGACGGCGAAGTGCACGAGCGCTACAAGAAGTTCCAGTGCGTCGATTGCGATTTCGGCTTCTGGAAGATCATGGGCGGGCGACAGATCGAGCCGTCAGAAGCGGATACGCTGATTCGCGAGCGAAGCGTGGGGCCGCTCGAAGGGTTCCGAAGCCGGCTCGGCCGGCCGTTTGCGGCGAAGCTTCGACTGACCGACGACAACAGCGTCGAATTCGATTTCGGGCCCCGGGCGAGCGACGACGATGCATCGTACGATTTCTCGGGACAGACGCCGGTCGGCCCGTGCCCCAAGTGCGGCGCGCGCGTGTTCGAAACGCCGAACGCGTATGTTTGCGAGCGCGCGGTGGGCGAGGGGCGCACGTGCGACTTCCGCTCGGGTCGCACCATCCTCCAGCGCCCGATCGATCCCGCCCAGATGGCGAAGCTCTTGACGAGCGGCAAGACCGATCTGCTGCAATTCGTCTCCGCGCGCACGCGCCGGCCGTTTTCCGCGTACCTGGTGAAGCAGGCGGACGGCAAGGTCGGCTTCGAATTCGAGGCG
This sequence comes from Casimicrobiaceae bacterium, assembly GCA_035252665.1. Taxonomy (GTDB): domain Bacteria; phylum Pseudomonadota; class Gammaproteobacteria; order Burkholderiales; family Casimicrobiaceae; genus VBCG01. Next base: position 8,840 of record DATFCW010000470.1, on the reverse strand, counting down.
AAGGAGCCCGGTCGCCGCGGTACGCGTCCGGTGCGCGGCGCGCCGCTGCGCGTGCTCGGCAAGCATCCGCGCGATCGACAGCCGGTGGAATTGCATGCGGGGCGCTACGGTCCGTACGTCAAGCACGGTGCGATCAACGCAACGCTGCCCGATCGCGATGCGGTGAGCTCGCTTTCGCTCGAGCAGGCGGTGGCACTCGTCGACGCCAAGGCCGGACGAACCAGCCCCGAAAGCGCATCGACGCGCAGACCTCGGAACACGCGCGAAACCGCGATCGAAGCGGCCGAAGCGCCGACGCGGCGCGTCACGCCGGCGCGTGGCGCACGCGCCACGAAACGCAGTCAAGGCAAGAACACCGCCACGGCGCGTACAGCGAGCGCCAAAAAGTCGACGACTACGAAGCGCGTGCGACGCGCGGATGGCGACGGCGAGGCGCAGGGTAAAATCGTACGGCGCAAATCGATCGCCGCACGCGACAAGTTGCCGGCCGCATCCAAGTCGCGCGCGAGCGCGAATGCGCGAAAGAGCAAGCGGCGTTAGCGATCGAGACGCTCAAAATTTTTCAATGCCGGATCGTTGACGACATGCGACTGTCGATGCTCGTCATGGCGCTTTGCCTGCCCATCATGGCGAGCGCGCAAACGGCGTACACGACGCGCGACGTCAACATTCGCGCGGGTCCCGCGCGCGATTACCCGCTCGTCGCGTGGGTGCCAAGCGGAACGCCGGTCACCGTGGCGGGATGCTACGACGGCTGGCGCTGGTGCGACGTGATCGCGCCGCCGGCGCGCGGCTGGGTCTACGCGGGATTCTTGAGTTATCCGTATCAGGGCAGCCGCGTGACGATCGCGAGCGCGGGACCGGTGCTCGGCATCGCGCTCGTCCCGTTCTCCATCGGCGTGTACTGGGATAATTACTACAGGGGCCGGCCGTGGTACGCGAACCGGTCGTACTGGATGCATCGACCGCCTCCGCACTACCGGCCTCCAACGGGACCGCCGAGACCACCGGTCGTACGGCCGCCACGTCCGTCGCCACCGACGATTCAACCGGTGCCGAATCCGCCGTCGACCGGACGCCCGCGCCCGCCGTCGCGGCCTTCTCCGCCGACGATTCAGCCCGTGCCGTCGAGGCCGGGGGCGGCACCGCCATCGTCGGGGCGGCCACCCGCGCGGCCGTCACCGCCTACGATTCAACCCGCGCCTTCACGGCCCACGGCCAAACCACCCGCGACCACTCAGTAACCCCCGCGTCTGGTGCGCGCTCGTCATGCAACGGCTGTTGATCGTCCTCGGTCTCGTCATCCTCGCCATCGGCATCGCATGGCCGTGGATCACGCGACTCGGATTGGGACGCCTGCCGGGCGACATCAACATAGAGCGCGACGGCTGGTCGTTTCACTTTCCGCTGATGACCAGCATCATCGTGTCGCTCGTGCTGTCGCTCCTGATCTGGTTGTTCCGAAAGTAAATTCAAATCTCGAACCGAATCCCCTGCGCAAGCGGCAGGTCGCGGCTCCAGTTGATCGTGTTCGTCTGCCGTCGCATGTAGGCACGCCAGGCATCCGAGCCGGACTCGCGGCCACCACCCGTCTCCTTCTCGCCGCCGAATGCTCCGCCGATCTCGGCGCCCGACGTGCCGATATTGATATTCGCGATGCCGCAATCGCTGCCGGAAGCGGCGAGAAACGCCTCCGCCGTTCGCATGCTCTGCGTGAAGAGCGCCGACGAGAGACCCTGGCGAACGCCGTTGTTCTGCGCGATGGCGTCGTCGATCGTGTCGTACGGCATCGCATAGAGAATCGGCGCGAAGGTTTCGCGCTGCACGAGCGGATGCGAGTTTGGAAGGCCTGCGATGATCGTCGGCTCGACGAAGTGACCCGGACCTGAACGCTTGCGTCCTCCGGCGGCGATTGTCGCGCCCGCATCGCGCGCTTCTTCGATGGCGCGCGTGAAGCCTTCGGCGGCGGCGCGATCGATCAGTGGCCCCATCGACGTCGATGGCTCGAGCGGATCGCCGATTTTCACCTGGCGATACGCGCGCGCAAGTCGGGCGATGATGTCGTCGAAGCGCGAGCGATGGATGATCAATCGTCGCGTCGTCGTGCAGCGCTGACCTGCGGTGCCGACCGCGCCGAACACGACCGACGGCACGACGAGATTCGCATCCGCATCGTCGGCCACGATCACCGCGTTGTTCCCGCCGCATTCGAGCAGCATCTTGCCGAAGCGGGCGCTTACTGCTTCCGCCACACCCTTGCCGACACGTGTCGATCCCGTAAACGACACGAGCGCGACGCGCGGATCGTCGGTGATCGCGCGCCCGATCGCATCGTCGCCGGTTGCGAGCGAAAAGATCGGCGGCAACCGGAGCTCGTCGACGACCCGCTCGGCGAGATGCGTCGCAGCGAGCGCTGAAAGCGGCGCCTTCGGCGAGGGCTTCCATACGACCGCGTTGCCGCAGACGCACGCGATCATCGCGTTCCATGCCCACACAGCGACGGGGAAATTGAAGGCCGTGATCACGCCCACGACGCCGAGCGGATGCCATTGCTCGTACATCCGATGCGCGGGCCGCTCGGAATGAAGCGTCTTGCCGTACAGCATCCGTGACTGGCCGACGGCGAAATCGGCGACGTCGATCATCTCCTGCACTTCACCGTCGCCTTCGGCCTTGATCTTGCCCGTTTCGAGCGAGACGAGCGTGCCGAGCGCGTCCTTGTGCTCGCGCAGGAGCTCGGCGTAGCGGCGCACCGCGTTGCCGCGCACCGGCGCCGGCGTATCGCGCCAAATGCGCGCGGCATCCACTGCGCTCGCGAGAGTGCGATCGAAATCGGCTGGGGTCCACATGGCGACACTGCCGAGCACGCGCTCGTTTGCCGGATTGAACGAGGTCAGCGGCGGACCGCTCGATTCGATTCGCGCAAGCGGCCGGTGAACGAGGTCGAGACCGACATCGAGGCCGAGGCGCGCGAGGACCGGCGCGGCTCTTTCGTCGATGTCCGCCACGGCCTTTGTCGACGTCGCTGTCACTGGCAAACCGTCCCCGGGCTCACGAACACCTCTCGCGTAATCGCCTTCGATTGCGTTACGTTGCCGACCGTATACGCGAACGTTGCGTTCGCGCCATCCTGGAACGTGAACGCCGCCGTGCCGACTTGCGTTCGCGTCACGGCATTGGGATCGAATGGCACCGCGGAGAACGCCGGGCCGCTTGTCTTCACCAGCGCGCCGCTGAAAACGCCCGGCGCGGTGTTCGTCGCGGTCACCGACAACCATAGCGGTGCGCCGTCGATGTCGTAGGTGAACCAGGTGGCGAAGATCACGTTGCTCTGCTCGGTGAGATTGATGCCCCAACCCGACTCCACGCCGGCGGGCGCCGCCCACCACAGGTCCTGATAATTCGTCGCGAGCGCTTGATTGGGCTGCGTACCAAACGAGCACGTCGGCGCCACGCCGAAAATCTCCCGCGTGATCGTCTTGCTTTGCGCCGTGCCGTTCACCGTGTAATCGAAGCGCGCGGTGTTCGCATCGGTGAACGTCAACGTTCCCGTGCCGACGATCGAGTGCGTCACGGCGTTCGGATCGAACGGCACCGCGGAGAATGCCGGCCCATGCGTCTGCACGAGTTGTCCCTGGTAGACGTTCGTCGCGATCTTCGTCGCGGTCATCGACAACCACCACGCCTTGCCGGTGGTGTCGTAGGTGAACCAGGTCGCGAAGATGATATCGCCCTGATGCGCGAAGTTGATGCCCCAGCCCGATTCGGACCCGGCCGGCGCCGCCCACCATAGGCCTTGATAGTTGACCGATGCGGGCGGCGGTGGCGTCGCCGCGGCGAGGCGAACTGCTGCGCCGACGTCGAGGATGCCGGCACCGCAGGTATCGGTCGTGCAATTCGATGTGGCGGGAAACGGCTTCGCGCTGGTCACCAGAATGTCATGCACCTGGTCGATCGTCAGGTACGGGGCGACGGACAGCATCATCGACACCGCAGCCGACACCATGGGGGCAGAGAAGCTCGTTCCGCCTTCGCTCACGACGTTGTCGTCGGCGGGGACGGTTGCTCCGCTGTTGGAAAGCACGATCACCGAATCGGCCGGCGTGCGGAAATTTGCGGCGCCGCCCGGCGCGGATACCGTGATGCCGCTGCCGAAGTTGCTGAACGACGCGAGGCTTCCGTCGACGCCCGTCGTCGATGCGATTGCGAGATAACCAGGACAGCCTGCCGGTGAATCCTTCGAGACGTCCTGCGAGTCGTTCCCCGCGGCTGCCACGATCGCGCGTGTCACGCCGGCCGCATACGCCGCGGCGGCCACCTCGACATACGGCTCTTCGCAGCTTTGCGACGAGCCGAGGCTGAGGTTGATCACTTGCGCGGGCGTGGGATTGGCGGGGACGCCGGGCACCGCCAAGCCGGCCGCCCACGCGATCCCGTCGAGCACGTCCGAATCGAAGCCGCCGCACTTGCCGAGCACGCGCACCGGGAGGATCTTCGCGTTCCAATCGATGCCGGCCGTCCAGGCGCCGTCGTTCGTGTTCGCGGCGATGATGCCGGCGACGGACGTGCCATGCCAGATGCTGTTGTGCGCGGGACAGTCCGGCGTCGCCTCGGCTGCCGTCACCCAGTTGCCGGGATCGGACGCGTCAGCGTCGCGGCCGTCGCCATCATTCGCGTTGTCCGGGTCCGAAATCATGTCGTAACCGGGGAGGAATCGGCCGCTCATCGCCGCGTGGGGGCGATAGCCGGTGTCGATGACGGCGACGACGATGTTGGGCGAGCCGTGCGTCACGGTCCACGCGTCGTATGCGCTGATCGCCGTCGGGATGTTCGACAGGTAGTGCTGTTGCGGCGCGAACACGTCGTTTACGGGCGGCGGCGCGAACTGCGTTGCATGGACGCGTCGATCGACGACCGCGTAATCGACATCCGGATCGGCCGCGAGCCGGGCGGCGATTTGTCCCGCCGCATCGGCAGTAGCGCCTTGCGCGACGACCACATCGGCGCCCAAAGCCATCGAGCGAACGTGGACGAGCGGAACGCCCGTCGACGCGCCGAGCTTTTCGATGCGCGCTTTCGGCGCGAGCGCGGATTTCTGGGCTTCCGGCTTGAGCCGGACGATCAGGCGCGCCGGTGGGGCTGCGAGCGCGGACGCGGCGAACACCATTGCGAGAACGCCAATCAGCGGTCCAAGAAACCGTTTGGTCATCGTGTGTCGATCAATCGAAGCGGGAACAGCGTGCGAGGCCGTTCATTTCGCGGCCGGCGGCAGGGTTGCCGCCGGCGCCGGCGATGCGCCGAGATATTCGGCGAGAAAGCGCTCGACGCGTCGGTACAAATCGAACCGGTTCTCGTCCTTGTTGAAGCCGTGCCCCTCGTCGTTGTAGACGACCCACTCGTGCGGCTTGTGGTTCTTGTCGAGCGCGGAATGGAAGTCAGCGCCGTGAACGAGCGGCACGCGAATGTCGGAGGCGCCGTACGCGAGGAAGATCGGCACGCCAACCTTGTCCGCGTTGTCGAGCGGACTTACGCGCTTGAATCGCGCGCGATCGGTCTTCGGATCGCCGATCCAGTACGACAACAGCGTCGAACGATCGGCAACCCGGGAAAGATCGGTCTGCGCGTTGTCGAACATGTACTCGAGCGACGTCACTGCGGCGAGGGCGACTGCGCACTTGATCGTCGTCGCGTTCCTGATCGCGCCCCACGCGGCCGCGTAACCGCCGTAGCTCCAGCCGTAGAAGCAGACGTGCGCCGGGTCCACGATCTTCTCGGCGACGGCCCATTTCACGGCGTCTTCGAGATCGTCCTGCATCGCTTCGCCCCAGTGACGAAAGCCGGCGGACTCGAGCTTCCAGCCGAACCCTTGCGTCCCGCGAAATTGCGGACGCAGCACGGCGTAACCGCGCGACGCAAAGAACTGCGTTTCGGTATCGAAGCCAAAGCCCGTCGCCTGCGCGTTCGGGCCGCCGTGAATGTCGACGACCAGCGGTACCGGACGGTCACGAGGACCCGGGGGAAGCGTGAGAAGCGCGGGAATCGACATGCCGTCGCGGGCCGGATAGCGCACCCACGTCGTCGACGCCATGGTCTTCGGATCGACCCAGGGTCGATAGACGAACAGCGGCTTCATCTGCATCGACTTGGTGTCGAGGATGCGTGCTTCGCCGGGATTCCTGTCCGAAGAGGAAACGACGAGCCAGCGATTGCCTTCGTGCGCGATGCCGTTCACCGTATCCGGCAGCGCGGCGTCGACGCTGTTCTGAATGCGCGCCCACTCGGGATCGAACCAAACGGTAGCCGGCCGATCGTCGGCATAGCGAAGCCCGAGCAGCTTGCGCGTCCCGTAGTCGACGACGAACGCCGCATCCTGCGCATCGATGTCGCGCTCCGGATGATGGACGACGGGTCCCTTCCACGTCCCGCTCGCAATTTCGTATTCGTAGATCGCCGCGAAGTCGCTGCCGCCCCGGCGTGCCGACACGTACAGAATCTTGCCGCCCGGATCGAATTGCATTGGTACCGACTGCAGGCGGCCGAGCTTCGCCTCTTCCACCTTCACCCAATGCGACTCCGCGCTCTCTCGCACGTACCACGCGGATCTATCGTCGTCGACGCTTCCGGTCACCGCCGCGCGCGGGATACCGTCGAAGTCGACGATCCAACGCACCACGTCGCCCGGTGAATCGAGCGTCAGGAGTTGCGACGTATTGGTGACCGTATCGTATCGATACAGGTCGCGGCTGATTCGACTGCGCCGCGCCGCCTCGATCAGAATGACATTGGTGCCGCGAAAGATGCGCACGACCCCTCCGCTGATGCGCCGTGAATCGCTTCCGTCGCGATTGATGGCGAAGAGTCCGAAGTCGCGCGGCGGCTCGCCCGCCACTGCTTGCCAGTCGCCGAGACGAACGAGAATCCGCTCGTCGGTCTGCCATCCGACCCACACGACGTCACCGTCGCCGAAGACCGTGCTCATGCGGGTCGCCGCACCGGTGTCGAGGTCGATGATCCCGATCCCATGGTGATCTCCGATCGGCGCGATCACGGCAACGTAGCGCCCGCTCGGCGAGAGCGTGGCGCCCGTGTAGTCGGGCTTCTTGAAGAACGTCTCGACCGGAAGCGGCGCGGCGCGAACGCCAGGCGGATTCCAAAGCGAGACGAAAAGCGCCGCTAGAAACGCGATAGCCAAGCGGACTGGAACCGACCGATCGGGAAAGTGCGACATAGTCCGAACCTGGAGCGAGTCAGCCCCCGGGGGCCGGAAGTATGCGCCGAAATTCGGTCGCGACAAGTACCCGCGTGGCGGGCAAACGCCGGCGCTTAAACGTCCAGGTTTCGCACGCCGAGCGCGTTCGTCTCGATGAACGCACGCCGCGGCTCGACCTGCTCGCCCATCAGGGTGGAGAAGATTTCCTCCGAACCGATCGCGTCCTCGATCTGCACCTTGAGAAGGCGCCGAACAGCGGGATCCATCGTCGTTTCCCAGAGCTGCTCGGGATTCATTTCGCCGAGTCCCTTGTAGCGCTGGATCGCGACGCTCGACCGCGCCTCGTCGAGCAGCCAGTCGAGCGCTTCCTTGAACGACTTCACCGCGAGTTGCTTGTCGCCACGCTTGACGACCGCACCGGGATAGATGAGGTCCTGCAGCACGTCCGCGGCGCGGCGAATGTGCTCGGCATCGCCGCTCGCCAAGAAATCGGCGTCGATCGCGGTGGGGTGCGGCGTGCCGTGATGCGTGCGCACCACGACGATCCGATGCACCTCGTTGGTCGCATCGTAGCGCGCTTCCGCCGTGACTTCCGCATCATCGATCGCGTTTTGCAGCGCGCTCGCGCTGCGTCGTGCCGCCGTCTCGCTCGACAGGTCGAGGCGAACGCCGTTCAGGATCGCGCGAAGCGCCGCCGAATCGACAACCCGCGCGAGCCGCTCGATCACCGCCTCCGCAAGCAGGAACTCGCGGGCGACATCACCGAGCGATTCGGCGGAAAGCGGCGATCGTCCTTCACCCGGCACGAGCTCGGCGTTCTTGAGCGCAACGCGCAGAAGATGCTGCTTGAGCTCGTGGTCGTCCTTGAGATAGACGTCTTCCTTCCCCTGCTTCGCCTTGTAGAGCGGCGGCTGCGCGATGTAGATGTGCCCGCGCTCGACGAGCTCGGGCATCTGGCGATAGAAAAACGTGAGCAGCAGCGTGCGGATGTGCGAGCCGTCGACGTCCGCGTCGGTCATGATGATGATGCGGTGATAACGCAGCTTGTCGACGTTGTATTCGTCCTTGCCGAAGCCGGTGCCGAGCGCCGTGATCAGCGTCACGATCTCCTGTGACGACACGAGCTTGTCGAAGCGCGCCCGCTCGACATTCAGGATCTTCCCGCGTAGCGGCAGGATCGCCTGGAACTTGCGATCGCGTCCCTGCTTCGCTGAACCGCCGGCGGAATCGCCCTCGACCAGATAGATCTCGGAGAGCGCGGGGTCGCGTTCCTGGCAGTCCGCGAGCTTGCCGGGCAAGCCTAGCCCGTCGAGCACGCCCTTGCGACGCGTGAGCTCCCGCGCCTTGCGCGCCGCTTCGCGCGCGCGGGCCGCCTCGACGATCTTGGTGCAGATGATCTTCGCGTCGGTCGGATTCTCGAGCAGGAAGTCGTTGAGCGTCGCGCCGACGATTTCCTGCACGATAGGCTGCACCTCGGAGCTCACGAGCTTGTCCTTGGTCTGTGACGAGAACTTGGGCTCGGGCACCTTGACCGAGAGCACGCACGTCAACCCCTCGCGCATATCGTCGCCGGTGGTCTCGACCTTCGCCTTTTTCGCGATGTCCTCCTTCTCGATGTAGCTGTTGAGCG
>DATFCW010000469.1:0-2632 GCA_035252665.1 Casimicrobiaceae bacterium | reverse complement strand
CGGACGGCTCGGGCACCACATTCATCTGGACCGACTACCTGTCGAAGGCGAGCGCCGAGTGGAAGGGCAACGTCGGCGCGAGCACCGCCGTCGCGTGGCCCGAGGGCGTTGGCGGCAAGGGCAACGAGGGCGTCGCCGCGTACGTCCAGCGCATCAAGGGCGCGATCGGCTACGTCGAATACGCCTATGCGAAACGCAACCGGATGACGTATGCGCTCGTGCAGAATCGCGACGGCCAGTATCCGAAGCCCGATGCCTCGACGTTCCGGGCGGCCGCCGCGAACGCCGACTGGAAGAGCGCGCCCGGCTTTTACCAGATTCTCACCGATCAACCGGGCCGGAATGCCTGGCCGATCAGCGGCGCGAGCTTCATCCTGATGCAGAAGACGCAGGACAAGCCGCAAAGCGCCGCCGAGGTGTTGAAGTTCTTCGACTGGGCCTTCCATGACGGACCGAAGATGGCTGCGGATCTCGATTATGTGCCGCTGCCCGACAACCTGGTTGCGTTGATCGAGGCGTCGTGGAAATCGCGGATTCGCGATGTCCGCGGGAAGGCGATCTGGCCGTCGGCACGCGATTGATGCTTCTCACGGCGCGGCAACAGGACGCGCTGTTCGCGCAGGTCGCGCGCGCGTGCACCGCGCTCGTGCTGCTGCTGCTCGCCGCGATCGTCATCGCGCTCGGCTTCGCCGCGTGGCCGGCGCTATCGAAATTCGGTCCGGCGTTCTTCGTCACGAACGTCTGGAATCCGGTGACGAAGGACTTCGGCGCGCTCGCACCGATCTATGGCACGCTCACGACGTCGGCGATCGCGCTCGTGATCGGCGTGCCCGTGAGCTTCGGCATCGCGCTGTTCCTGACCGAAATGTGTCCCACCGCGCTGAAGCGGCCGCTCGGGACCGCCGTCGAGTTGCTGGCGGCGATTCCGTCGATCATCTACGGCATGTGGGGACTGTTCGTGTTCGCGCCGTTCTTCGCCGACCACGTCGAGCCGCTCCTCGTCGCGACGCTCGGCAATGCGTGGTTGATCGGGCCCCTGTTCGAAGGTGCGCCGACCGGCCTCGGCGTGCTGACGGCCGGCATCATTCTCGCGGTGATGGTGATTCCGTTCATCGCCGCCGTGATGCGCGACGTGTTCGACATCGTGCCGCCGGTGCTCAAGGAGTCGGCGTACGCGGTCGGCTGCACGACATGGGAGGTCGTGCGCAACATCGTGCTGCCGTACACGCGGATCGGCGTGGTCGGCGGCATCATGCTCGGCCTCGGTCGCGCGCTCGGCGAGACGATGGCGGTGACGTTCGTGATCGGCAACGCCTATCGGATTCGCGCCTCGCTGCTCGAGCCCGGCAATTCGATCGCATCGGCGCTCGCGAACGAATTCAACGAGGCCGCCGACCCGGTGCACCGCGGAGCGCTGATCGCGCTCGGTCTCGTGCTGTTCGTGCTGACGATGCTCGTACTCGCCGCCTCGCGGCTCCTGATCGCGCGGCTCGCACGCCGCGAGGGGGCGACGACATGACCCATAACGCGACGAACGCGATGCAATGGAACGCCGTTGCGAGCGGTCGCTATCGGCGACGAGTTGCGTTGAGCCGCTTCAATCTGCTGATGTCGCTCGCGACCATGGCGCTCGGCATGCTGTTCCTGTTCTGGATTCTCGCGACGGTGTTCGCGAACGGCATCGCCGCATTTTCGCCGGCGCTATTCACGCAGATGACGCCGCCGCCCGGATCCGTGGGTGGCTTGCGCAACGCGATCGCCGGCAGCGCACTGATCGTCGGAACGGCGACGCTCGTCAGCACGCCGATCGGCATTCTCGCGGGCATCTACCTCGCCGAATACGGCCGCGATGGATGGCTCGCACGTGCGACACGCTTCGTCAACGACATGCTGCTGTCGGCGCCCTCGATCATCCTGGGTCTCTTCGTCTACACCGTCTACGTGCTGCACGCGGGCCATTTCTCCGGCTGGGCCGGGTCGTTCGCGCTCGCGCTGATCGCGATTCCGGTCGTCGTGCGCACGACCGAAAATACCCTGCGGCTCGTGCCGGGCACGTTGCGCGAGGCGGCCGTCGCGCTCGGCGCACCGATGTGGAAGGTGATCGTGAAGGTCACGCTCAGGGCCGCGCGAGGTGGCGTCGTCACCGGCGTGTTGCTCGCGGTCGCCCGGATGGCGGGCGAGACCGCGCCGCTGCTCTTCACCGCGCTCAACAACCAGTTCTGGAGCACCGACATGAATCGTCCGATGGCGAATCTGCCCATCGTCATCTTCCAGTTCGCGATGAGCCCGTTCGACGACTGGCGAACGCTGGCCTGGGCGGGTGCCTTGCTGATCACGCTCGCGGTGCTTGCGCTCAACGTCGTCGCGCGCGCCGCTTTCCGCCACGGAGCGATGCGCTGATGGGTGTCGCGCTGCCGCTTGTCGAGGTGCCGATGGCGACACGTGCAACGGCGACGGAGGTCGGCGCGGCGCACGTGGCGAATCCGAAGATCGCGATTCGCGGTCTCGACTTCTTCTACGGCGGTTTCCAGGCGCTGTCGCAAATCGATCTCGACGTCGCCGAGCGCGAGGTGACGGCGTTCATCGGTCCATCCGGCTGCGGCAAGTCGACGCTGCTGCGCACGCTGAACCG
>DATFCW010000468.1:0-4157 GCA_035252665.1 Casimicrobiaceae bacterium | reverse complement strand
ACGAGATCTTCCGGGTAGCGCGACAGTCCCTGGATGTCGAGCTCCCCGACGTGAAACGCGGGCCCGCTGTCGATCGCCACGTCGACATCGACGCTGTTCGTTTTCGGGTCGACCCGCGCTTCGCTCGCAGTCAGCGTCGCGGCCGCGAACGAGCGACCCGCAAGCGTGTCGACTGCCTGCTTCTTCGCGGCAATCCACACCGATTGGCGAAACGGCGCACCGACCTGAAGCGGCCATTCGCGGCGCATCGTCGCAATCGCATCCTGTCCTTCGGCATCGCTCGTCGCTTCGCCGTGCACGTCGAGGTCCACCGCGGAAACGTGCGCCTGGGGTCCGGGCGTCACGTGAAGGGTGACCTCGTGCGGCGTTTTCGCGCGGTCGACGTCGACGTCGACGTTCGCGGAGAAAAAACCTTCGGTCGCCGCCGCTTCCTTCGCCTGATCGATCGCCTTCGCCACGAGCGCGTCGAACAGGCTTTCGGTCATCTCCTCGTAGTTCTGCCAGCGGACGAGGTCGACGCTCGACGAGATGACGTCGCGTAATGCGCGCGGCGCATCGATCGTGACCTTATAGCGAATCGCGGCATCGCCTTGCGACGATGCCGTGGGCGCTACGCCGGGATTCTGGGTGGGAGGAGTCGGCTCAGCGAGGAGCGCGCGGCTCGCGATCGCCAGGAGGATTGCGATAAGCGCTGTCGGTGTTGCCCGACGGCGCCTGCGATCGCGATTTCGCGTCATGCGGCCGGTCGCCGAGCGCCGGCGGCGCGTCGCGTGGCGCGAGATTGTCCGAAAGCGGCAACGGGTTGCGCGTTGCCCATGTCACGCCGATCGCGGTCCGCTCGAGGCGCAGCCGCTTGGGCGCCTCGATCGGTGGCTGATTGCGGGAAGTCGGGAAATTCCAATCGATCAACTCGAACGGGCGGTCGCCCCAGAGGCCATCGGACGCGCGCGAAAGCTCGTAATCGTCGCGCGTATCGCGCAATGCGCAGCCGGCGAGAACGCCGCCGATCGCGATGGTGAGCATGATGCCAGCAAGTCGCACGAAAACCTCCTGCCAATGTGCAATCGGGCCGCTTCGGCCGCTCGGGGCCGTTTTCGCGGGCACCCCGTGTCGCTGCCAGTCTACCGACGTGCCACACGCGCGGCCAGCCGAGCACGAAAAAGTCCAATGTCATAACGTGCGGAAAAACAACAGAGCGACACATCGAACGATCGTCCGTTTTCACCGATATTTTGCGAAACAAGTGGGAAAGCGGATTCAGTAGCGGTTGTAAGTCTATCATTTCACGTGGAAATGACGTTGTTGCTTTTTTTGCGTAAGTCGTTGTTCCGCCATCGAAAGGCGTTGACCGGTCGCCATTGGCCCACGTATAGTTCGCCAGGGTGGGAAAAAGTGGGTGAAAGTGGGTACAAGTGGTGCGATAGATCCACCACGGGTACCTGAGCACTCACTTCGCGCGGCGGAGGGCGGTGGGTGGGAGGCAACGAGCACGCGGGGGATACGGCCGAGCCGACGCCGGACGGGGCGGGTAACGGCCACGTCTTTCGCGGCGTTTCCGATCTCGTCCTCGACGCCAAAGGCAGGCTCGCGATTCCCGCCCGTCATCGCGACGGCCTCGCCGTCGGTGGCTCCGGAAAGCTGATCGTCACCGCCGATCTGGGGGGCTGCCTTCTCGTGTACCCGCTCGTCGACTGGCGTCCCCTCGAACGCAAGCTCATGAGCCTGTCCGGATTCGACGAGCGGATCCGTAGCCTCCAGCGGCTGATGGTGGGTCACGCGGACGAGGTCGACATCGACGCCGCCGGACGCATCCTCGTTCCGCCGGCGCTTCGCCGCTATGCCGGGCTCGACAAGCGCGTGGTCCTCGTCGGGCAGGGGCGCAAGCTCGAGCTCTGGGACGACGTCAAGTGGCAGGCGCAGATTGCGCAGCCGATCAGCTTCCCGGACGGATTGCCGCCGGGGTTAGAGGGTTTGAGCCTTTGAGCGGCGGATGCGCACGTCCACGGACGCCGGCCACGTGCCGGTCCTGCTCGGCGAAGCGATCGCGGGGCTTGCGTCGCGCCCGGACGGCATTTATGTCGACGCGACGTTCGGCCGGGGCGGTCACGCGCGCGCGCTCCTGTCTGCCCTCGGTCCGCAAGGACGGATTGTCGCCATCGATCGCGACGCGGCGGCCGAAGCCGCGGCGTCGGCCATTCGCGATCCCCGCTTCACGTTTCGCCGCGGCTGGTTCTCGGAAATTGCGCAAATTCTCGCGTCGCTTCGCATCGAAGCGATCGACGGCGCGCTCCTCGACCTCGGCGTGTCTTCGGCGCAGATCGACAGCGCCGAGCGTGGCTTCTCGTTTCGCTTCGAGGGTCCGCTCGACATGCGGATGGATACGTCGCGTGGCGAGACGGCCGCGCAATTCGTCGCGCGCGCAACCGTTGGCGAACTGACGAGGGTCATTCGCGATTATGGTGAGGAACGGTTTGCTCAATCGATTGCAAGAGCGATTGCGAAGGCTCGCGAGCGCGGACCGATCGTGTCGACGCGCGAACTCGCCGCGATTGTCGCGCAAGCCGTCGGCGCGCGGACGCGGGGTGATTGGCGTCAGGATCCGGCCGCGCGGACGTTCCAGGCCCTTCGGATTGCGGTGAACGCGGAGCTCACGGAATTGTCGCTCGCGCTGCCGCGGATCACCCGCCTTCTGTCCGTCGGCGGACGCATCGCCGTCATCAGCTTCCATTCGCTCGAGGATCGTCTCGTCAAGCGGTTTTTCGCGTTCGCGTCGAAGCCGCATGGCGGTGATGAACGCATTGCGCGAATGCCAATCGCTACGAGCGCGCTGCCGCGCCCGCCGCTCGCGCTCGTCGGCCGTGCGATCAAGCCGTCGCAAGCCGAGATCGCGCAAAACCCCCGCGCGAGAAGCGCGGTGCTGCGGATCGCGGAGCGGACCGATGCTCCGCTGCCTGTCGATTGGCCGCAAGCGTTCGAGACGTGACGCGTTTTAGCGATGACGCGAATCAATTTGCTCCTTCTGTGCGTGCTCGTCGGCTGCGCCCTGTCGCTCGTCACGTCGCGTCACCAGGCGCGAAGGCTTTATGTCGAGCTCGAGCGGGAGCAGGCGCGCGCGCGCCAGTACGACGTCGAGTTCGGACAGCTCTCGCTCGAGCAATCGACGTGGGCGATGCCGGCGCGGGTCGAGAAGATCGCGCGCGAATCGCTGCACATGCAGCTTCCGCCGGCGTCGCGCGTGCAGGTGGTGGATTCGCCCCCTCACCCGGACCCTCTCCCCGTCGGGGAGAGGGAGCAGAGCGCGAGTGGCGAAGGGCCGCCTCGAGCCGCGAGTCCCGCCCCTTCGGTGCGCAGCGCAGCGGCGAAGCCGCAAGGGTGGGGGGGCCATTGAGACGTCACGTTGCCCCGCTCGCCGAGCTGCCGCGCAACCGCGCGCTGGCGCTCTTCGGCGCGCTCGCGGCGCTTTTCGCCGTTCTGCTCGGTCGCTCGCTTTATCTGCAATGGGTCGACAACGATTTCCTCCAGGAGCAGGGCGCTGCGCGCTTCTCGCGCGAGATCGAGGTGCCGGCGCACCGTGGGCGCATCGTCGATCGCAATGGCGCCGCGCTCGCGATCTCGACGCCGGTCAAATCCCTTTGGGTGTTTCGTGACCGCATCGAAGCGACGCCGTCGCAGCTCGCGGCGCTCGCGCGGATTCTCGACCTTGCGCCGCGCGATCTCGCGTCGCGTCTCAAAGGCGACGGCGAGTTCGCGTTCGTCGCGCGCCAGCTTGCGCCCGAAACCGCCGATCGCGCGATCGCGCTCAACATCAAGGGATTGAACGAGCAGAACGAATATCGGCGCTACTATCCGGGAGGCGAGGTCACCGCACAGATCATCGGCTTCACCGGCGACAAGGACCTCGGCCAGGAAGGCATCGAACTGTCGCAGCAATCGTGGCTCGGCGGCTCGCCGGGCAGTCGTCGCGTCATCATCAATCGGCGCGGCGACATCGTCGAGGACGTCGCGGCGATCCGCGCGCCGCAGGCCGGACGCGATCTCGTGCTGTCGATCGATTCGCGGCTGCAGTACCTCGCGTTTCGCGAGCTCAAGGCCGGCATCGCCCGCACCAATGCGCGCGCGGGAAGCATCTGCATCCTCGATGCGAAAACGGGCGAGAT
>DATFCW010000467.1:0-2400 GCA_035252665.1 Casimicrobiaceae bacterium | reverse complement strand
TCGCCGCGGCGTTCGTGATTCGAAAGAACGGCTTTACGGCGAAGGCAGCGGACGCGACAATCGCAAGCGGGAACAGAAATGAGATCGATCATGCTCCGTTCACTCGTGCTCGGTTCACTCGTGCTTGCCGCGTGCTCGTCGCGGTCGGGCCCGATCGAGTTGATCGAAGGCTACTGTCCTGCGAACGAAGCCGACCGCTGCTACTACGATCACGATCCGATGGACGGCTTCTGACCCGGCGGCTTGGGAGCCGGCGGCTCTCTCACGATCTTGTACCGGCTGCGCGGGGCCTTGCCGGCCGGCGCGTATCACCTGCACGCCGACGGCGACACGCAATCGACGACCGCGAAGCTGCACGCCGATCTCGTGTTCCGTCACGCGGGCGCGCCGGACGCGACGATCGGCGGCATCGACAGCACGCCGCAGCCGCCCGGATTTCATTTGCAGCCGTGGCTCGACGGCGACGTACACGCGCCCGCGCTCGCGGCGCAACCGCGCGACGCGCTGCTCGTCCGCATCGACTACGTCAGCGGCACAGGTGACTTCACGGTAATCGAAACGTCGCTGACGATTCCCTGACGTGACGTAACACTGGTTCGCGGCTGCCTGCGGGTTGCATGGTGTTGGCTGCACATCAGCAGTTCGAGCTCGCGCGAGCAACAGCGATGACGGCGGCGCGGTCGCTGCGATCACCGCATCATTCGACGGGGCCGCCGTCGCTGCGGCATGTGCGATACGCCTGCTGCCACGCACGACGGCTTGTGCGATTATCGGCATTCGCCCCGACTCTCAGCGTTTCTCGGCTGTCCTCTTACGATCAAGAACGGCAACGCGCCGAACCGGGATACTGCTTCGAATGATGCTGGTGCTGCCTCGAGCAGGGCGAGAGCGCCCTAGGGGGCTGTCCCTATGGCGCGCTTCGCTGGAATCGATCGGCGGAAATTTGATCTTCTCATCTCTGCGGCTCTGCGACTCTCTGCAAATGGCGGCGCCCCGCACCAGCGCCAAGGCATCGATTCGAGCGAAGCGCGCTCTAATTCAGGCATTTCCACGCGCACGCGACCTCGACCGCGGCCAGATAATTGGTGCCGATTTGTCGTAGCGTCTTGCGAGCGATCTCATGCAGCTCGTGGACGACCTTTGCCGTCGCCCGATCGCACTTTCGATCAACGCGAAAAGGCCCATTCCTCGTACGTTCTTGCTCGCTCGAGCTCAGACACGAATCGCGACAACACTGCCGATCGGCATCAATCGCACGCGGCGGTTGCATACGCGGTTCGCGCCGGGCCGGCTGAACATCACCCGTGCATCGTTCGACGATTGAAGATCGGCAACGCGCCGAAGCGGGATTCGAACTGCTTCAAATGACGCTCAATCGATTGCCGTGGCGACAGCGTGGTTTCCCCCGGCGCATAACGGACCAGATAAGCATCGCGATTATCGACAATCGACTGCAAACGACCCAGCGCGCGCGCAACCGATTCGTCATCCGCGTCGTAATAGACCATTGCGCTCTTGCCGGTCGGATAATCGATCAATCCTGCCTTGCGACGTGCTTGCAGCAAGCCGGGCCCCTCGGGCGCCGCGTCGTCGAGCGCGAGCCAACGCCCGAAGCTCATCGCTCGCTCATTAGAACGTTCCAGTCAGCGAACAGAAAACTCGATAGCCGCTCGTTTGATCGACCGAGAAATCGACTTGCAAACCCATGCCTGCCCAGAATCGGCTCAAGTCCGCTACGAGCGACGCTTGAAAGCCGCCTTTCTGATAACCGGCTTTGAGCTCGAATCCCGGTCCTTGCAGCGATCCGTACAGCGCGAGCGGCGCGGTCGTGAAGGTCGACCAATTGTCGTCCTGGCCGCGCAAGCTCACTTTCTCGACGGTCATTCCGAGCAGCCAGCCGGTCGCGAGCTTCTGGCGCACCGCGATCGAGCCGTTCACCTGGCGCTCGAGCCCGCTCTCCGATTGATCGAAGCTCACGCGCACCGTGATATCGGTCCAATCGGTCACATAACGATAAGCGGCTTCGACAAAGACTTGCGACTGCTGATTGACGTAGAAATCGGAGAGCGTCAGTCCTTCGTAGATCGGAGTCGGGTGGCGCAGATCGCCTTGCTGCCGCAATTCGTCCAGGCGGCTGTCGCGCAGCGGAACGACCGCGGTCATGTAGTTGAGGTGATTGCCCCATTCAGTCTGAAACTTGTCATAAGGAACTTGATAGGTACCGCCTTGCGCGTCGTAGTTGACGATCGTAACGGTCTTGTTCTGATCGTCATAGCCGGACACCACGCACAAATGGCCGCCGCCGCTTTCCCAGCCAATCGAGATCATCACCGGATAATTCGACGCCAGAAACGCCTTGAGCTTGTCGAGATTGCCCGGTCCGCTGACGATCGTGAGGCC
>DATFCW010000466.1:0-5406 GCA_035252665.1 Casimicrobiaceae bacterium | reverse complement strand
GACAACGAGCACCCGCGCATAGTTCGCATGGATGTCGGCATACGACTTGAGCCGCAGCAGGTTGCGCGTGCGCACAAGGAGCTCGGCGCGATCGATCGGCTTGGTCAGGAATTCCTCGGCACCGCTGTCGAGCGCGCGAAGCTTCGACGTCCGGTCGTCGAGCGAGGTGACCATGACGATCGGGATACCCGTCGCGTCCGGCCGGCGCTTGAGCTCCGCCGCGACCTCGAAACCGCTCATGTCGGGCATCATCACGTCGAGCAGGATCAGATCGGGATGAAGCGACGCGACCGCTTCGAGCGCCTCGCGTCCGTTCGCAGCCGACACGACGTCGTAGCCCTCGCGGCTCAGAATCGCCTCGACGAGCTTCGTATTTCGAAGCTCGTCGTCGACAACGAGCACCCGCACGCGCTTCTTCTCCACCGATGTCCTGTGGTCTACGGCATGTTCATCCCGATTGCAAGCGCTCGCAAGACCCCGCGTCGCGACATTCCGGGCACGATGTGCCCAGTACGCGCGGCGGCGCTCCGCATTCGGCGCCAAAAAACCCGTTGCCGGTGCGCTTCAGCAACTGCCATGCCACGAAGTTCAGCGTGCCGGAGCGGGCCCGCGATCGACCATGTGGCGCAATAGCGGAAGCACTTCGCCCTGATCGTGGAGGAATAACGCGGCGCGGCTCGAATCGTCGCGCTCGACGCGGATCGTCAGGACATCGGGCAGCGTCAGCTCGAACACGCGCTCGTCGGTGTCGTCGTCGCCGACGTAGATCGCCGACGAAGTCGGGGATCCGGTAATCAGCGCTCGCAACGCATCGCCTTTGTTCGGCGCGTCGGGCGTGAGCAGATTCACGACGGCTTTGCCGTCGATGATCTTCGGGTTGGGACGAAGGCGATCAATGCAGTCCCGGATCGCGCGCCGCGCGGCATCCCAGTCGGGCGCCTGCCGGTAATGCAGCGAAAGCGAGTATCGCTTGTCCTCGATCATCACGCCCGTTTCCGCAAGCGACACGCATGCGCGAAGCGCATCATGCCAGCCACGCACGATCTGCACGAACGCCGAACTGCGTCCAGCCCATGCAGGAACGCCTTCGGCGCCATGGTTGCCGACGACGTAGCGCGGCGTGAACGCGAGCAGGCTGCGCGCATCTTGCGCCGCGCGTCCCGTGACGATCGCCACGTCGCTGCGCGACGCAAGCACGTCGAGGCAACGCTGAATGGCATCGGGCAGCCGCGCCTCGCCCGGCTGCGACACGATCGGCGCGAGCGTGCCGTCGATGTCGAATGCAAGCAGCGGCTTGCGAGCGAGAATCGCGTCGATCCGCCCGATCCCTTCCCGGGACAACGCGTGAATCAAGTCTGCGCGCTCCGCGACGTCTCGTCGACGTCGCTCAACTCCACGGCCCGCTCGCGGTGCTGATCGATGCGATCGACGATGCGCTGGCGTTGCCGCAGGCGGCTCGCATCGAGCAGCATCGCGCCGGCCCAGCGATAGACGTTGTATTCCTGCACGAGCCTTCGCATGCTACGCATCCGCACCCGCTGCTCATCCGAGGGCATGCGCAGCGCCTGGTCGAGCACCTCGGCACACTGATCGACGTGATACGGATTGACGGGCAGCGCGTCGTGCAATTCGCGCGCCGCGCCGGTGAACTGCGACAGCACCAACACGCCCTGATCGTCGTCGCGCGCCGCGACGAATTCCTTGGCGACCAAGTTCATGCCGTCGTGAAGGCTCGTCACGACGCAGATGTCCGCCGCTCGGAAGTATTCGTTGATCACCTCGGGCTCGTGATGCTCGGCCTTGAGCCTGATCGGCGGCACTTCCGCTCCCCCGAAGCGCGCGTTGATCCGCGCCGCGAGCCCATGCACCTCTTCCTCGAAGCTGCGATATTCGTCGAGCGCCGAACGCGTCGGCGCCGCAATCTGCACGAACACGAACCGGCCGACGTACTCACGGTGCGATTCGAGCAGCTTCTCGACCGCGTGAAAGCGCTCGATGATGCCTTTCGTGTAATCCATGCGATCGACGCCGATGCCGATCCGCACGCCGGCGGGAAAACCTTCGCGCTGACCGACGCGGCGACGGCATTCGGCCACGCTCGGCTGAGTGTCGGCCCACGGCGATGGCCACTGGATCGAGATCGGATACGGCTCGATGCTCGTTCGATGGCCGCCATACGAAACGCGCGAAGCCTCGTATTCGATGCGCGCTTCGAGAAAGCGATCGACCGTATCGATGAAGTTGCGGCAGTGATATTGCGTGTGGAAGCCGAGAATCGTGCTGCCGAGGAGACCGTCCAGCACGCGCGCGCGCCACGGACAGATGCCGAACGACTCGGGATTGGGCCACGGGATGTGCCAGAACGTGATGATCGTCGCCTTCGGCAGCCGCTCGTGAATGAAGCGTGGCAGGAGCGCGAAGTGATAGTCCTGCACGAGGACCACCGGATCCTCGGTGCGCGCCTCGGTGCATACGGCCTCGGCGAAGCGCTGGTTGACGTCGACGTAGCGCTCCCAGTCGCTCGTGCGAAAAATCGGACGCACGTGCGCGATATGGCATAGCGGCCACAGCCCCTCGTTGGCAAAGCCGTAGTAGTAGCCGCGCTCCTCTTCCTTGCTGAGCCAGAGCCTGCGAAGCGTGTAGCTCGGATTGTCGGGCGGCACCTCGATACGATCATGCCGGTCGACCATCGCGCGATCCGCGGTGCCGCTTCCGTGCGCGATCCACGTACCCGAGCACGCGCGCATGATCGGCTCCATCGCCGTCACGAGCCCGCTCGCCGGCCGACGGATCACGATCTGATCGCCCTGCCGCATGTGGATGTACGGCTCGCGGTTGGAGACGAGCAGGATCTCGTCGCCCGCGAGCTCGTTGCGCAGCACCGAGCGCAGCATCTCGGGATTCCACGTCGCGCCGCGCTCCAGATTTCGCCGGCTCTGGTCAACCTCGCGCAGGAGCGCCCTTACCTCGCCCACGAGCGGCTGCAGGTCCGGATTGGGCTCGCGAAATGGCTGGATGATGCCCTCGCCGCGCAACAATGCGCGCACGCCTTCCATCCATCCGCGCCACGAAAGATGCGCGACGAAGACGGTGATGAGCGACACCAGCACGCCGAGCAGGATGAAGAAGCCGATCAGATAATTTCGCGTGTCGGCGCTTCGGCGCTCGACGAGGCTCATGTCGTGGACGAGCACGAGCGTGCCGATCTGCGGCCCGTGCGATGGAATCGGGAACCACGTCACATAGATCGGCGCCGGCGGAAACTGGCGCAGCACATGCGCATCCGGACCGCTGCCCTTGATCTCCTTGCAGCCGAGCGCTACGGGGTACGTGTCGGTGCGGTAGACGATCTGCCCGTCGACATTGCAATACGCGAGCGCGAAAAGGCGTTCGTCCTCGACGGCGCGCCGGAAGAGTTGGCGCACGCGCGCGCCGTTGCCTTCGCGCACGAGATCGACGAGCTGCTCCTGCATGGTGTTTGCGACGAGCCGCGACCGCGTCTCGAGATCGCTCACCCACCAGCGCAGCGTCAGCGTGTCGACGAGCGGCACGAGAGCGAGTGCGAGGAGCGCCAGTACAAGCGTGAGCGGCGCGATGAATCGCAGCGCGAGGCCGACCCGGCGAAACGCTTTCCACGGATCCATCGTCTCGCCCCCTAGATGCGCATCGTCCGCGAGGCCGAGACTCCGCCTCGCGAGCGTGGGCGCACGTATTGGGCACCGCCAGCGCCCGGGGAGTTTCCCGCGGCCCTGTATGGCAAAATCCCGCGCCCATCGTGAAGCGACCCGCGCACCCGGCCAACACAACGCGCACACGCCGTCTCGCCGTCGGCGACGACGGTCGCGCCAGCACGGCGCTTCAGGTTCCCTCGCCCAATTGCGACGAACGACCCCGGGATACGGCGATTTCGCTGCTCGTCGTGCACGGTATTTCGCTTCCACCCGGCGAGTTCGGCGGCGATGCGATCGAGCGCCTCTTCACCAACCGGCTCGATCCGGGCGCACACCCGTACTTCGCCTCGATCGCCGCCCTTCGGGTATCGGCGCATTTTCTCATCCGCCGCAACGGCGCGCTCGTGCAATTCGTGCCCTGCCGGCAGCGCGCGTGGCACGCGGGCGAATCGATGTGGCGCGGACGGTCGCGTTGCAACGATTTCTCGGTTGGCATCGAGCTCGAAGGGTGCGACGACGTGCCCTACGCCGACGCGCAATACGCGATGCTCGGCGGAATCGCGCGCGCGCTCGCCCGTCGCTACCCCATCGCGGAGATCGTGGGCCATAGCGACATCGCCCCTGGACGCAAGACCGACCCGGGCGCGGCGTTCGACTGGACGCGTCTCGCAGGCTCGCTTCGCGGCCATCCGAAAGTCAACCACCCGGGAGCCGGATCGGCGGTATAATGGACGGTTTATGCGCGTTGTCGCGGACTATTTTCCGCTCATCCTTTTCTTCGTCGCGTTCAAGTGGCAAGGCATCATGGCCGCCACGGCAGTCGCCATCGCGGCGTCGGTGATCCAGATCGCATGGTTTCGCTGGCGCGGCAGCGTCTCGGCGGTGCATTGGCTTTCGCTCGCGATCATCGTCGTGTTCGGAGGCGCGACGCTGCTTCTGAACGACGTGACGTTCATCAAGTGGAAGCCGACGGTGCTCTATCTCGCCTTCGGGGCGATTCTCGCCGTGGGCAAGCTCGTCTGGCAGCGCGACCTTCTTGCGGTCGTGATGAAGGAGATCGCGTTGCCCGCGCAGATCTGGACGCGCCTCACATGGTCGTGGGTCGCATTTTTCGCGGCGATGGCGTTCGCGAACTGGTACATCGCATTCCACTACGCGACCGACACGTGGGTCAACTTCAAGGTCTGGGGCGGCATCGGTCTTTTCTTCGCGTTCGCGCTGGCGCAGGGACTCTTTCTCGCGCGCCACGTGACCGAGCCGTCGCGATGAGCGGGTCCACCAGCGTCAACGATGTGAAGACCGCGCTTGCAGCGCGGCTTGCAGGGCTGTCGCCGACCTCGCTCGAAATCCGCGACGACAGCGACAAGCACGTCGGGCATGCCGGCGCGGCGTCGGGCGCGCGGCACTTTTCGGTCACGATCGTGTCGCAGCACTTCCACGGGCTTTCGCCCCTTGCCCGCCACCGCGCCGTTCTCGATCGCGTCGGCGACCTTATCCCCTATCCGGTGCATGCGCTGGCCGTCGAAGCCCGCGCACCCGGCGAAATCCGGAATGACGAAAGGATGAAGCAATGAAAAGTACGCTGGTAGCCGTCGCGGTCATGGCCGCGCTTTGCACGGGTGGCGCGTTCGCTCAGGCGCCCGCTGCCCCGAAGTCGGCGCCGAAGGCCGCTGCCGCACCGGCAAAAGCCGCGGCGCAGGCGCCGGCGGCATCCGAGAAGACGCTTTACCCGCAA
>DATFCW010000465.1:0-9660 GCA_035252665.1 Casimicrobiaceae bacterium | reverse complement strand
GTGCTTTTTTCAATTTGCACCAACCCGTACGGCGGCGTACGCCGCGCCCCGGGAGACGCCTTCGCGTCTGTCACCTCATACCTGTCCTCTGAAACTGGCACTGGCATAGCCTTTGCGGCGCTTGCAATGCAAGGGGTATATTGGAATGTTCAAAGGAGTTCTGGCTATATGAGCAGCATCGAACTGCCGGCGCGAACGAGTCACATCAGGCTCACGTCGCACCATCCGTGCGACGGTGCGGCCGGTGCGCGGGCGATCCACTGGGGCGCGCCGGATGCGCTCGCGCGCGGCCCCGTCGTCGGGACGACGGCCGATCGAAATCGACGCAACGTCATCGGCACCCATAGCGGCAGCTATGGCATCTATCGAGCGCTTGCCGTCGCGGCACGCTCGCTCACGCGCGCGCATCGTCCCGATCTCACGAACACGTCGCCGACGACGGCGATCGGGCCTTACCCGGAATGGTCGAATCCCGACTGCATCGTGTCGCTCGATCCGTGGGGTGCACTGGTCGCTGACGTCTACAAGGCGTATCTCGACGACGGTTACGACATTCGACCGACGATCGCCGTCACCCGCGCGCACATCGAGCTGCCTGAGGTGCACGACGCCATCGCCGCCGGGCGGCTCGTCCCGGACGGGAACGTATTGCTTGCCAATGGTGCCGCGGTCGTCACCAAAGCTGCGATCGAGCCCGTCTGGTGGCTACCCGGAATTGCACGCCGGTTCAACGTAGCCGAGTCGGATCTGCGCCGCGCGCTCTTCGAGGAAACGGGCGGCATGTATCCGGAGCTCGTCACGCGCGGCGACCTTGAAGTGCTGCTGCCGCCCGTTGGCGGTCAGACGGTTTACATCTTCGGCAATCCGCGCGATCTCGCCGATCCGGGCGTCACGCTCACCGCCCGCGTGCACGACGAATGCAACGGCTCCGACGTGTTCGGTTCCGACATCTGCACGTGCCGTCCGTATCTGACGCACGCCATCGAGGAATGCATCCGCGGCGCGCAAGCGGGTGGCGCCGGCTTGGTCGTCTACTGTCGCAAGGAAGGCCGCGCGCTAGGCGAGGTCACGAAGTTTCTCGTCTACAACGCGCGCAAGCGCCAGGAAGGCGGCGACAGCGCGAGCAACTATTTCCTTCGCACCGAATGCGTCGCCGGCGTGCAGGACATGCGCTTTCAGCAGTTGATGCCCGATGTTCTGCATTGGCTTGGCATTCGCCGAATTCACCGTCTCGTATCGATGAGCAATATCAAGTACGACGCGATCGTCGGCGCCGGGATCGAGGTCGGCGAGCGCATTCGCATTCCCGACGAGCTCGTGCCCGACGATGCGCGCGTCGAGATCGACGCGAAGGTCGCCGCCGGCTACTTCTGCGCAGGCGATTCGCGCGATCCGCTTGTGCTCGCGAGCACGAAGGGGAGATCCTTCTGATGCTCGCCGTGTCGATGCCAGGAACCACCGAGCTTCTTTCGCCGGCCGCGATTCGCGAGCGCTGCGGCAACATCACGCGCGCTGTCGAGGCGGGTCAGTCGAATCACTTTCGCGTCGATCGAGCGAAGATCGACGTCGCGGCGCGACTCGTCGCCGACGTCACGCGAAGGCGCTATCGCAATCTCGACGTTCCCTATCACAGCCGCTGGCGCCATTTCGACGCCGGTGGACGAAGCCGCGTGAGCGAGCTCAATCGCCACCTCGCGTGCTACGCGCCCGCTGATCGGCTGCGCGCGCAGATCGATCTAACGGTCGTGAGCGTCCTGCTCGATGCCGGCGCGGGCTCGGCATGGCGCTATCGCGAGCCCGGGACGATCGACGACTACACGCGCTCCGAGGGCGTCGCGGTCGCGAGCTTCCAGGCATTCATGGGCGGCGCGTGGTCGGCCTCGCCGGGCGAGCCGCTGCGCGTCGACGCCGCCGCACTGACCGGCATCGACCCGGCGACGTTCGCGCAATGGTTCCAGGTGACGCCGCGCAATCCGCTCGTCGCGCTCGACGGCCGTGCCGCGCTTTTGCGACGGCTCGGCGACGTGCTGGAGACGCGTCCCGACCGCTTCGGCCTGACGGCGCGTCCGTCGGCGCTCTTCGACCGGATGCAGGGGCACAGGACAATCGCCGCGCCGGCAATCCTTCGCGCGGTGCTCGACGGCTTCGGTCCGATCTGGCGTGCGCCTGCCGCGAATGACGAGATCGATCGCATCGAAGGCGACGTCTGGCGCCATCCGCATGCGGGCGGCACCGGCGCGACCGAAGGGTACGTGCCGTTCCACAAGCTCTCGCAATGGCTCGCGTATTCGCTGTTCGAGCCGTTCGAATGGGCGGGCATCGACGTGACGGACCGCGACGCGCTGACCGCGTTGCCCGAATATCGCAACGGCGGGCTTCTGATCGATACGGGCGTCCTCGTGCTGTTGAACGCCGGGGATCGTGACGTCGAATGGACGCCGGCGAGCGAGATCGTCGTCGAATGGCGCGCGCTCACGATCACGCTGATCGACGATCTGGCGCAAGCCGTGCGCGCGCTTCTCGATCGGCCGCAGTTGCCGCTCGCGTGCATTCTCGAGGGCGGCACGTGGGCCGCGGGGCGCGAGCTTGCCGTAAAGCTGCGGGGCGGCGAGCCGCCGCTCCGCGTCCGCTCGGACGGGACGGTCTTTTAGTGCCGGCCCAGGTCCACGTCCTCGATCACCCGCTGATCCAGCACAAGCTGACGCTTCTGCGTCGCAGGGAAACGAGCACGACGAGCTTTCGTCGGCTCCTGCGCGAGATCGGCGCACTGATGGCCTACGAAGTCACGCGCGACGCGCCGATGAACGAGGTCGAGATCGAGACGCCGCTCGAGCCGATGCGCTCGCGGCTCATCGACGGCAAGAAGCTCGTGTTCGTGCCGATCCTTCGCGCGGGCACCGGCTTGCTCGACGGTTTCCTCGACGTCGTGCCGGGTGCGCGCGTCGGCCACGTCGGCCTCTATCGCGATCCGAAAACGCTCGTCGCGGTCGAGTATTATTTCAAGATGCCCGGCGGCATGCACGAGCGCGATGCCATCGTGCTCGATCCGATGCTCGCGACGGGCCATTCCGCGGTTGCCGCCGTCGAGCGCCTCGAGGAAACGCGGCCACGATCGATCCGCATCGCCTGCCTCGTGTCGTGCCCGGAAGGGATCGCGACGTTCCAGCAGGCGCATCCCGACGTGCCGATCTACACGGCGGCGATCGACCGCCAGCTCGACGAGCACGGCTACATAGTGCCGGGCTTGGGCGACGCCGGCGACCGTATCTTCGGCACCAAATAGCGGCGTTATTCGAGCAACGCCGCGCCTCGCGTGCGCGGTGGTATCGTGTGAATTGGACGCCGTCCGCTGCCGCGCGCTTCGCGCACTGAACTTGCCGCCGGTCGTTCCGTCGTAAGGATCGGGCTAGCACGCCACACCAATTGGCGTTCGTCCACACATCCATGGAGGCCGCCATGCGGTTTTCGCTCTTGATGCTCGGTCTTTTCGCCCTTGGCGCCCGGGCCGCCGTTCCCGATTACACCGGTCCGCAGCCGGCGACTGCGACGCAAGGAGAAGCGACTGCCGTCTTCGCCGGCGGATGCTTCTGGGGCGTCGACGCAGTGTTCAAGCACGTGAAGGGCGTGACCCACGTGGTCTCCGGCTATTCGGGCGGCAGCGCGGCGACCGCGAAATACATGATCGTGAGCACCGGCACGACGGGTCATGCCGAATCGGTTCAGGTGACCTACGATCCGTCGAAGGTGAGCTACGCCGAGCTTCTGAAAGTGTTCTTCTCGGTGGCGCACGACCCGACGCAGTTCAATCGACAGGGCCCCGACGTCGGCACGCAGTACCGCTCGGCGATCTTCTACGCGAATCCGCAGCAGAAGGAGATCGCGCAACACTACATCGCGCAACTCGACGCGGCGAAGGTGTTCGGCAAGCCGATCGTTACGCAGGTCGTGCCGCTCGACAAGTTCTATCCCGCCGAGGATTACCATCAGAACTACCTGGCGCTGCATCCCGATCAGCCCTACATCATGTACAACGATCTGCCGAAGCTCGCCGAGCTCAAGAAGGAATTTCCAACGTACTACAAGCCTTGAAAAGGAGGGTCGCATGGCGCTCGATCTCGGAGGATTGCTTTCCCGCTATCTCAACGTGACGCCTGGACAGGCCGCTCCCGACGCCGAGCAGCATTTCGATCAGGTCGCGCAACACGCGTCGCCGCAGGTGCTCGGCCAGGGCATCTCGGACGCGTTGCGCTCCGATGCGACGCCGGCGCTCGGGCAAATGGTGAGTCAGGTGTTCGCGAATGCCGATCCCAACCAGCGCGCCGGCATGCTGAATCAGATTCTCGCGTCGCTGCCGCCCGGCACGCTCTCGTCGATCGGTGGCGGCGCGCTCGGCGGTTTGCTCGGTCAATTGACGTCGGGCTCGGGCACGCCGCAGGTGACGCCCCAGCAGGCGTCGCAGGTTTCGCCTTCGCAGGTGCAGGATCTCGCGAACCACGCCGAGCAGCACAGCGACAGCGTGTTCGACAAGCTCGGGCAGTTCTACGCGCGAAATCCACAGCTCGTCAAAACGCTCGGCACGGCGGCGCTGACGCTCGCGATGGCGAACATCGCGGGGCGGATGCGAAGCTAGCCAACGATCACGACAATTCATCGGGGCGCGGTTTACGCGCCCTTCTGCTGCGATGGCCAACCGAACGTTGAACCTCGACGACGCGCTCTATACGTACGTCGTGTCGCATTCGTTGCGCGAGCATCCGGCGCAAGCCGCGTTGCGCGAGGCGACCAAGCCGCATCCGCAGGCGATGATGCAGATCGGTCCGGAGCAGGGCCAGTTCATGGCGCTGCTCGTGAAACTGGTCGGCGCGCGGCGCGCGATCGAGATAGGCGTGTTCACCGGCTACAGCGCGCTCACCGTCGCGCTCGCATTGCCCGACGACGGTTATCTGCTCGCGTGCGACGTGAGCGATGCGTACACGGCGATCGGCAAGCCGTATTGGGAATCGGCCGGTGTGTCGCGCAAGATCGATCTGCGCATCGCGCCGGCGCGCACGACGCTCGATGCGCGGCTCGCCGCGGGCGAGGCCGGCTCGTACGATTTCGCATTCATCGACGCGGACAAATCGGGCTATGACGATTACTACGAGCGATGTCTGCGGCTTTTGCGGAGCGGCGGCTTGATTGCGATCGATAACGTTCTCTGGAGCGGCGCCGTCGCGCGTCCTGCCAAGGACGACGACACGAAGGCGCTGCAGGCGCTGAACTACAAGCTTCATCGCGACGAGCGCATCGATCTAGCGCTGCTGCCGATCGGCGACGGCGTGACGTTGGCGCGCAAGCGGTAGCGACAACCAGTTTGGGGTCAGAGACGAAACTCGATTCGGCTCGTCGCGCGAGTTTCGTCTCTGACCCCAAACTGGTCTCCTCACCATGAAGATCGCCACCTGGAACGTCAACGGCATCCGCGCGCGCGAGGCGCAGCTTTGCGATTGGCTCGAGCGCGACCGTCCCGACATCGTCTGCCTGCAGGAGCTCAAGGCCGAGCCCGCGCAGATCCCCGACCGCTGCAAGCACGTCGACTACCACGTCTATTGGCACGGCATGCGCGCCTACTCGGGCGTATCGCTGCACGTCGCGAAGCAGATGCACGGCGACACCCCGTCGTTCTCGCATCCTGACTTCGACATGGAATCGCGGATCGTCGCAGTCGCGCTCGGCGACATGGTCCTTGCATCCGTCTACGTGCCGAACGGCGGCAAGGACTATCCGGCGAAGCTCTCGTTCCTGTCGAAGCTCGCCGACTGGTCTGCGCGCATGCACGCCGAAGGGCGCGAGATCGTCATGTGCGGGGATCTCAACGTCGCGCACGCCGACATCGACGTGCATCCGCGCGAGCGCAAGGCGGGCGTGATCGGGCAGCGACCCGAGGAGCGCGAGCTCTTCGACCGCCTGCTCGGCACGCATTGCGTCGACGTCGCGCGCGCGCTTCATCCGGCGGACGATGCGCTGTTCTCGTGGTGGCCGCCCTGGCGCAACATGCGCCAGCGCAATATCGGCTGGCGCATCGACTACATCCTCGCCTCGAAGTCGATCGCCGATCGCGTCGTCGACTGCAGCGTGCTCGCCGACGTGGGGACGAGCGATCACGCGCCGGTGATGATGACGCTGCGTTAGGCGGCACGCTTCTCGCTCACTTCTCCTGCATTGCGCGCGCCAACGCGCGCGCAAGGGGCGATTCGCGACTGCGCACGTCGGCAATCTGACAACGGCTCAGGAATTAATTGCCGACCTGCCGGCGAAGCGCTTACTGCGTTCCAATTCGAACAGGAGATCGACATGGAACGGATCGACGAGCCCGCCCGCGTGGGCGGCGAAGATTCGCAACCCGACGTCGTCCGGCGTCCGCGTCATCCGGCCGAACGAAACCATCGCCAATCCGATTCGCTTTCGACGGCGAGCGCGACGCGCCTCGCGCAACGTCTCGGATGGTTGAGCCTGTCGCTTGGCTTCGCCCAGATCGTCGCGCCACGACTCGTGTTGCGATTGCTCGGAGGCAACGGCCGATACGCGAACCTCGTCCGCCTCTACGGCGTCCGCGAGCTTCTGAGCGGCGCGCTGATCTTCGCGCAAGGTTCGCGCCCCGAGAGGGCGATGTGGTCGCGTGTCGCCGGTGACGCGGTCGACATCGCGACGCTCGCTGCCGCCGGCGCGTCGCCTCGGATGAACAAGGGCGGCGTCGCGTTCGCGACCGCGAGCGTGCTCGGCGTCGCCGCGCTCGATGTGTACTGCGCGCGCGAGCTCGGACGCGAGCATGGCGAATGGCAGGAGATTCGCATGACGAGAAGCATCGTCGTCAATCGGCCGCCGCACGAGCTGTACGCGTTCTGGCGCGCGTTCGAAAACTTTCCGCGCTTCATGTACCACGTGCGTTCGGTGACGCCGACCGGTCCCGGCATGTCGCATTGGGTGGCGAATGGCTCGGCCGGAACGAGTGTCGAGTGGGATTCGCGGATCACGGCCGACACGCCGAACGAGCTCATCGCGTGGCAATCGCTCGAAGGCGCCGATGTCGACAACAGCGGCGCCGTGCGCTTCGAGCCGCGTCCCGGCAGTCGCGGCACGATCGTGCGTGTCGACCTCGCGTATCGGCCACCGGGCGGCGCAATGGGAAAGCTTGCGGCGATGCTTTTCAACGAATCGCCCGAGCAGCAGATCTACGACGACCTCCATCGCTTCAAGCAGATCGTCGAGACCGGCGAAATCGTGCGCTCGGAAGGCAGCCCGCACGGCATGGGCGACGTGCTGCAGCAGCGCGGCCGTCCGAACGAGGACGAGGCGACGCGCTGGTCGGCCGACTGAAAAGGCAATCGATCGCGAGGCAACGATGAAGGCGACATGCTGGCACGGCAAGCGCGACATGCGGGTCGACGACGTGCCCGACCCGAAGATCATGAATCGTCGCGACGCGATCGTGCGCGTCACGTCAACGGCCATCTGCGGCTCCGATCTGCATCTCTACAACGGCTTCGTGCCCACGATGAAGAAGGGCGACATCATGGGACACGAGTTCATGGGCGAGGTCGTCGAGGTCGGTCCCGATGTCGCGAACCTGAAGGTCGGCGATCGCGTGGTCGTGCCATTTCCAATCGCATGCGGCAACTGCGGCGCGTGCGAGGCGCGCGCGTACTCGCTGTGCGAAAACTCGAATCCGAACGCATGGATGGCGGAGAAGCTGCTCGGCCATTCGCCGGCCGGTATCTTCGGGTATTCGCACATGCTCGGCGGCTTCGCGGGTGGCCAGGCCGAATATGCGCGCGTGCCGTTCGCCGATGTCGGGCCGCTCAAGGTTCCTCCGGGAATCTCCGACGAGCAGGCGCTATTCCTCTCCGACGTGCTGCCGACGGGTTACATGGCGGCGGAGATGTGCGATATCGAAGCAGGCGACACGATCGCCGTATGGGGCTGCGGTCCTGTCGGTCAGTTCGCGATCGCAAGCGCGAAGCTCCTCGGCGCGGAACGGATCATCGCGATCGATCGCGTTCCCGAGCGCCTTGCGATGGCCGCGAACCGGGCCGGTGCGACGGACACGATCAACTCCGAGACGCAGCACGTTCTGGATACGCTGAAGGAGTTGACCGGAGGCGTGGGTCCCGATGCATGCATCGACGCGGTCGGCATGGAATCGCATGCGCCGGGTCTCGTCTACGCCTACGAGCGATTCAAGCAGGCGTTGATGCTCGAGACCGATCGCCCGATCGCGCTGCGCGAGGCGATCATGGCGTGCTGCAATGGGGGAACGGTCTCGGTGATTGGCGTCTACGGCGGGTTCATCGACAAGTTTCCGATGGGCTCGTTCATGAACCGATCGCTGACGATGAAGACCGGGCAGTGCCATGTGCAGCGCTACATGAAGCCGTTGATGGCGCGCATCGAGAACGGCGAGATCGATCCGAGCTTCATCATCACGCACCGGATGCGCCTCGACGACGCCCCCGACGGCTATGAAATGTTCGCGAAGAAGCAGGACGATTGCGTGAAGGTCGTGCTGACGCCGTAAGCCTAAATGGGTGCCAGAAACGTCTTTCCCGAACCGGCGCCAACGACTCCCGGCGAAATTGGTGCCGGAGATAGCCAGTGTATTTGCCCCTGGTGCCGCATCCGAATGACGACAGTCGTTCGGGAAATGCCTCTGGCATCGATTTCGAAATACACCTCCGCCGATTTCCGCTTGTACCACGTTGCCGACTTGGCGAGGCAGGTTTCCCTCGCGCTTGACCGGGTGGTTCGCCCGGCGTAGCGTCCCTCGTCCCCGTGCGCCGGCGCGCGGAATGCGCGTAACTCCACTTTCGCGAGGTCCTCATGCGTAATCGGTTCGCGTCGCCTGTCATGCGGTCGTGGTTCGCTTTGCCTGCCGCACGGTCGCGCACGGCCGTGTCGTTCTCGATGGCATTGCTCGCGTCCGGGCTTTCGTACGCGCAGGCCGCCGAGCACGGAGCCGACGCCCTGCTCGCCATCGATCGGCAGCGCGATAGCGTCGTCGAACGCATCGTCGCCATATGGGGCGCCACGCTCGCGACGTCGAGCGAGCAGGTTTCGATCGATGACTTGCGCATGCGGCTGATGAGCCTGCGCGCGGATAGGCTGCTCGCCGCGAGCCTTGCCGGCAGTGAACAAGGCTTGCGCGCGGTAACGGGATTCACTGCTGTCGCGCCGAAAACGACCATGGTGCGGACCAAGGCTTTGGGCGATGTCGCAGCCGACGTTGTCTACACGCCGGTCACGCCGTGTCGGCTCGTCGAGACGCGTGGCACGTTCGCCGCCGTCTATCAAGGCGACGGTACGCCTTCGCACACGCCGGTCCCGTTCACCGCGAACCAGATCCGCAGCTACACGGTACAGGGGGGCAACGGCGTTTGCCTGGCGCAATTGCCGGCCGGGCTGAACCCGAGCGCGGTGCAGCTCCAGGTGTTCGGGATGCCGACGACGAGCGCGTCGGGCGACATCGAAATCCTCCCGCAGGGTGCGTCGTTCGGTAGCACGGCGACGATGGTGTACGTCGGGTCGATTGCCTTCAATACCGTTTCGACGGCGGCGCGCGTCAACACGAGCAATCATCAGATCAGCGTGCAGGTGCGCGGCGGCGGCGCCAACGTCGCGATCGAC
>DATFCW010000464.1:0-16499 GCA_035252665.1 Casimicrobiaceae bacterium | reverse complement strand
ATGCCGAGAAAGATCACGAGCGGCGTCGCGATCCACGCGATCTCGATGTGATGGCTCTCGCGTCGCAGCTTCGCGCCGTGCGGCATCTCGCGGCTCGCTTTCGAGCCGTGGCGGTACTTGACCGAGAAGTAGATGATCAGGAAGAAAACGGCAACCGTGACCACGGCCGCGAGCCCCAGCCACGCATAGAACAGGTGGTCGACGCGCGCCGCGAGCAGCGAATCGGCGGGCGGATGAAGGGGAAAGTCCCACATGACGATCAGCGCGCCGACGCCGTGCGCCGTTTCACGACCACGAACGCAAGCGCACAGCCGACGAGCAACACGCTTGCTATTCGCAGCGCCTGGAGGACATCCGCGCTGTAGCGGCCGGTCGGAGCGAAGTGAAAGCAGAGGAGAAGCAGGCGATCGACAGGCGATGCGATGGCATCGTTTCCGGCGTCGCGCAGCGCGTCGCGAAGCTCCGACGGAGCGAAGTCGAAACCGAAGAAATAACGCGACACGCGGCCATCGGGCGTGAGGATCACGAAGCCCGCCGGATGCGCGTACTGATGCGTATCGGCGTCGTAGGCGTAGCGAAAGCCCGCTGCATTGGCGAGCGCATCGATCGCGTCCTCGCGTCCCGTCAGGAAATGCCAGGCCCGCGCGTCGCGGACTACTGGGTTGCGCTTCATTCGCGCGGCGTCCGCAGGCGCGTCGCGCGGATCGATGCTCGCGACGATCACCCCATAGCGCCCGGGTGCAATGCCGGCTTTCGCCACGCTTTGCGCGAGGTTGCCGATGACCGTCGGACACAGGGTTCTACACCCGAACCACGCGAACACGAGCACGATCGGCGCGTCCCCGTAGTAGTCGGCGATTCGAACCGCGCGCCCAGATTCGTCGCGAAACGCGAGCGCGCCGGGAAGGACGTTCCCCATGCGCTGGGTGAAGCCGGCTTGCGCGGCGAGCGTCTCGGGACGCGCGTAGGCGAATGCATCGAACGCGGCTGCGAGCGCAACGGCGAACGCGACGATTCGCAGCATCGTCATCTCGGCTTCTCTTTGCCGCGCTCGACCATGATCTCGATCGCGCGGTCGATCGGGATGCGCACCACGCCATGCGCGCGATCGATCCACGCGTACTGCGACAGCAATGCGTGCTTTTCCGCACGCAGCGCGTGAAGATCGAGCGGCGGCGCGCTCTGGAGAGGCGGCGACGGCATCCGCGTGGGCGGCGGATTGATGCGCGCCAATGGACGACCGAGCATCGTGCCGATCAGCGCGATCGCGCCCGCGGCCATCAATGCGGCGAGGACGATCATGCCGGCCAGGGCGCCGGCCGTCTCCCACACGCGCTTGCCGTCGATGTCCGCGGTCTCGTGCGGAGTGTCGAGCGAGTGCGCCGGCGCGACGTGCCCCTGCATGACGATGTCAGCCACGACGCGGCTCCTTCCCTGGTGCGCGGCGAACCGGCAGCGGAATTCGAGCGACGGGCATGAACACGGCGACGAAGATGCCGCCAAGCGCGGCGACGGCGAAGACGTCGCTCCACGCGATCGCGATTCCGCCAGTGCGGAAGGTCGGGGCGACGAGCCAGTAGCTGTCGACGAGATGCGCGAAGAGCAGGAATGCGGCCAGCGCGCCGAGCGTGCGCGGGATCCGCTTGGCGCGCCGCGACAGCAGCACGAGGAACGGCAGACCGAAATGAACGGCGACCAGGAACAGCGCGAGATCGTGCCAGCTCGTGTTGAGCCGCGGGATGTACCACGAAATTTCGCTCGGCAAATCCTCGGCCCATGTGATGAGGTACTGCGTGAACGCGAGATACGCCCATGTCATCACGAACATCAGCACGAGATTGCCGAGGTCCTGGAACAGACCCGGAATGTCGGTCGCCCGGCGCTTGTCGATCGGACCTGTCGAGGGGAGGTTCGCCTCCGCGCCGACGGTGTCGCGGAATTGCCATGCGGCGCAGACGATCGCGAATGCGAACGCCGTCATTGTTTGCCCGATGCCGACAAGCAGCCCGAACGTCGTCGAGAACCAGTGCGGCGATAGTGACATGATCCAATCGACGCCGGCGAACGTGACCGTGCCGGCATAGAAGAGAAGCGCGAACGCCGAGATCGCGCGCAGCCGTTCGCGGTCGCGAAGCGGTGCGTCAGGCGCGCGCGCGAACGCCCACCGGCGCAGGAGATGGCCGAACCCGAGCCATACGACGAAGTACGCGGCGTTGCGAATCAGGAAGAAGCCGAACGACAGGTACCAGCGCTTGCCGCGAACGAGATCGTCGGCCGCGAGCACGTCGGGACGCATCCACGCGTAGAGATCCGACATCACGAACAAGAGCGGCACGCCGAGGACGAGCACGAGCGGCAAGAGTCGCGCCGATGTCTCGAGATACGGACGGATCACCTCGCCCCATCCGCCGCCCGTCATGTTGTGCACGGCGAGCATCGGGATGCTTCCGGCGGATATGCCGAGCAGGAACCACCAGACGAAGAGATACGACTGGAATGCCGTCGCGCGATCGAACCACGCCGAGATCGCGAACAGCACGGCCCCCACGAGCGCGACGACCCACGCGATCCATTCACGACCTTCACCGGGAAATACGCGCTTCACTTGAGCTCTGCGCGGTGCTCGGGCGGCACGTCGTCGATCCGCGCGTTCTGCGAAAGCTGCAATGCGCGGATGTACGCCACGATCGCCCACCTGTCGGGAGGCGACACGCGATCGGCGTACGAATACATCATTCCGTAGCCGTGCGTCATCACGTTGTAGAAATGCGCGTCGGGCGCATTGCGAAGCCGCGCGATGTGATACGACGGCGGATGCGGGAAGCCGCGCCGCGGGACCATGCCGTCGCCATCGCCCGCGATGCTGTGGCAGGGCGAGCAGTAGATGTCGAAGCGCTGCTGGCCGCGCTCGAGCGTTTGCCGGTTGATCGGAAGCGGGTTCGTCGCGGTCAGCGGCTTCGGGCTCTCGGGTGTTAAATCGGCCTTGACGTTGCCCTTGTCGTCGACGGGATAGACCGGTGCTTCCGCCATCGGCAGCGGCAGGCGGCCGAGCTCGCCGCTCGACGTGCCGGCATCGGCGCCGCCGCTACGCGCGACCGTGCCCGCGACGTCGGGCCGCGACGAGCGACCGTCGGGCCAGAACTTGCTCGCCGCGAGCGGCTTGTACTTCGGCTGGTTGTACATGTCCTGCATCGCCTTCTCGCAACCGACGAGCGCGAACGAAAGCGTCCCAGCGAGCAGAGCAAGCGCACATCCGACGCCGGGGAACGATCGACGGCTCATGACGAGAATGGGACGACGCTGACGCGAAGCGGATCGAGCGACGACAAAAAGCGCTCGGTCGCCTCACGCTCGAAGCGCGGATCGAGCGCCTCGATGCAGAGGAAGAAGCGGCTGCGCGTGGCGAGATCGAACTCCTTGGCATTGAAGATCGGGTGGTGGAGCTTCGGCAAGCCGGAGAGCAGCAGGTAGCCGAAGAACGCGAAGAGCGCCGCGCCGAGCACCGTGCATTCGAACGTCGGCGGAATGAACGCGGGCCAACTGTTGAACGGACGACCGCCGGAGTTGATTGGATAATCGATCACCGACGAGTACCACTGCAGGAAGTAGATCCCGCCGCCGCCGACGATGCCGCCGATCAGCGTGACGAGCGCGACGCGATCGCGGCGAAAGCCGACGGCTTCCGGAAGTCCGGGCACCGAGAACGGCGCATACGCATCGACGCGCGCGTAGCCTTCGTCGCGCGTGCGCGTCGCGGCGGTGACCAGCGCGTCGGCATCCTTGAATTCGGCGAGAAGCCCGTAGATCGGCTGCTCGCCATTCGCCGTCGTCGACGTCACGTTTCGCCCTCCTTTTTCTCGAGCACGAGCTTGCGCATTTCCGAGATCGAGATCGCCGGCAGGAAACGCACGAACATCAGGAAGAGCCAAGCGAAGGCGCCGAGCGATCCGAACAACGTGGCCCAGTCCCAGAACGTCGGGTAATAGACATCCCAGGACGACGGGAGGAAGTCGCGATGCAGGCTCGTGACGATGATCATGAAGCGCTCGAGCCACATGCCGATGTTGACGACGATCGAGATCGCGAAGAGCGTGAGCGTCGAAAGGCGCACGCGCTTCCACCACATGAGCTGCGGCACGGCGACGTTGCAGAAGATGACCGTCCAGTAGACCGGGGCATACGGACCTTCCATCCGATTGAGGATCATGAATTCCTCGAACCGGTCGCCGCTGTAGAACGCCATGAAGATCTCGACCACGTAGCTGTACGCGACGAGCAGCCCGCAGACGAGCATCACCTTGGCGATGTTGTCGAGGTGGCGCGCGGTGATGAAATCCTTGAGGCCGAAGATCGCGCGCAGCGGAATCGCGATCGTCAGTGCCATCGCGAACCCGGAAAACAGCGCGCCGGCGACAAAGTACGGCGGGAAGATCGTCGAATGCCAGCCCGGCGTGTTGCCGATCGAGAAGTCGAGCGACACGACGCTGTGCACGGAGATGACGAGCGGCGTCGCGAGACCGGCCATCAGAAGATACGCGGTGTCGAAGCGCTTCCACTGCCGCGCTTCGCCGCGCCAGCCGAGCGCGAAGATGCCGTAGACGATCTGCTTGATCCTATGGTCGCTGCGATCGCGCAGCGTCGCGAGGTCGGGGATCAGGCCCATGTACCAGAACAGGATCGACACGATGATGTACGTGCCGATCGCGAAGATGTCCCACACGAGCGGGCTGCGCCATTGCGGCCAGACGTTCATGATGTCCGGATACGGCACGAGCCAGTAGAAGAACCACGGCCGCCCGAGGTGCAGGATCGGCATCAGGCCCGCCATCGCGACGGCGAAGATCGTCATTGCTTCGGCGAATCGGTTGACCGACGTGCGCCACTTCTGGCGAAGCAGCAGCAGGAACGCGGAGATGAACGTGCCGGCGTGCCCGATGCCAACCCACCAGACGAAGTTCGTGATCGCAAACGCCCAGGCGATCGGAATGTCGACGCCCCAGATGCCTACGCCGGTCTTGAACAGGTACGCGATCGCGATGATGAAAAGCAGCGTCAGCAGCGTGCACAGCACGAGGCCGGCGTAGTAGCCCCAATGCGGGGGCCGCGTCAGGACGATGTCGCTGATCTTGTCCGAGATGCTCGCGTACGAGTACTGGCCGCGCAGGAATCTCAGGCGTTCCTCGTCGACGCGATGGCTGGTGGCGGTGATGGCCGGAGGCACCGTCAGCTTTCCTTGATGTCCGGATTCGGGTTGGAGAGCTTCGCCAGATAGCTCGTCCGCGGCTCGGTGTTGAGCTCGTGGAGCAGCGGATAATCGAGCGGCGATTCCTTCTGCCTGTTGACCGCGCTCTGCGGATCGTTCAAGTCGCCGAACGTGATGGCGCGCGTGGGACACACGGCCTGGCAGGCGGTGACGACTTCACCATCGCGGACGCGCCGGTTCTCCTTGTCCGCGGTGATGCGGCCGTTCTCGATCCGCTGCAGGCAGTAGTTGCATTTCTCCATGATCCCGCGCATGCGCACGGTGACCTCGGGATTGCGCTGGCCCTTCAAGCTTTCGGTGTACCAGTCGCTGTACTGGAGGAAATTGAAGCGCCGTACCTTGTACGGGCAGTTGTTCGAGCAGAAGCGCGTGCCGACGCAGCGGTTGTAGACCTGCACGTTGATGCCTTGCGAATCGTGCACCGATGCTTCGACCGGGCAGACCAACTCGCACGGCGCGCGCTCGCATTGCATGCACGGCACGGGCTGGAAGTGCGTTCGCGGCGTAGCGATGTCGCCTTCGTAATAGCGATCGACGCGAATCCAGTGCATCTCGCGCCCGCGCATCACTTCGGGCTTGCCCACCGTCGGGATGTTGTTCTCGGCCTGACACGCGATCGTGCAGGCATTGCAGCCGATGCATGCGCCCAGATCAACGGTCATCGCCCACTTGTAGTTGTCGTACTTGAACGGGTCGTACAGCGTGCCGTTGCCACGCTCGGACGTGATCTTGCCGGCGGCCTTCGCGTCGCGGTGGAAGGCGTCGATCGTCGCCACGCGCACGAGATCGCGTCCCTCCATCGAATGATGGTGCTGCGTCGTCGCGAGCTTGTATCGGCGACCGGTCTTGCGCAGTTCCACGCCGGGCAGCGACCACGGCGCGTTCGCACGCCGTAGCGGATAGACGTCGAAGCCGTGCTCGTTGCCGACGCGCCCGGCGCGCTTTCGCCCATATCCGAGCGAAATGCTGACGGCGCCATCCGGGTGCCCGGGCAGGATCCAGACCGGCGCCTCGATGCGCGCATCGCCGTCGTGAAGCTCGATCACGTCGTCGGTCGCGAGTTGCAGGCGCGAGGCAAGCGCCGGTGCGACCAGCGCAGCGTTGTCCCACGTGATCTTCGTCAGCGGCCGCGGCAACTCCTGCAGCCACGCATTGTTCGCGAAGCGGCCGTCGCGGACCGATGCGTCGGGGACGAACATCACCTCGACGCGGCCATCGTTTGCG
Source organism: Casimicrobiaceae bacterium (assembly GCA_035252665.1). GTDB lineage: Bacteria > Pseudomonadota > Gammaproteobacteria > Burkholderiales > Casimicrobiaceae > VBCG01. The sequence goes on along the minus strand of DATFCW010000464.1, from coordinate 10,012 downwards.
CGGGTGGCAGGTGACGAAGCGTTGACCGTCACTGCATTTTGCTGCAACGCCACCGTGCGCTCGGGAAACGCGCTGTTCGGGATCACGCCGTCGGAAAGCGCACGATTCCATGCGCCCTCGAAATCGCCACCGAACGCCGGTCGCCAGTTGTCCTGCACGATGTCGTAGCCGCGGCGCTCGACGCCGTCGACGAACATCGACAACACTTCGTGAACCGAGCGGCCGTCGTAGAGCGGCGCGATCGCCGGCTGAAGGATCGTCGCGGTGCCGTCGAAGGCACGCGCGTCGGACCAGGCTTCGAGCGAATGCGCGGCGGGCAGATGCCATTCGCAGCGCGCCGACGTCTCGTCCTCGTAGAGACCGAGGCGAATCGACACGGGCACATTGCGAAGGGCGTCGGCAAAGGCGACATCGCGCGGCGAGAAGTACACGGGATTCGCGTCGACGATCAAAAGCGTGTCGACGCGCCGCGCGGCCATGTCCTGCACGAGCGACGCGAGCGATTGCGCCTGGTCGAGCGGGCTCGCGACGACCGGGTCGAGGTACGCGATCGTCTTTCCGGCGTTCCCGAGGCGCGAATTGATCGCATGCGCGATCGCGTGCACGAGCGGCGGCTGACCCTCGCCAGCCACGACGATGCACGCGCCGGAACGCGTCGTCATGTCCTTGACGCAGGCTGTGAGCCACGCGTCCGGTACGGCGACGTGATCGGGCGCGTCGATCGCCACGCCGGCGAGCTTCGCGATCCGTCGCGCAACGCCTTCGATGTCGCTCGCCTTGACTGCGACGGCGTGATCGCCATACGCGCTCGTGAGGCTCGGCGTGCTCGCGATCGCATAGAGCCGATTCGACGCTAGCGTCGCGTTGTGCGTCGCGTGGCCATTCACGAAGTCGCGGGCGTCGCGCACGCGTGAAGCGCCGGTCCCGAGAAAATCGCCGTCGAGCGACAGCACGACTTCGGCACGATCGAACCGATGCCGCACGTCGAGTGGCACGCCGAACGCGAGCTTCGTCCCGGCGTAGACGTTGTCGCGGTTGACCGGCTCGTACGCGTGCCATTGCGCCTTCGGATAGCGAGCGAGAAGCGCCCTCATTTGCGCGGCGAGCGTTGGCGAGGTCACGGTTTCCGTGAGGATGCGAAGGCCCTCGCCTTGCCGCTTTGCAAGCTCGAGCAGACGCGCCTGCAATGCGGCCGCGAATGTTTCCCACGTGCTCGGCTCGCCGCGATGCGTGACCGCTTGCGCGCGGTCGGGGTCCCACAGATCGAGCACCGCGGCCTGCGCATAGACGTCCGTGCTGCCGAGGCTCGCCGGATGCTGCGGATTGCCCTCGATCTTGGTCGGGCGCCCCATGTTCGTTTCGACGAGCACGCCGAGCGCGTAGCCGCCTACGACGTTCGCACTCGCATAGAAGCGCGGCTCGCCGGCGACCTGTCCTTTCGGCGCGTAGGTATACGGGTGAATCGGCTCCTGAGGTTCGCGCGAGCACCCAGCAAGACCTGCAAGCGCAAGCGACGCCGACATGAGCTTCAGGAAATTCCGGCGATCGGCATCGTGGAACGGAACGAAGCGCGGCCAGCGACGAGACAATTCGTCACGCAAGACGCCGCCTTCGACCAGGTCGTCGATGCTTCGCCACATACGCGGTGTGCCGCTCTCGCTCATTCGTCTACCGATGACACGTCGAGCAGTCGGTCAGCGTCGACTTGTGGATGTGATACGCGGCCACGAGCCGTTTTCCGAGTTCCATCTGATCCTCGCTCGGTTTCCAACCCATGTCGAAGACGTGCTCGACAGGGCGCAAATGCATTTCCGGATTGCGATGGCAATCGAGGCACCACTGCATGGTGAGCGGCGCGACGCGCCAGGTGAGCGGCATCTCGTCGACGCGTCCATGACAGGTCTCGCAGCCGACGCCCTTTGCGATGTGAATGCTATGGTTGAAATAGACGAAGTCGGGCAGGTCGTGGATGCGCATCCAGTGGATCGGCATGTCGCTTCGCAGGCTCGCGACGACCGGAGCGAGCATCGGCTGCTGCGTGAAGAGCTGCGAGTGGCACGTCATGCAGGTATGCGTCGGCGGTATGCCGGCGAATGCCGACGTCTCCACGGACGTGTGGCAATAGCGGCAATCGATGCCATCGTCACCGACGTGATGCTTGTGGCTGAAAGGAACGACCTGCTCGGCGGGCGTGCCGACCGCGGGATGCGGCTTGATCAGGATTCGCCACGCGAGAAGACCGATGAAGATCGCCAGGATGACGCCGAGCGTCGCGAGCTTGAGCTCGAGAACGAGACGCTGCGAAAAGACTTGCGCCATCGCGCGCTCAGCGCCACCTGCGCGAGGACGTCGGCGCGTCGATGCGCGCGGCATCCGACCTGCCGATTGTCGACGTTCGTATTGGCAATGGCCGACGCGCGCGCACCTGCCGTCGGCCGCGACGCCTTGGGTGTTTTATTGCTTGCACGCACCGTGCATCACGCGTGCCAGCCACCGTCGATCGGAGCGAGCGCTTGATTCGCAATCGCGAATGGATCGCGCGCGTCGAAGCTGTACACCGGCTTGCGAGAATTGCCGCTGTAATTCCGACACGCGGCCGCGTAATTACTACAGCGTACTACAGCGAAAGCACTCTCGTGAACGAAGCGCCCAGCAGACCCGAGCCGGCCCGGAAGCGGCAGGCACGCGAGGAGCGTCAGGTCGAGGAACGCTCCGGCCTGCGCACGCCGGTCATCTACGAAATCGTCCGCAAGCGAGGCGACGAAGAGATGGCGCGGCCGACGACGTCGCTATGGTGGTCCGGCGTGGCTGCGGGCATGTCGATGAGCTTTTCGCTCCTGACGCAGGCGATCCTGCTCACGACCCTGCCCGATGCGCCGTGGCGCCATCTCGTCATCAGCGCCGGCTATTCGGTGGGATTCCTGATGGTGATCCTCGGCGGTCAGCAGCTCTTCACCGAAAACACGATCACCGCGGTTTTGCCGCTGATGAAGGACTTCACGATACGCAACATATGGCGGCTCTCGCGTTTGTGGACGATCGTCTGGGTCGCAAACATGGTCGGAACGCTCTTCGCGGCGTACTTCTGTACGTGGACGCCCGTGATCACACCGGAGCTTCGCGACGCGATGCTGCAGGTGAGCGGCGAGCTCATGAAAAACGGCTGGGTCGAGATGTTCTTCCGCGCGATCGCGGCCGGCTTCCTGGTCGCCGCCACCGTATGGCTGATACCGGGCGCTGAATCGGCGAAGTTCTGGGTCATTTCATTGTTCACGTTCCTGATCGGAGCCGGCGGCTTCGCGCACATCGTCGCGGGAAGCGTGGAGGCGTTCCTGCTCATTGCCAACGGACAGCTCGACGTCGTGACGATGCTGGCCGGTTTCATGATCCCGACGTTGCTTGGCAACATCGTCGGCGGCACGGCGCTCTTCGCACTCATTTCCTATGCGCAGGTGATGGAAGAGATCTGAAGAAGTGATCCAGCGCGAGCGCGGCCGCATGCTACATTGCGCCGCGATGGCCATCGCGACCGACGCGACCTCCTCGTTCACCATCGAAGCTGCAGGTGTCGATGACATCGGCGTCATCCAGGCGCTCGCCGGCACGATCTGGCGGCAGCACTACCCCGGAATCATCTCGATGGAACAGATCGACTACATGCTCGCGCGCGGCTATTCGCGTGAGGCACTCACGCAGTTCCTGATCGAGGCCGATGCGGGCCTGGCGCTTGCCAAGCGCGACTGCATCGCCACCGGGTTCGTTGCGTGGCATCCGCAGGATCGCGCCACGATGAAGCTCGAGAAGCTGTACGTGCTGCCCGAAGCCCACGGACAAGGCGTCGGCCGTGCGCTGATCGAGCATGTGATCGCTCGCGCACGCGATGCAGGCTTTGCGCAGCTGACGCTGAACGTGAATCGACGGAACACGGGCGCGATCAAGGCTTACGAGCGCTGCGGCTTCGCGATTCGCGAGTGTGGCGATTTTCCGATCGGCAACGGCTTCGTGATGGAGGACTACATCATGGTGCGGGAGATCGGGTAAGCAGTGGAATCGATGTCGATGGACCAACCGATCGTCCTCCACGACAACTTCACGCGCAGCCTCCGCGAGTTCGCGCCGCTTCGCGCCGGCGGCGTCGTTGGCCTCTACACCTGCGGCCCGACCGTCTACGACTATCAGCACATCGGCAACTACCGGACGTTCCTGTTCGAGGATCTGCTCAAACGGATGCTCGTCGCGAACGGGTTTCGCGTGCACCACGTGATGAACGTCACCGATGTCGGCCATCTGACGTCGGATGCCGATACCGGTGAAGACAAAATGGAGAAGGGCGCGCGCCGCACCGGCAAGACGGCGTGGGAGATCGCGGCGCTCTACACCGAAGCATTCGTCGACGACATTCGCGCGCTTCGCATCCTGCCGCCCGACGTTCTGTCGCGCGCGACCGATCACATTGCCGAGCAAATCGCGTTCATCGCCGATCTCGAGACGCGCGGTTACACGTACCGCACCTCGGACGGCGTCTATTTCGATACGAGCCGGCAGGCCGACTACGGCTACCTCGCGCGGCTCGATCGCGAGGGCCTCGAAGCCGGCAAGCGCGTCGACGTCGGCGAGAAGCGCAATCCAGCGGATTTCGCACTGTGGAAGTTTTCACCCGCCGACAGCACGCGGCAGATGGAATGGGAGAGCCCCTGGGGTCGCGGCTTTCCCGGCTGGCACATCGAGTGCTCGGCGATGGCGCAGCGTTATCTGGGCGATTACTTCGACATTCATTGCGGCGGCGAGGATCACATTCCCGTCCACCACACGAACGAGATCGCGCAAACGCAGGCGCGCGTCGGCACGCGGCTCGCGAATTTCTGGATGCACGGTTATTTCCTTCTAGCGAACGACGCGAAAATGGCAAAGTCCGGCGGCGACTTCCTGACGCTTCGCGCGCTTCGCGAGCGCGGCTACGAGCCGCTCGCGTTCCGTTACCTGTGCCTGACCGGTCACTATCGGACGCAGCTCAACTTCACGTTCGATGCACTCGACGCGGCAGCGACCGGACTCTCACGAATGCGCACGGCGTTTCACCTGTTGCCGCGCGATTCATCGAGCGTTGTTGATCAGGCGTCGCTCGCGCGCTTTTTTGCGTGCATCAACGACGACCTGAACGTGCCGCGCGCCCTCGCACTGGCATGGGAGCTGTTGCGCGGCGACGTGCTCGACGCCCGCGTGTTGCGCGCGACGCTCGCACGCTTCGACGACGTGTTCGGACTCGGGCTCGCCGAGTGGGCCCCGGCGCGTGAAAATGCGCCGGCCGAAATCGAAGCGCTTGCGATAGCGCGCGCCGATGCGCGCAAGGCAAAGAACTTCGCGGAAGCGGATCGTCTGCGCGATGCGCTGCGCGAGGCGGGCTACGAGGTCGAGGACAAGCCGGACGGTTACGCGCTGAAACGGAAACCGTAAGTAAGGCCCACAGGCTCGGGTCAGAGAGCGTCTCTCACCCTACTTACCGTTCAATACATCCGCTCGATCGGTCCTGAGAACAGCACCGGACCGGTCGGCTTGCCGGTTGGCGACCCGCTGGGCGGCTCCAGGCTCACCGCGAGCGTCGCAATGTTCGACAACGTCTCGTCCACAGGATTTTGCAGCGGCACGCGCACGACATTGCCTGCCGGAATCACGCCGAGCGGCTGCGGCGCACCGGACTGCGGCAACGCCCAGAGCTCGAAGGCTTTGTCCGCCCCGGGGGTCGCGTTGCCGACCGTCTTGATCGTGAGATAACGCTCGCCGCGTGTCGCCGTCGCGATCAACGCGACCTTCGCATCCGCGCCGGACAGCACGACGACGAGCGGCGCCGGCACCGCGCCGGGAACGCGCCGCCATTCGGCAACGCCGAGCGCGACCACGCCAGCGAGACTCGCGATCGCGAGCGCGCGCCAGAACGGCTCCCACGCCCCTCGTTTGGGAGCGGGCGCGGTTTGCAGTTCGAGCCCCAATCGGGCGACGATGTTGCGCCACACGCGCGGCGGCGGGATCGACGGCGGGATGCTGTCGCCAAGCACGGCGATTCGACGCTCCCATTCGGAGAGGGCCGATGCAACCACGCGATCGCGCCGTGCAATCGCCACGAGGCGTCGACGTACGCGCGGCGGCGACGTGCCGAGCGCGAATTCGGCGGCGAGCCGATCGAGTCGCTCGCGACGGTCGAGACGCGACAGCCTCACGCCTGCGGTCCCCGCGAATCCAGACAGCGGCGAAGCGTCACGAGCGCTCGGCGCACCCACGACTTCACTGTGCCGAGCGGTTCGCGCAAATGCGCCGACAACTCGGCATGCGACATCCCGTGGAAGAACGCAAGCGCGATCGCCTGGCGCGGTCCGGGTTCGAGCGCATCGATGCAGCCGCGAAGCGCGCGAGCGTCGGCGGAAGCGAGCAGCATGTCGACGGGTGACGGCCCTTCGGCAGGCGGCTCCCACGCGGGCGCATCGTCGTCGCCGCGTGAAAGCGACTCGGTGTCGAGCTCCCGCCGCCGCAGGCGATCGAGACACCGATTGCGCACGACCGACGTCAGCCAGGTGATCGGCTGGCTCTTCGTCACGTCGTACGTGCCGGCGTGATGCCAGACGCTGACGAAAGCCTCCTGCAGGATATCCTCCGCGATGGGTCCATCCCGAACGATACGAACCGCGACCGCGTACAGATGCGGGCTCGTGCGCCGGTAGAGCTCGGCGAACGCCCGTTGGTCGCCGATCGCGACGCGCGCGAGAAGGTCGGCGAGCGCATCGGCGCGTTCGGCCGCGGCGCGCAGCTCGGCGACTGCGGCGGTCGATGCGTCGCGTGATGCGACATGTCGATCGTCAGCGCCTTCGGCTCGAGGCGCGGGCGTCATCGGCGCAGTGTCGCGGTCGTGTCGCGGGAGCGCGCGACGTCGGTCGATGTCATATCGTCGCGCCGCGTACGCGATCCTTTCGCCAAAGAACATCGGGTGCAGCGGCGTCGCGGTTGAGCACGCGGGCGAGCACGAACAGCAGATCCGAGAGGCGGTTCAGGTAGATGCGGCTTGGCGCCGATACGTTCTCGACGCCGGCGAGCGCGACGAGCATGCGCTCGGCGCGGCGGCAGACGGTCCGCGCGACGTGCGCAAGCGCGGCTTCGCGCGTGCCGCCGGGCAGGATGAATTCCTTGAGCATCGGCAGCGCCTCGTTGTAGCGCGTCACCGCCGACTCGAGCCTGTCGATATGCGCATCGCCGATCGCGGTGTGACCGGGAATCGACAATTCCCCACCGAGATCGAACAGATCGTGCTGAATGTCGGTGAGGAGGGCGCGCACGTCATCGGACACGCGTTCGGCGAGCACCAGCCCGATCGCGCTGTTGAGCTCGTCGATCGCGCCAATTGCGCCGATGCGCGGGCTGTCCTTCGCGACGCGCGAGCCGTCGCCGAGACCCGTCGTGCCGGCGTCGCCGGTGCGCGTCACGATCTTCGATAGCCGATGTCCCATCGCAAATCCTTGTCAACGGACGCAACAATCTGCACAGCCGGCAGTCGCGCAATCGACACTAAACGAAATCGCATCGTTCCGGCAAGCGCCGCGACGGGCACCTCCGATCGCGCCCTGGCGAAACGGGCCGCACGCCGTTTTGCGCAGCGATTTTGCTACGATTGACGGTGGGACGGGGCGGCGGTGGGGGATCGATTATGGCGACGACGAGCATCTTCGATACGCATCTCGATCGTCGGCCGGCGAACTATGCGCCGCTGACGCCGCTTTCCTTCATCGCACGGACGGCCGAGACTTGGCCGCATCGGACCGCGGTCGTGCACGGATCGCGCCGCTACACGTGGGCGCAAACGTACGGCCGCGCGCGCCGCCTTGCCTCCGCGCTCGCGCATCGCGGCATCGGCGTCGGCGACACCGTCGCGGCGATGCTTGCGAATACGCCGGAGATGGTCGAGTGCCACTTCGGCGTCCCGATGACCGGTGCGGTGCTGAACACCCTCAACACGAGGCTCGACGCCGAAGCCGTCGCGTTCATGCTCGGCCACGGCGAGGCGAAGGTGCTCATCACCGACACCGAGTACTCGCCGACGATCGCTGCTGCGCTCGCTCGCCTTTCGGCAAAGCCGCTCGTGATCGACGTCGTCGATGCGCTCGGCCCCGGCGGGGATCTTCTCGGCGAATCCGACTACGAGACGCTCATCGCGCACGGCGATACCGATTTCGCATGGCAGCCGCCGAGCGACGAGTGGGACGCGATCGCGCTCAATTACACGTCGGGCACCACCGGCAATCCGAAGGGTGTCGTCTATCACCATCGCGGCGCGTACCTGAACGCGCTGTCGAACATCGTCGACTGGGGTATGCCGCGTCATTCGGTATATCTGTGGACGCTGCCGATGTTCCACTGCAACGGCTGGTGCTTCCCGTGGACGATGGCGGCCAACGCGGGCACCAATGTATGCCTGCGCAAGGTCGACGCGAAGGCCGTGCTCGATGCCATACGGGACGAGAAGGTGACGCACTACTGCGGCGCGCCGATCGTTCATGCGATGCTGATCAACGCGCCCGACGAATGGAAGCGCGGCATCGACCATCGCGTGCATGCCTACGTGGCGGCAGCGGCGCCGCCTGCCGCTGTCATCGAAGGCATGGAGCGGATGGGCTTCGACATCACCCACGTGTACGGGTTGACCGAGACGTACGGTCCCGCCGCCATCTGCGCGAAGCACGAAGAATGGGCGAAGCTCGACATCGCCGCGCGCACCGAGCGCAACGGCCGCCAGGGCGTGCGCTACACGTGCGAGGAAGGAATGACGGTGATGGACCCGGCGACGATGCTTCCGGTCCCGCGCGACGGCGAGACGATGGGCGAGATCATGTTTCGCGGCAACATCACGATGAAGGGTTACCTCAAGAACCGCGACGCGAGCGATGAGTCGTTCGCCGGCGGCTGGTTTCACACCGGCGATCTCGCGGTCATGCAGCCCGACGGCTACGTGAAGATTCGCGACCGCTCCAAGGACGTGATCATTTCCGGTGGCGAGAATATCAGCTCGCTCGAAGTGGAGGATGTGCTCTATCGTCACCCCGCGATCCTCGGCGCAGCGGTCGTCGCGAAGCCCGATCCGCGCTGGGGCGAAACGCCGTGCGCGTTCGTCGAGTTGAAGCCGGGCGCATCGGTCGACGCAACCGAGCTGATCGAGCACTGCCGTCGCCATCTCGCGCGCTTCAAGGTGCCGAAGAGCGTCGTGTTCGGCGAATTGCCGAAAACCTCGACCGGCAAGATCCAGAAGTTCATCCTGCGCGAGCGGGCGGGGTCGGTGAAGGCGATCGAATAAGCGAAAGGATTGGAATATGAGCGCTGCAGGGCCGTCCCAAAGCGCGAATTCCGCCCCCGCGGGGGGCAGCGAAGCAGCGGAGCTGCGAGCGCGGGGGGACCATACAAACGCTCCCGTCGATGCGGGTCTGCGCCCCTACGTGATTGCCAGGACCGAAGGCGGCGTGCGCACGCTGACGATGAATCGCGGCGAGCGTTTCAACGCCCTGTCGCGCGAGATGCTGGCCGCGCTCGAAACGGCGATCGACGAAACGGCCTCGGATTCAACCGTGCGCGCGCTCGTCATCGCCGGCGAAGGCAGGGGCTTTTGCGCCGGCCACGACCTCAAGGAGTTGCGCACGAATGCCGATCCCGCGTGGCGGCGCGAGCTCTTCGATGCGTGCAGCCGAATGATGATGAAGCTCACGCAGCTTCCTCAGCCGGTGATCGCGCGCGTGCACGGCATCGCGACGGCGGCCGGATGCCAGCTCGTCTCGATGTGCGATCTCGCGGTCGCATCGGACAAGGCGCGTTTCGCGCTGCCCGGCGTCAACGTCGGCGTGTTCTGCTCGACACCGGCAGTCGGCGTAGGGCGAAACATTCCGCGCAAGCGCGTGATGGAGATGCTCGTCACCGGCGATCCGATCGATGCGAGGACCGCGCTCGATTGGGGGCTCGTCAATCGCGTCGTCCCGGACGCCGA
>DATFCW010000463.1:0-3529 GCA_035252665.1 Casimicrobiaceae bacterium | reverse complement strand
CACGCCGGACTTCACGCTCGCCGGCAAGCTCTCTGCGCTGCGCGATGCCGCGATGGCTGCGCGCGACGCCGTGCGCGCCGATCCTGCGGAAACGCAAGATGCGCCTCGCTACGTGGCGATCGCGCTCATTGAACAAACGCTCGATGCATGTCGCCAGCTCGATGCGACGATCCGAGCGTTCAAGCCGACGGTGTTCCTCTACACGGTGCCGGCGCGCGTGCATCTCGCGAAGCTGGCGCATCAGTTCTATGGCAAGGACGGACTCGCGCGCATCACCGAGATCCAGACGAACAATCCGGGGCAGCTCACCGACCCGCACGCGATCGCGCCCGGCACGCAACTCTGGATGGCGCTTCCGACGGTCTGAGCGAGGGACAACATGGCGCCGTCCGTGTCGGTGCTCGCGCGCACCGCCGCGGGCGCGCTCGATCCCTACGCGAACGACGAGACGACGCGCGTTACCGTCGAGATCGCGGGCGTCGAGTATCCGCTCATTCGCCAATACTCGATCGACTCGGACGTGCTCAACCTCGGCGATCCCTGCGCTGTCGAGCTGCCGAATCCGAACGGGCGCCTGAACGGAAAGATCAGTCTCGGCGACCCGCTCAAGTTCTACATGGCCGATCCAAGCGTCGCGGGTGGTCAGAAGATCCTCGTTCTCAGCGGAATCGTCACCGGCCGGCGCGCGTACTCGAATCGCTCCGGCACGTTCGTATCTGTCGCAGGCGCGGATCTCGGCTGGCATCTCGTCAACAACGATGCGCCGCTCTGGTTTCGATTGCGCGGCGTGCGCTGGTCGCAGCTCCTCCAGAAGTGCATCGATCCGAGCTGGAACTTCGCCGGCTACCGCCTAGAGAACGACACCAACACCAGAATCAAGCTTGGCCGCCAGGGCGTCGTTCAACAGATCACCGGTTCGATCGACAACTTCATTCCTCCGATTCAGATCGAGCCGGGCGAGAAGGTTGCCGACCTTCTCATTTTGTATGCGAAGCGCGAGCGTAAGCTCGTTAATGTCTCCTCTGACGGTTATCTCCAGCTTTGGGCGCCGAACTACGGCGCACAGGCGCTCTTTCATTTCGACTATCACCGAAGCGACGAGCCGAGCTGCAAACGGAACAACGTCGAGAGCGCGACGCTCGTGCAGTCGATCGATGGGCTCTACACGCGCGTCCAGTGCGTCGGCACAGTCGTGCGCGCGCCGGATCTCGTTAATCAAACGAATCCGAACGAGGGCCAGTTCATCGGCTCGTACATTCAGAGCCCACCCGTCGATCTGCCGTTCCTGCGGCGGATGACGTTCTCCGATGGCGACCAGCTCACGAAGGACAAGGCGACGGCGCGCGCGCTGTGGCGCTTTCAGCGGAGCAAGTTCGACGCGTTCATCTATCAGATCGAGGTGAAGGGTCACGCGCAGGGCGGCGCGTTCTACACCGAGAACACGCTCGCGTCCGTCGATGACACGGTGAACGGCGTGAGCGGGCTCTACTACGTGAGCGCCGTCAAGAAGTGGCGCGAGCGCGGCAAGGGCAAGGGCACTCGCTCGGTGCTCACGCTCAGGCTCAATAACCTTCTGGCGGCGTGACCATGCGCGACGAAGATCCTTTCCGCGTGCGCAGGATGCGCGAGGAACTGCGCGAGCTCATCCGCCAGGAAGCGGCGAACAAGATCCAGTTCACGCGCATCACGAAGTCGAGCGACACCGGACAGCAAGACTCTGTTCATGGTCATCAGATCGAGGGCTCGGGCGAGGTCAACTACGATTACTTCGTTCGACGCTTTCAGCACTATGGTTTTCGCTCGCGGCCGCCCGCTGGCACCTGGGCGATCAAGATCAACGCGGGACGCAGCGCGAACGCCGTCATCATCGCCGAAGACTCGGAGCGGTACGCGCCGACGGGGATCGCCGACGGCGACGTAGTGCTGTTCAATCGAGTGACGGGCGTACAGCTCTATCTCAAAGCCGCGGACGGTTCGGTCCTGATCACCGACAAGCAGGGATCACAAGTCAAGCTCGACGGCACGGGTACGATCGACATTGTTGCGAGTACCGTCAATGTTGGCGGCACGACGAGTCTTCAACCCGCGGTGCTCGGCAACAACCTCGAATCGCGACTCGCCGCGCTCGAGGCCGCGCACAACGCGCATACGCACGCCGTCTCTGGCACGTGCCCGAACGGTGGCGGTGCGCTTACAAGCGGCGCGGCGGCGGCGACAACGAACACCGTCACGTCGCCCGGACAAAACGTTCGCTCGTCGAAGGTCAACGTTGCCCCGTAACGATCTCTGAAAACAATCGAGGTGCCGCGATGCCGATGCCGCTCGATGGTGGTGGCGACGTCTCGCTCGTGCGCAATCCGGCAACGGGCCGCTTTGACGTGGCGCTCGACATCTCGGGTAATCCGCAGTTCACCGACACGCAAGAGCACACCGTCCTCTCGCTCCTCATGGAGAAGCGAGGCGGCTATTGGGCTGATCAAACCGGCAATCGCGGCTCGCGTCTCTATCAGATCCGTCAGGACACAGGCCGCACGCCAAAACAGATCGAAGCCGAAGTGCTCGCGGCGCTCGCTCCCGCGATCGACGACGGCCGAATTCAGAACGTGTCGGTGAACGCCGTGCGGCGCGCGCCCGGAAACTTCAAGGTCAGCGTTACCTACCACAACCGCGACGGTCACGTGCAGAACGTCGACCTTCCCTACGGGTACTAGCCAATGGCGATCTCGGTTGACGATTACCCGACGACGCAGAGTCAGATCGTCTCGTTCTTCCGCAATCGCCTGCCGGGCAAGGACGATCACTCCGAGTCGTGGATCGGCAAGCTCGCCCGCTGCGTCGCGATGGCGATCTGGGGATTCAAGCAGGCCGCGATCGCGATCGATAACGACGCCGTTCCATCGAACAAGACCTCCGACGCCGGAATGGCGGTATGGGCAAACGCCGTCGGCGTGCCAAACGGTCAAGGCGGATACGGGCCGCTCACTGCGCAGCCGGCATCGGGCGGCGCCGGCAACTGCACCGGCACCAATGGAACCGTCTACCCGGCCGGCGCGCTTCTCTACGCGCCCGACGGCGTGACGCTGATCCAGCTCGTCAACTCCGTCTCGATTCCAGGCAGCCCGCCCGGCACCGGCTCGGTGCTCGGCACCTTCGCGGCCGTCACTCCGGGCACCGTCGGCAATATCGCGGCGGGCTCGGTGCTCACGTGGGCATCGGCCCCGAGCGGATCAGACCCGACGGTCACGCTGTCGACGGGACTCACGAACGGGATCGACGTCGAGACAACGCCGCAGCTCTATGGGCGCGTCGCCGCGCGCATGCAGAAGCCGCCCAAGGGCGGCGCCGAAGTCGATTACGCGAGCTGGGCGATCGCAGCGCCGCAGGCGCAAGGCTCGTCGGTCAATCGCGGCTATCCGTATCCCGGTCGCGGCGGGCTCGGCACTGTTCATCTGCTGATCACGCAGCAGGGGAGCGGGGCCGGGCGCGTGCCGAGCACCGCGATGCAAACGGCGGTAACGAATTACATCGT
>DATFCW010000462.1:0-2115 GCA_035252665.1 Casimicrobiaceae bacterium | reverse complement strand
CGATCCGAGCGCACGCGCTCGAGCGCCTGCGCCCCGTCCGCGGCACTCACGGTGTCGTAACCCAGGTCCTCGAGCTCCTGCTCGAGATAGTCGACGTTGAACGGCTCGTCGTCGACGACGAGGATCTTCGCGCGCGGCGCTGCGCCGCTCTCCCGCTCGGCCGACATTGGGTGAACGAGCCGCCTAGGAAAGATAGTGGTCGAGCTTGTCGAAGAGCAGCGCGTCGTTGAGCGGCTTCGTCAGGTAGTCGTTGCACCCCGCCGCGATCGCGCGCTCGGCGTCGCCCGCCATCGCGTGCGCCGAGAGCCCGATGATCGGCATCGCATGGCCGGCCGCGCGAATGCGCCGCGTCGCCTCGTACCCGTCGCAAACCGGCAGCGACATGTCCATCAGGATCAGGTCGGGACGCTCGGCGCCGGCGAGCGAAACGCCCTGCTCGCCGTCCTTGGCGATGATGAGCGCATAGTCGTCCTCGAGGAGCTGCGTCAGCAGCTCGACGTTCAAGTCGACGTCCTCGACGATCAGGATCTTCTTCATCGGTCGCGTCTCTTCAATGGGAGGCGGCGAGCGCGCCCTCGATCTCGCGGATCAACGCCTCGCCGGCCAGGCCCTGCTTCTGGATCACCCTCGCCGCGCTGCTCGCGAGTCCGGCGATCTCGGTCGCGCTCAGGCTCTTCGCGGTCAGCACGACGATCGGAATCGTCCGATGCACGGGATCGAGGCGCAGCCGCTCGATCACGCCGAAGCCGTCGAGGCGCGGCATCATGAGGTCGAGCAGGATCACGTCCGGCCGGGTCCGCGCGATCGCGGCGAGCGCGTCGATGCCGTCGTTGGCGGCCGAGAGCTCGTATTGCGCGCCGACGAGCTGGCGGACCATGTCGATCACGTTCGGGTCGTCGTCGGCCACGAGCATGCGCCGCGGCGGATGGCCGCCGTTGCGCTGCGCGACGCGCCGCAGGGCGGCGACGATCGCCTGAGTGTCGAACGGCTTAAGCAGGTAGTCGGCGGCCCCGAGCTCGTAGCCGAGCGGCCTCTTGTCGACGATCGTCAGCATGATGACCGGAATGTCGCGCGTTGCCGGATCCGCCTTCAGGTCGAACAGCACCTGCCAGCCATCCTTCGTCGGCATCATCACGTCGAGCGTGATCACCTGCGGACGAATCGCTCTTGCGCGGGCGAGGCCTTCCTCGCCGCTCGCGGCGCCGACCACCTCGTAGCCCGCTTCGCCGAGGCTCTCGCGCAGGATGTCGAGGTCGTCGGGGTTGTCGTCGATCGCGAGGATGATCGGACGCTCGGCGCGCGGCGCCGGCGCGGCGGCGTCCATCGTCCCGGCCTTCTGCGGCTGCGGTCGCGCGCCGTAGACGAGCGGGACCGTGAGCACGAACGTCGAACCCGCGCCGAGCGCGCTCGTCACCGTGATGTCGCCGCCGAGCAGGCGCGCGAGGCTGCGACTGATCGAAAGCCCGAGGCCCGTGCCGCCGTACTGCCGCGTCGTGCTGGTGTCGGCCTGCTGGAACTCGTCGAAGATGCGCTCGATCGCGTCGGCGCCGATGCCGATGCCGGTGTCCGTCACCGCGATCGACAGCAAGCCGTTCGCGGCGCTCGCGGCGACGCTGATCGTTCCCTGGGGCGTGAACTTCGCCGCGTTGCCGAGCAGGTTGAGGAGGATCTGCTTGATCTTGTCCTGGTCCGAGTGGACGAGCGGCAACTCGCGGTACGCCTTGACCAGCGACACGCCGGACTTGAGCAGCGGCGTCGCCGTCGTCACGCACTGGTCGAGCAGTTGCACGGCGCTGAACGACGAGGCAGTGACGTCCATGCGCCCGGCCTCGATCTTCGCGATGTCGAGCACCGTGTTGATCAGCGACAGCAGGTGCTCGGCGCTCGTCAGCACCTTGTCGAGGTTCTCGGCCTGCTTCTCGGGCAGCACGCCGTCGGCCTTGCGGCGCACGATGCGCGTGAAGCCGATGATCGCGTTGAGCGGCGTGCGCAGCTCGTGGCTCATGTTCGCGAGGAACGTGCTCTTCGCCTTGTTGGCCTGCTCGGCGAGCGCGCGCGCGTCGTGCGTCTCGGCGAAGAGACGCGCATTCTGGATCGCGACGGCGACATTCGCCG
>DATFCW010000461.1:0-9239 GCA_035252665.1 Casimicrobiaceae bacterium | reverse complement strand
GGCCTCTCCGCATACGCGACGTACCTGTCGATGATTCACCTGGGCGTCTCGTTCTGGATCGGTGCGATCATCGCCGTGTTGTTCGTCACGCTCATTTCGATCGCGATCGGCGCGATCTGCTTCCGCTTCAAGCTGCGCGAGCTCTACTTTGCGATCGTCACGCTGGCGCTTTCCGAGCTCATCCGGCTCGTGATCCTCAACTGGAACAGCTTCACCAATGGCTCGCTCGGGATCAATTTCACCTTGACGCCGACGCTGTGGGTGCCGGGTCGCGGCGTCATCCCGGTCGCCGGAACGCTCATGTGGTACTACCTGAGCCTCGTGGCCATAGTGGTCGCGGTCTTCGCGTATTCGCGAATCGTTCATTCGTGGATGGGCCGTTGCTTCGCATCGATTCGCCTGAACGACGCGCTTGCCGAAACGCTCGGCATCAACGTCTTCCGCTACAAGCTCGTCTCGTTCGTCGCCGGCAACATCGGCGCAGCCGTGGCCGGCAGCCTTTACTCGTTCTACATCAGCTACATCGATCCCAATTACTTTTCGCTCGACCAGTCGCTCGCGATCATCGCGATGGCGCTCCTCGGCGGACGCGAATTCGTTGCCGCGCCGATCGTCGGCGCGCTCGTGCTGACCGCGCTTCCGCATGTCATCAACGTGAACGCGGAAGCGCGTCTTCTCATCTACGGATTGATCCTGATCCTCACCATCCTTCTCATGCCACGAGGCATCGTCGGATTGCTCGTGCGACGTCGCCATGCTGCTTGAAGTGCGCCATCTGACGAAACGCTTCGGCGGTCTCACTGCGGTGTCGGACCTGTCGTTCGGCCTCGACGCCGGCGAGATCATCGGCGTCTTCGGTCCGAACGGCTCGGGCAAGACGACGCTTCTCAACCTGATCTCCGGCGTCTACACGCCCACGGCCGGCGAGCTCGTATGGAAGGACGAGGCGCTCGTGGGCAGGAAGCCGCACGAGATCGCGGCGGCGGGCATCGTCAAGACGTTCCAGAATCCGCAACTGTTCGGCGAGCTGTCGGTGTTCGACAACGTCGCGATCGCCGGGCACTTGCGCCTCAAGCGCCAGGCCGGCTGGCGGCGCATCGCGACGCTGTTTCCGATGAGAGCTGATGCTCGCGACGATCTCGCTTCGCGCATCGACCATGTGCTGAAGCTCTGTCGCCTCGATGCGTTTCGCGACGTTCCCGCCGCTAGCCTGTCCTACGGCGGCGAAAAGATGCTCGGCGTCGCGCTCGCCCTGATGTGCGAGCCCGTGCTTCTGCTGCTCGACGAGCCGGGAAGCGGGCTCGGGCACGACGAGCTTCGGAACCTCGACGAAGTGCTTCGCGATCTGCGCGCGCACGGCACCACGCTTTGCGTGATCGACCATCGCGTGGGCTTCCTCGGCAAGCTCGCCGATCGCGCGATCGTCATTCATCACGGCGCGAAGATCGCCGAAGGGCGGCCCGATGACGTGCTGCGCGATCGCGCGGTGATCGAAGCCTATCTGGGACGTGGCGATGCTTGAGCTTTCCGGCATCGACGTGCATTACGCGAAGAACCAGGTGCTGAAGCGCGTCGCATTGATCGTCGCCGATCGCGAGATCGTCGCATTGATCGGCGCCAATGCGGCGGGCAAGACAACGACGCTGCGCACCATCATGGGGTTGAAGGCGCCAAGCGCAGGCACCATCTCGTTCGATGGCGCGATGCTGAATGGGACGACGACCAGCGAACGCGTCGATCGCGGGTTGGCACTCGTCCCCGAGGGGCGCCAGGTTTTTCCCAAGTTCAGCGTAACCGAAAACCTGCTGATGGGCGCGTACCACCGTCGCGACCGCAATCGGCTCGATCGCGATTTGGGTATGCTGTTCGACATGTTTCCGCGGCTTTCCGAGCGGCGCCGCCAAGCGGCCGGCTCGATGTCGGGTGGCGAGCAGCAGATGCTCGCGATCGCCCGAGGCTTGATGTCGAAACCGCGCTGCCTGCTGCTCGACGAGCCGACGCTCGGTCTCGCGCCGATCATCGTGCAGGAGATCGGCGCGGTGATCCGGCGACTCGCGTCGAACGGCATGACGATCCTGCTCGCGGAGCAGAATGCAGCGATGGCGCTCGCGGTCGCCGATCGCGCGTACGTGCTCGAAAGCGGACGCGTGTCGCTCGAAGGACCGGGGGTCGCATTGGCACGCGACGAGGCCGTGCGCCGCAACTATCTTGGAACCTGATTCTCGTACTATCGCAAGCGGAGAATTTCGATGCTCAATGTCTTGACGCCATCGCAGGTCGAGCAGTTTCACCGCGATGGCTGCGTCTTCCCGATACGCGTCATGTCGCAAAGCGATGCGGAAGAGCTTCGTCGCAAGCTGGAAACATTCGAGGCGCAAAGCGGAGGTCCGCTCGCAGGCGATCTCCGCCACAAGTCGCACCTGCTGTTCGCGTGGCTCGGCGACCTCGTGCGCGCGACGCCGATCGTCGATGCCATCGCCGATCTCTACGGGCCGGATCTTCTATGCTGGACGACGAATTTCTTCATCAAGGAAGCGCGCAACCCCGCGTTCGTCTCGTGGCATCAGGATTCGACTTACTGGGGACTGTCGACGCCCGACGTCGTCACCGCCTGGGTCGCGCTGACGCCGAGCAACAAGGCGAACGGCGCGATGGAGTTCATACCCGGCACGCACCATGGCGATCAGATTCCGCACCGCGACACGTTCGCGCGCAACAACCTGCTCACGCGCGGGCAGGAGGTGGCCGTCGACGTCGATCAGTCGAAGGCCGTCGTCATCGAGCTTGCGCCCGGCGAGATGTCGCTGCACCACGTCCGCCTCGTTCACGGCTCGCCGCCCAATCCTTCGCCCGATCGACGCATCGGCTTCGCGATTCGCTATATCCCGACGCACGTGCGCCAGCTCGAGGGCGAGGACAGCGCGACGCTCGTGAGCGGCGTCGATCGCTACGGATATTTCGAGCACGAGCCGCGGCCCTCGCGCGACATGGATCCGGACTTCGTCGCGCTCCACAAGCGCATCGCGGAGCGCAACGCGCGGATTCTCTATCGTGGGACGGGTGTCGAAAGCTACAACGACCCGCGATCGTTGCCGGATCGTGCGGCGTCGTAGCCCAGGAATGGTGCCCAGAAGAGGACTCGAACCTCCACAGTGTTGCCACCGCCAGGACCTGAACCTGGTGCGTCTACCAATTCCGCCATCTGGGCAATGAAGCGAACCTTCGATTTTAAATAATCGCGCCGATCCTTGTCAAAATCGATCCCCCTTCGACGACGCGCCGCCGCGCTTCCGCGCGATAATGCGTCGCGCGCACGGTCAACCGGCGCGACCACCGTGCGGCCACGCAGAACGCGCCGCGACGACGCGGAAGGCGCGCCGACGTGCGAGTCGATATTGCGCGAGCTCGCCGATGCCGGCGTGCCGCTTGCGCCTTCGGAAGTCGCGTCGCGTCTTTCGATCGGTCGACGCGATCAGCATCTGTTCGACGCGTGCGTCGAAACGCTCGAGCGCAACGGCGACATCCTGGCCAATCGCAAGGGCGAGCTTTGCATCGTCGCGAAACTCGATCTCGTCCGCGGTACGGTGCAGGGCCATCCCGACGGTTATGGCTTTCTCGTGCCCGACGATGGCGGCGACGACCTGTTCCTGTCGCCGCGCGAGATGCACAAGGTGCTGCATGGCGATCGCGTAACGGCGAAACCGATCGGCTTCGATCGGCGCGGACGCCCGGAAGCGGAGATCGTCGATGTTCTCGAACGCGCGAATCGCGAGATCGTCGGGCGCATTCACGAAGAGCGCGGCCTGTGGTTCGTCGAAGCCGAGAACCGGCGCATCAATCAGGACGTGCTGATCCCGCCGGGTGATCGCGGCGACGCGCAACCGGGACAGGTCGTCGTCGCGGAAATCGTCGAGCAGCCCTCGGCGCACGGCGAAGCGGTCGGGCGCGTGAAGGAGGTGCTAGGCAGCGCGACCGACCCCGGCATCGAGATCGAGATCGCGCTTCGCAAGCACGACCTTCCGTTCGAATGGAGCAAGGCCGCAGCACGTCAGGCGAAGCGGCTTCCGGCCGAAGTTCGTCCGGCCGATGCCAAGGGCCGCACCGATCTAACGTCGCTTCCGCTCGTCACGATCGACGGCGAAAGCGCAAAGGATTTCGACGACGCCGTCTACTGCGAGCCCGACGGACGCGGTTTCCGGCTCGTCGTCGCGATCGCCGACGTCGCGCACTACGTTCGCGATGGCGACGCGCTCGACAACGACGCGCGCGAGCGCGGCACGTCGGTCTATTTCCCGCGACGCGTGATCCCGATGCTGCCGGAGGAGCTCTCGAACGAGCTTTGCTCGCTCAAGCCCGACGTCGATCGCCTGTGCATGGTCTGCGACATGCGGATCGGCGCGCGCGGCACGATCGACGCGTATTCGTTCTACCCCGCCGTGATGCATTCGCGGGCTCGCCTCACGTACGCGCAGGTCTACGCATGGCTGCGCGATCCCGCGACCGCGAAGGGCTTGCCACAGGCGGCGCTGCTGCCGCATCTCGCGCAGCTTCACACGCTCTACAAGGTGCTTTTTGCCGCGCGTGAGCGTCGCGGCGCAATCGACTTCGACACCGCCGAGCTTGCGCTCACGTTCGACCAATACGGCAAGATCGCCGACATCGTGCCCGCGCCGCGCAACGACGCGCACCGTCTGATCGAGGAGTGCATGCTTGCCGCCAACGTGTGTGCGGCGAATTTTCTCGCCGAGCACGAGCAGGCCGCGCTCTACCGCGTGCACGAGGGACCGCCGCCGGACAAGCTCGCGTCGCTGCGCGAATTCCTCGCCAGCTCGGCGCTCACGTTGACCGGCGGCGAGCATCCGACGGCGATGGACTACGCAGCGTTGATCGATCGCATTCGCGATCGGCCCGATTTCGCGCTGCTGCAAACCGTGTTGCTGCGCTCGCTCTCGCGCGCCGAATACAGTCCGGGTAACGTCGGGCATTTCGGCTTAGCCTACGAGGCATACGCGCATTTCACCTCGCCGATTCGTCGCTATCCCGATCTCCTCGTGCATCGAGCCATCAAGGCCGTGCTCGCCGGGAAACGGTACACGCCGCAGGACGCGACATGGGCCGAGCTCGGCGTGCATTGCTCGATGACCGAGCGCCGCGCGGACGACGCCTCGCGCGATGTGCTGCAATGGCTGAAGTGCCATTACATGCGGGAGAAGGTTGGCGAGACATTCGCGGGCACGATCAGCGGCGTCGCGAGCTTCGGCATCTTCGTCACGCTCGACGGCCTGGACATCGATGGACTCGTTCATGTCACCGAGCTGCCGCGCGACTACTTTCATTTCGACGCCGTGCGCCATGCGCTGATCGGCGAGCGCACCGGCCGCACGTTTCAGCTCGCCGGCCGCGTGACGGTGAAGGTGGCGCGCGTCGATCTCGAGCGCGCGAAGATCGACTTCACGCTCGATGAATCGGCGACGATCCGCGATGTCGAGTCCCTTGCGCCCGGTCGCGCAGTTTCGCTCCAGGCTGCGCCGACCTCGCCGAAGCAGGTTGCACGCGAGGCACGCGCAATGCGCATCGAGCGTGCGCGCAAGGGCCGCCGCTGATTTGATTGCCGACGCCGATCTCGTCGTCCAGGCGCCGCAAGTGCTGCGCGAGGACCTCGAAATCCTGCAACTGATGACCAGCGCGCGCAGCGTCGAGCCGATTTCGCGCGCCTCGTGCGATGCGTATCGTCTTCACGAGCCGGACAGCGTCGATGGCGTCGCCCAAGCGTGCGGGGGGGCCGGTTACGACTTCGCGCTGGTGCCGCATGTACGAACGCTCGACCGAGTGAAATTCGTTGCCATGGACATGGATTCGACGCTGATCGCGATCGAATGCATCGACGAGATTGCACGCCTTCGCGGAATCGGAGACGAAGTGTCGGCGATCACGGCGGCGGCGATGCGCGGGGAGATCGACTTCCGCGAAAGCCTCACGCGGCGCGTCGCGCTGCTTGCAGGAATGCCAAGCGACGTGTTGGAGCGCGTCTACGACGAACGCCTGAGGCTGTCGCCCGGCGCGGAGCGCCTGTTCGATATGCTGCACGAGATGGGCGCGAAGACGCTGCTCGTCTCCGGCGGCTTCACCTTCTTCGCCGATCGCCTGTCTGCACGGCTTGGGATCGACGACACGCTGTCCAACGTGCTGGACATCGAGAACGGACATCTGACCGGCCGATTGCGCGGTGATATCGTCGATGGCGACGCGAAAGCTGCGCGGTTCGTCGAGCTCGCGAAACGGTATGCAAGCGATGGCATCAGCGTCGCGATCGGCGATGGCGCGAACGACCTGCCGATGCTGATGTCGGCCGACGTCTCGATCGCCTATCACGCGAAACCCCGTGTGCGCGCGGAAGCGATGCATGCAATCGATCATTGCGGGCTCGACGCCGTGCTGAATCTCTTCGCGTGAAGGCATCGCGACAGGCGCATGCGCATTCCCGTCCTCACCTACCACTCGATGCGCATCGACGGGAACGACTACGCGACGAACGACCACGTCGCGTTCGCCGAGGATCTTCGCATCGTGAGCGCGCTCGGGTTTCGCATCGTGCCGGCGAGCAGGATCGCTCGCTGGCTGCATGGAGAGGAACCGGCACCCGACCACGACGTCAGGCTCGTTGCCTTCACGCTCGACGACGGGCCCGATTTCGATTTCCACGATCTGCCGCATCCGACGTTCGGCGTGCAGCGAAGCATGCTGAACATCATGCGGGACTTTCGCCGCGACGCGGGAACCGGTGCGCAACCGCAACTGCATGCGACAGGCTTCGTGATCGTGTCGCCCGACGCGCGTCGCGAGCTCGACCGCACCTGCATGATCGGCCGCGACTGGTGGAAGGACGACTGGTGGCCGGACGCGGTGTCGTCAGGCCTGATGTCGATCGCCAGCCATAGCTGGGATCACAACCATCCGTCGCTTCGCGAAGACGACGAAGCCGCCGGAACGTTTCACTGCATCGACGACTTTGGCGCCGCCGAGGAGCAGATCGCGCGGGCGAGCGCATTTGTCCGCGCAAAGGCGCCCAACGACGGTGACGCGCTCTTTGCTTATCCGTATGGCGAGGCAAGCGACTACCTCGTCGACGATTATTTTCCGCGAAACGGCGAGCGCCTCGGCATCCGCGCAGCGTTCGCATGCGGCGGCGCGGCCGTCACGATGCAATCGAATCGCTGGCGCTTGCCGCGATACGTCTTCGGCCACGACTGGAAGACGCCGGAGGATCTCGTCGCGATGCTCCGATAGACCTACGCCCTAGCGCCTTCAGAACGGTCCGAGCGCCGCCACCCGATCAGTAACTGCTTCGCGCTCGCTGCGCGAAAGCGGTCTCGGCCAGAAAACGATCAGATGCTTGCGCCCGGTGTGCCGGAAGCCGGCACGAAGATCGACGCGCTCGGCGCGCTTGTCGCCGACGTAACCAAAGATCGCTTTCGCGTGCGACAACTCGTCGAACGCGTGGCGAAGCATCTGTTCGGCGACGCCGCCCGCGGCCTTGAGCGCTGTCCTGCGTTCCGCGGGAAGGCGGCGAAACGTCCGCTCGTCCATGCACATACCGCCGCAGAGGTAGACGTCGTCGAGCTTCGCGTAATGAACGTAGCCGATCGTCTGCTCGGCGTTTGCGATGTCGACGCGCGCGACGAAGTGACGCGGTTCGAGCGGAGGATCGCAGCGGAAGGCGCGGCGAAAGAGCGCACCTGCATACGCCTCGACGTCGTCGACTTCGACGATCCTGAACCAGCCCGCGAGCGACGCTGGAATCGCGTAGCGAGGCCGCGTTCGGCGAATTCGCAGCGCATCGCCGAGCGCGCTGAGCCACGCCTGCATCAGCCGGACGGAACCAACGACTGCGACGGCATCTTCAATCAGCCTCGTCGATCCATGCCTGCTGGATCGCCTCGAGGATGCGCTCGCCGCCGCGCTTCGGATCGTCGTCGAAGCCCGGCAACGCCAGCACCCAGTTGTGCAGGTCGGTGAAACGAACCGCCGCGGGATCGACCTTCGTGTGCGCTTCCGCGAGCGCCACCGCGATGTCGTCGATGTCGGTCCACTTCATCGCGTTGTCAGCCGTCGACTTCGACCGATCACACGTCCAGTCGCTCTTCGGAAAGCGGCTTGCGTTCCTTCATGTTGAATCGCCCCTGATAGATCGGGCGCTCACCCGTCGTCGGACCCTGATACTGGACGAACAGAATCGTTCCTCCGTGCTCGGTGCGAAGCTCTTCCTCGACATGCGGATCCGGGTGATAGACCATCGTTCCGGCGCGGTATTCGCGCCCGTCGATCACGAACGTTCCATCGAGGATGTACCAGACCTGCGCGAAGTCGTGCCGATGCCGTGGATGAAACGCGCCGGCTTCGTAACGGACCAGTCCTGCGTTCGGCTCGGACGGCCGCTCGGGGCTCGGGTGAAACACCATCTTGCTCTGCTGGCCGGGGAAGCGAAGCGTCTCCCACTCCATGTCGTCGGGATGCCTGTACTCCGCCGAATGATCGACGCGCTTCGTTGAGGTCATCGTGAGTGCCCTTTCGTCAGATGGAATCGCCAGTAGGTTATCGGGAAGCGCGGTCGCGTGCCGCTCGCGAGAAAGCCTATCACCGTTCCTTCGCGTAGTTGATCGTATAACGCGGTATCTCGACAACGAGGTTCGTTTCGTCGACGATCGCCTGGCACGAGAGCCGCGACATCGACGTCAGTCCCCACGCGCGATCGAGCAGATCCTCCTCGTCCTCGGTTGCTTCGGAGAGCGAATCGAACCCTTCGCGCACGATGACATGGCACGTCGTGCACGCGCACGACTT
Source organism: Casimicrobiaceae bacterium (assembly GCA_035252665.1). Taxonomy (GTDB): domain Bacteria; phylum Pseudomonadota; class Gammaproteobacteria; order Burkholderiales; family Casimicrobiaceae; genus VBCG01. The sequence goes on along the minus strand of DATFCW010000461.1, from coordinate 398 downwards.
TTCGCACGCGTGCTCCACGTCGAGGCCCTGTTCGAGCAGGTTGTCGAGCAGCGACATGCCGGTACGGCCGTCGAACGTCCTCCCTTCCGGACAAATCTCGGCGTGCGGGAGGACGACGATGCGCGGCATCTAGGGCCTGCTAACGCTATGGGCACAAACGCGTTGCACCGCCAAAAACGGCCAGCGCAAGGCGCGCAGTCGAAGGCGGGTCGGGCACCCGGCGAGGCTTTGCAACGCAGCGCTGGGCGTTTTTGGCGGCAACCCGGAGGGAACGAGCGTCTTGGGCCGCCACTCTGCGTTGTCCTCCTCGCGAAGACGCCCGGTCCTCGCTTCGTCGTCCGCCTTGATTGGCGGCCCAAGCCCCTCGTTCGCGTTTGCGCCCATAGCGTAAGCAGGCC
>DATFCW010000460.1:0-23736 GCA_035252665.1 Casimicrobiaceae bacterium | reverse complement strand
GTGGAAGAAGACGTTTGGCAGCCAGAGGGCGATCTGCGGATAGGCCGAGATCACGACGATGAACGCCAGCATGATGGCGATGAACGGCAGGACGCCGAGGACCAGGTCCTTGAGCGAGATGTCCGGGGCGATCCCCTGGATGACGAACAGGTTGAGGCCGACCGGCGGATGAATGAGGCCGGTCTCCATGACGATCGTCATGTTGACGCCGAACCAGACCGGATCGAACCCGTGGGCGAGAAGGCCAGGCATGATGACCGGCGTGATCATCAGGATGATCGCGACCGGCGGCAGGAAGAAGCCGAGCAAGAGCACCAGCACGTCGATCCAGAACAGGTATTCCCAACGCGACATCGGCAGGCTCACGAGCCACTGGGTCGCTTCCTGAGTGATGTGCAAATAGCTCATCACGTACGTGAACAGGAACGCCATCGCGATGATCATCATCAGCATGCACGACTCGCGCGCGGTGCCGACGAGGATCGGCTTCACGTCCGACCAGCGATAGCAGCGGTAAACCGTCGCGACGACGACGATCGTCGCGAGCGCGCCGACGCCCGCGACTTCCGACGGCGTTGCGAAACCGCCGTAGAGCGTCGCCATCACGATCGAGATGATTACGAGGAATGGCAAAAGGCGCGGCAGCGCGCGCACGCGCTCGCGCAACGTGAACGTGTCGCGCACCGTCGCTACGCCACGCATCGACGCGCGACGATTGGTGCGATGCGACTTGAACGCCACCCACACGGCGAAAAGACTCGCGAGCAGAACGCCTGGAACGACGCCCGCGATGAAGAGCTGACCGATCGACTGCTCGACGACGATGCCGTAGAGGATGAACGTGATCGACGGCGGGATCAGGATGCCGAGCGTGCCGCCGGCGGCGACGAGCCCGCCCGCGAGGCCGCCTGCGTAGCCGCGCTTTCGCATCTCGGGGATGCCCATCGCGCCGATCGCCGCCGCGGTCGCGGTGCTCGAGCCGCACATCGCGGCGAAGATCGCGCAGCCGACGACGTTCGCGATGCCGAGTCCTCCCGGCAAGCGGTATAGCCACCGATAAGCTGATTCGTACAAGTCTTCCGCAGCACCCGTTTTCCCGACCGCATCGCCCATCAGGATGAACAGCGGAATCGCGAGCAGCGTGAAGTTGTCGAGTCCCTGATAGAGCGTTTCGGCGAGATCGGCGATGTTCGCGGGCGGCATGAAAACGAGCATGAACGTCACCGACACGGCGCCGAGCGCGAACGCTACGGGCATGCCGGACAGAAGCAGGATCAGCGCGACGACGACGAACAGGACGCCGATCTCGTTGGGGGTCATGGAGGTCGCCCGTGCGACTCGGTTTCATCGCCCTCTCCCCGAGGGACAGAGCGTGAGGGGCCCGCCGTCACATCCTCGATGATCTGCACGACATATTCGATCGCGAGCAGCGTCATCCCGATCGCCATCAGCCCGTACGGAATCCACAGCTTCGGCGCCCACACCGAATCCGTGGTCCAGCCCTCGCTCCATGCCTGCCATGCGTAAGCCCAGATCTTGATCGCAATGAATGCGCAAACCAGGAGCGACAGGATGTCGCCCGCGAAAATGCGACGGCGATTCCAGCGCGCCGGCATGAACGCCTGCAGCACCTCCGTACCCACGTGCCCGCGCATCGCCTGCGTGCCTCCGGCAGCAAGGAACGTCGCGGCGATCAGGAGAAAGATGTTGAGCTCGAGCGACCACGTGTGCGGCGCGTGCAGGTAATAGCGCCACACCACCTCGTTCGAGATCGCGATGCAGGAAGTGAGGATCAGAAGACCGCCAACGAGCACGAACAGCGCGTTGACGGCCTTCATCGTGCGGCGAAACGCCGACCACGCGCGAAAAGCCGCGAGATCGCGAACGCCGCGCGTCACGACATGGCCTTCGCTGCGAATGCAACGAAGGTATCGAGCAATCTCGATCGGCGCTCGCGATCCCGATCGGATCGCGTCCGCGACATCGTCAATCGACGGCAGTCGCCATTTCGATCAGGTGCTTCCCGTCCTTGACGTGCTCCTCGAAGTCCTTCCACGCGCTTTTCTGCGCGAGCGCCTTCCACTCGCCGAATTGCTGCGCATTCATGTCGTACACCTTGTCGCCGGCCTTCGCGAAGACATCCGCGACCTTCTGGTCGTCCTTCTTGCAAGCATCGAGGGCAAACTGTTCGAGCGAATGGCCGACGTTCATCACGATCTTCTGTTGCGCCGGCGTGAGCTTGTCGTAGGCGGTCTTCGACATCAAAAGCGGCTCGAACATGTACCAGAACGTGTGGTCGCGCGCCGTCGTCACGTATTTCGCCACCTCCTGCAAACGGAAACTCATCAGCGATGCGCTCGACGTCCATAGCGCATCGACGACGCCCGATTGCATCGCGTTGTACGTCTCCGTCGACGGAAACGTCGCGATCGACGCACCGGCCGCTTGCAGCATCAGCTCGATCTCCTTGCCGGCGCCGCGCGTCTTCAGGCCCTTGACGTCAGCGGGCACGAGAATCGGCTTGTCGCGCGATGCGACGCCGCCGCCCTGCCAGATCCACGTGATGATCTTGACGCCGTGCTGATCGAGATAATCCTCGAGCCATTTGCCGATCGGCTGCTTCTCCCAGTTGTACGCCTGCTGATAGTTCTCGATCAGCGCGGGCATCAGGGTGAGATTGGTCGCCGGCAGCTTGCCGCCCGAATACGCGAGCGGATACACCGACATGTCGAGCGAGCCGTTCGAGAGCGCGTCGAACTGCTGCGTTGGCTTGTAGAGCGATGCGCCGGGGTAGATCTGGAACTTGACCTCGCCGTTGGTTTGCTTCTCGACCTCCTGCGCGAACTTGCGCGCGAGTTGATCGCGGAAATCGGTGTTTGCCGGAAACTGGTGCGAAATCTTGAGCACCACCGGCGCTGCGAAGGCGATCGGAATCACGAGCAGCCACGCCGTGAACGCAAATACCATCCTCCACGCCATCCTTGCATTCGTCGTCATTTCTTCTCCTCCTCGTTGGATTCGCCGTCGAGACCGGCGCCGTTCGCTCCCTTGCGCAGCAACCGGCGAATGCCGGGCGACATCGCCACCCGGCCCTCGCGGAAATACGCCTCGTGGTTCTCCTCGATCTCCGACGGTTCGTACACGTAATTGACCATGATTCCCAGCGATTCCTGCAATCCTCGCGCCGAGGTATTGGCCAGCCAATTGATGCGGTAAAGACGTGCGCCGTTTCCAAAATGGAATCGGGCGACGGGATCGATCGGAACGCCGTCGCGCTTCTCCATCGCGAGATAACGCGCGCAAAGCGGCAGCAGGACCGCCTCCAGCGCATCGCTCACCGCGCGATCGGCGGGCATGCCGCCCGCGAGCGCGCGCGTCAACTCACCTTCGGCGTCGCGCCCGCGCGCGAGCTTCGCGAAGAGCACGCGGTTGCGCTCGGTCAAGAGCGCCGACGTGCCCGATGCCAGACGCTCGTCGAGCCAGCGGCGAAAGCCTGGCACCGGCGACAGCGTCGCGAATGTCGACAGCTTCGGAAATTCGCCGAGCAACTTCTCGACGACGCGCTTGATCAGGAATCCGCCGAACGACACGCCGCGAAGTCCGCGCTGCGTGCTCGATATCGAATAGAACACCGCGGCGCCCGCGGCTTTGGGATCGCTTGCCGGCTGCGATTCGTCGAGGAGCGGCTCGATGCTCGCTGCGACGCGGTTCATCAACGCCACTTCGACGAACACGAGCGGTTCGTCCGGCATCCGCGGATGGAAGAACGCATAGCAGCGCCGATCGGATTCGAGCCGATGGCGAAGATCGGTCCACGAGCGAATTTCGTGCACCGCCTCGTAGGCCATCAGCCGCTCGAGCAGCGACGCCGGCGAATTCCACGAGATGCGGCGAAGCTCGAGATTGCCGAGCGCGAACCAGTCGCGGAACAGCGAGAGCAGCGCCTCGTCGACGATCCGGAGCTCGGCGCTTTTCGATCCGAGGCGCAGCGCATCGGCGCGAAGATCGACCAGGAACTTCACGCCGTCGTCGAGCAGGTTGAACTGACGCAGGACGCGCAGCGTGCGGCTGGCGAGCGCCGCGCGCAACCGGAGCGCGGCAAGGCGCTGCGCCGGGCCGGTTTCGTGCAGGAAATCGTCGACGAGCGGCGACGCGGAGCGATCGCCGTTATCTGCGACCGTCGCGAGAAGCTCGAGAAACCAACGTTTGCCCTCGTCGTCCTGTGCGGCGTACATCCCCGCCAGCGTGGCGACCCGCGAACGCGCGGATGCTTCGCCGCCGATTGCGTTTGCGCACTCGTCGAGGATGCGGCGCACGCGCCCGACGGGCAAACGCGTGGCTGCGCGCGCTTGGCCGGTGGTCGCTTTGCGTCGTCCGAACCATTGGAAGACCCGGCTCCGCGTGGGCGATTCGATCGCCTGGTTCGGGGGCGGAGCGGCGGCGTCGTTCATCGGTCGTTATCACCGGGGACGCCGTTTAGACAGTCGTATCGGCGAAGATTCAGCGGCTGGGGTCAGTCATCGAGAAGCTCCCGGGCGCGGGCAACCGAAACGCTCGTCGTGCCGTTGCGCGGCGCGCCATCGATCGGGGCACGGTTTCTCGCCCGAAGCACGCGCCACCACGTTGCCGCCGCCGCGCCAAGCAGCACGAACGGGCCGAACCACAAAAGCCACGTGATCGGCTCGAGCGGCGGCTTGTAGAGGACGAAATCGCCGTAGCGCGCGACGAGATAGGCTCGGATGTCGTCGTCGCTCTTGCCGGCGACGGCAAGCTCGCGCACTTCCTTCCGCAAATCGGCCGCAAGCGGCGCTTCGCTCTCCGCGAGCGTCTGGTTCTGGCAGACGAGGCAGCGAAGCTGCGATTCGAGCGATTTCAGGCGCGCGTCGAGCGCGTCGTCGGCCAAGGCCTGCGACGAAAAGGCGACGACGAAGATAATCGCAAAGCAGGCGATCCACGCGCCGCGGCGTGGCAGGTTCATGACGTCTGCAGCTTGCGTACGAGCGGCAGGATCTTCTCGTCGAGCGCCTGTGCGGTCAGCGGTCCGATCTGCTTGTAGCGGATGATGCCCGCCTTGTCGATGACGAACGTCTCGGGCACGCCGTAGACGCCGAAGTCGATGCCGACGCGACCGTCGCGATCGACGATCGACATCCGGTACGGATCGCCGTTGGTTTCGAGCCATGCAAGGCCGTCCTGCGGGTTGTCCTTGTAGGCAAGGCCGATCACCGGGACGACCTTGGCCTTCGCGAGCTCGACGAGCAGCGGATGCTCGACGCGGCACGAGATGCACCACGACGCCCACACGTTCAGGAGCCACACCTGTCCGCGCATGTCGGCCGTGGTCAGGCGCTCGCTCGGTTGATGCAGCTTCGCGAGCGAGAATTGCGGCGCCGGCTTGCCGATCAGCGGCGAAGGCACTTCACGCGGATCATGAAACAGCCCGACGAACAGGAACGCGAGGACGATCGCGAAGATGATGAGCGGCAGCGACCAGCGGAGCGATTTGGCGAGCGGCATCTCAGTGGCGCCGGGCCGTCCCAAGCCGCGGATTGCGCCCCCCTTGGAGGCAGCGAGCGAAGCGAGCGTGGGGGTCGTTCATCTCAAGCTCGGGACATCGCGGCAATCGCCGCGTCGAACCGCTTGCGCACGGCGAGCCGGTAACGTCGATCGGCAACCGCGCAGAAGCCGCCGAGCGCCATCAGGAAGCAACCCGCCCAGATCCAGTCGACGAACGGCTTCACGTAGATGCGCACCGCCCATGCGCCGGCGATGCCCTTGTCGCTGACCGGCTCGCCAAGCGATACGTAGCGATCGCCGCCGATGCGCGACTGGATCGATGCCTCGGTCATCACCTGACCGGAAGCGCGATAGGCGCGCTTCTGCGGCGAGAGCATCGCGACGCTTCGTCCACCGTGCGTGACCTCGAACATGCCGATCGTCGCGTCGTAGTTCGGTCCCGGCGCCTGCGTGACGCCGCGGAACGTGTACGTGTCGCCGGCAACGTCGACGCTCTGTCCGACATCGAGGCGCACGTCGCGCTCGACCTCGTAACCCTTCACCAGCGTGACGCCGGCGATGAACACCGCGACGCCGAAATGCGCGAGCAGCATGCCGTACCACGCGGGCGCGTTCGCGCGAAGCTTGTCCGCGAAACCACGCTGCGGGGCGTTGCGAAATCGCTGCACGAGGACGGTAAGCGTCGCCGCCGCGATCCACGCCGCCATCAGAAGGCCGAAGGCGACGAGCGGCTTCCATCTCCCCATCGCGAAGGGAGCAAGCACCGCCGTCGCGAGTGCGACGTACGCCGCCCATTGCAACCGCGTCCACAGGTCGGGCACGCGCGCCTTGCGCCATGCGGCCATCGGCCCGACGCCGAGCAGGAACACGAGCGGCGCCATCAACGGATAGAACACGGTGTCGAAGTAGGGCGGCCCGACCGAGATCTTGCCGACGCCGAGCGCGTCGATCATCAGCGGATAAAGCGTGCCGAGCAGCACGCTCGCCATTGCAACGACGAGCAAAACGTTGTTGCCGAGAAGCAGCGATTCGCGCGAGACGATCGCGAAGTCGCCGCCTCCGCCGACGGCGCCCGCGCGCGCTGCATAGAGCGCGAGCGAGCCGCCGATGACGATCGTGAGAAATGCGAGGATGAAGACGCCACGCGCCGGATCGGTGGCGAACGCGTGCACCGACGTCAGCACGCCCGAGCGCACGAGGAACGTGCCGACGAGCGACAGCGAGAACGCCATGATCGCGAGCAGCACGGTCCAGCTTCGGAATGCGCCGCGCTTTTCGGTCACCGCGAGCGAATGGATGAGCGCCGTGCCGACGAGCCACGGCATGAACGACGCGTTCTCGACCGGATCCCAGAACCACCAGCCCCCCCAGCCGAGCGTGTAATAGGCCCACATGCTGCCGAGCATGATGCCGATCGTCAGAAATCCCCATGCAACGGTCGTCCACGGCCGCGACCAGCGCGCCCACGCCGCATCGAGCCGTCCGCCGATCAGCGCGGCGATCGCGAACGCGAACGCGACGGAGAAGCCCACATAGCCCATGTAGAGCATCGGCGGATGAACGACCATGCCGGGGTCCTGCAGCAGCGGATTGAGGTCGCTGCCCTCGGCAGGAACAGGAAACAGACGCGCGAACGGATTCGACGTCGCGAGCAGGAACGAGAGAAAGCCGATCGCAACGAGCCCCATCACGGCAAGCACGCGCGCGCGAAGCGTCTGCGGAAGATGGCGCGAGAAGAGCGTGACCGCGAATCCCCAGCCGGCGAGCATCAGCGACCACAACAGCAACGACCCTTCGTGCGAGCCCCACGTGGCAGCGAAACGGTAGTGCAGCGGCAGGTGCGAGTTCGAATTGCGCGCGACGTTGGCGACCGAGAAGTCGCTCGTGACGAACGCATAGGCGAGGCACGCGAACGCGATCGCGACCAGCGCGAACTGCGCGCGCGCGGCGGGCACCGCGACGCTCATCAGCGCGCCATCGCGCTTCGCCGCGCCGAGCATCGGCACGATCCCCTGCGCGAGCGCAACAAGCAGCGCGAGGATCAGCGCGAAATGGCCGATTTCAGGGATCACTTGGCCATGCTCGACATCGTCATCGGCTTCTGTCGGTGCGCCTGATCGATCGCATCCTTGGCCGCCGGCGGCATGTAATTCTCGTCGTGCTTCGCGAGCACTTCGCTCGCGTGGAACGATCCATCGGGGGCAAGCGTTCCCTGCGCGACGACGCCCTTGCCCTCCTTGAACAAGTCGGGCAGCAATCCGGTGTACGTCACGTTGATCGTCTGCGCGGTATCGGTGACACGGAAATGCACGGTCAGCGAGTTCGGATCGCGCGTGAGGCTTCCTTTCTCGACGAGGCCGCCGATGCGAAACGGCCGCGAGACCGGCGCTTCCTTCGCGACGACCTGCGACGGCGTGAAGAAGAACACGAGGTTCGAGCGGAATGCGTTCAGCACGAGCGCGACGGCCACGCACAGCGCGACGAAGCCGGCGCCGATCCACGCGAAGCGGCGATGGCGCGCCTTCATCGCGATCTCTCCGCGCGCATCATCGACGGCGAGCCCGCCGTTTCATTGACCGACATCCGCAATTGCTCGAATGCACGCCTGCGTCGCGCCCGTACGACGACGATCTCGACGCCGATCGCGAGCGCGACCGCGCCGTACGCCATCCATACGTACCACGCATAGCCGCCCATCGCGAAGAAATCCGTCATGTCAGTGCGAAGGGCCGCCCCGAGCAACTGACTGGGCCCCCTCGGGGGGCAGCGAGCACAGCGAGCGTGGGGGTCGTTTCATGCGGCGCGCGCTCCCGCCCGCCAGTCGATCAGCGATTCGAGCCATGCTGCGCCGCGCTCGCGCTCGACGATGATCGCCTGCACGCGTGCGAGCACGACGGCGATCGAGTAGCACCACGCCGCAGCGGTCATGACCAGGATGCCGGCGAACATGATCATCGCCATCTTCGGCGCCGCGGTCATGCTGATCGAGGCGCCCTGATGCAGCGTGTTCCACCACTGCACCGAGAAATAGATGATCGGCACATTGACCGCACCGACGAGCGCCAGCACCGCGCACGCGCGATCGGCACGGCGCGGATCGTCGATCGCCGAGCGCAACGCAATGACGCCGAGATAGAGGAAAAGCAGGATCAGCGTCGACGTCATACGCGCGTCCCACGCCCAGTACGTCCCCCACGTCGGGCGGCCCCAGAATGCGCCGGTCCAGAGCGCGAGCGCGGCCATCAGCGCGCCGGTGGGCGCGAGCGCCTGCACCATCATCGCCGACAATCGCGTGTTGAAGCCGAGCGCCGCGGCGCTCCACCCCGCCATGACGACATAGATGAACATCGCCATCCACGCGGTCGGCACGTGAATGAAGATGATGCGATACGCATCGCCCTGCGTCGCGTCGGTCGGCGCGATGAAGAGACCGATGACGAGGCCCGCACCGGCGAAAAGCGCCGCCAGTACCGCGAACACATAACACCAGCGTCCCGCGATCGGATAGAACGAGACCGGCGAGGCGAGACGGAACCAGTTGACTAGCATCGATGAATCAGTCGAGCGCAATGCGCACCGCTGCTGCCACGGCGAACGGCACGCCAACGAGCGCGATCAGCAATCCGGCGGCGAGCAACGAAAGCTGCGCCGCCGCGGAAACGCCCGCGCGCACGGCGTCGACGGCGCCCGCACCGAAGATCAGCACCGGCACGTACAGCGGCAGCACGAGCAGCGCGAGAAGGCTTGCGCCGCCGCGCGCGCCAAGCGTCAGCGCAGCGCCTACGCCGCCGAGCAACGACAGGACCGGCGTGCCGATCACAAGCGACGCCGCGAGCATGCCGAGCACCGGTGCATCGAGCCCGTATTGCGCGCCGAGAAGCGGCGCCAGGAGCGCCACCGGCAATCCCGTGGTGAGCCAGTGAGCCGCCATTTTACCGGACACGAGCGCTGCCAGCGGTCGCTTCGACAGCGCGATCTGCTCGAGCGTGCCGTCGCGGAAGTCGGACGCGAAGAGACGCGCGAGCGACAAAAGCGATGCAAGGAGCGCCGCCGTCCAGATTACGCCGGGTCCGAGCGTCGCGAGCACATCGCGCGACGGTGACGTTGCCAGCGGAAACAGCGAGACGACGATCACGTAGAACAGAAGCTCGACGCCGAGTTCCCCTTTGGAACGCAGCGCGATGCGAAGATCGCGCACGAGCGACCAGCGGATCGCGGCAAGAATGTCATCGTCGTGCTCCACGGGGCGCTCGCGGTGCGTGTCGGTCGCCAGTGCGCCGATCGTCGAAGCGGCGTCGTCGCGCAACGGCGTCATCGTGCGGGCGAAAGCGCCAGCGTTTGCATGCGCTCCGCGAACGACAGCGGCTGATGCGAGGCAGCCATGACGATGCCGCCCTTCGCGAGATGCGCGTCGGCCAGATCGCCGAGGATACGGATCGCGTCTGCGTCGAGCGCCGTCAACGGTTCGTCGAGCAGCCACAGCGGCCGATCGACGAGCGCAAGCCGTGCGAGCGCGATGCGCCGTCGTTGTCCCTGCGAAAGCGCGCGCACCGGCAGCGACCGACGCGATCCGAGCGCGACCGCATCGAGCGCGCCCGCGATCCGCGCGTGCGGTGCGCGTCGATCGTGCAGATCGATCCAGAACGCGAGATTCTCGAACGCGGTGAGCTCATCCTTGAGCGCGAACGGATGCCCATTGAATGCGACACACGCGCGCATTCGCGCATCGAGCGGTCGCATCGTCTCGTTGCGCCAGCGGATCTCGCCTTCGACCGGCGCCGCAAGTCCGGCGACGATGCGAAGCAGCGTCGTCTTTCCGCTGCCATTGGGTCCGGTGACGACAAGCGCTTCGCCCGCATCCACCGAAAAGTCGACGCCGGTGAAAAGCGTCGCGTAGCCGCGCTTCGCGGACAAACGCCTTGCCTCGAGCGGGCCGTTCGATGGCATCACGTCAGTGGCGCCGGGCTGCCCCAAGCCATCGACCGCGCCCTCATTGGGGGGCAGCGAGCGACAAGGCCGAAGGCCGTAGGACAGCCGAAGGCTGGTCCCGCGAAGCTGGATGCGGCGTAGCCGCACAAGCAAGCGTGGGAGGCGTTCATCTATCTCACGACGTCGTCGATCACGATCGACACGCCATGCGTGCCCGGCGCAATGACGTCGCTCGTTCCCTGAAGATCGCCGGGCGAAGGCGTCGCGCTGCCGCTCTTCGAGATTCGCGCCTGGACAACGACATCTTTCGCCGCCGACAATCGCCCCGCGGGCGTCATCGCCATCGAATCGTCGAGGCGAAATTCGCGTGGCAGCTCGCTTGCATTCGCGCGCACGACGGCGAGCGGCATGCGCGGACCATTCGCGGCGCGCGCAAAGATGAAGAGCGTATCGTTCGCGCCAACGCGATCGCGCAGCTTCGGATCAACGGTGACGCGGCCGGTGATCGCGGGGCTTTCCGCACTCGTCGCCGGCATGCGCGCGCCGCCACGCGCTGCATTGGCTTCCGCGATCATCGCGTCGATGTCTCTCGCCTCGTCGCTGCCCGGCGGCATCTGCACCTTGAGCTTGCGCCACTCGTCGATCGCACGATCGTAATCCTTGCGCTCGAGTGCGGCGGTTGCCGCGAGCGACAATGCCTTCGGTTGCGCGGGATCGAGTGCGAGCGCACGCTCGATGAGCTTCGATGGCTCGCCTTCGAGCGAACGGTTTTGCATCGCGAGCGCGTCTGCCCAGTCGGCGTAGAGCGATGCATCGGCGGGACCGCGCGCCGCGGCTTCCTTGAACGCGGCGACCGCGTCTTGAAACTTGCCGAGCGCCGTGTACGAACGCGCGAGGAGCCGCCAGCCGGTCGGATCCTCGGGATGCTCCTTCATCCGCGTCGCGAGCTTGTCGACGAGCGCGACGACTTCCTGCGCCGACATCTTCTGTCGCTCGCTCGCCTGCGCCTGCTCGCGAAAGATGCCGGGATCGCCGAATGTCGCATAAAGCACGAGCGCCGTTGCCGGGATCGCGGCGACCAGGATCAGCGCGGCGACGTACGACGTCCGCGGCGAGCCGCGCGGCACGGTCGCGGGCGCTGATGCGAGCTCCGCCGAAAGTCGGGCGGCGAGCTCGTCGAGTTGCGCGTCGCGCTCGGTGCGCGTGATCGCACCCGCCGCGAGCTCGTCATCCAGTTGTCGCTTCTGATCGCGATAGACGTCGGTAGCGAGCGCTTCGTCCTCAACGGGCGCTTGCGGGCGTGCGCGCAGAAGCGGCCACACGAGCGCGGCCGCCGTGCCGGCGGCGAGCAGCAGCGCGACGATCCAGAAAAGGGCGACGGAGGGCATCGAAGGCGAGTCCGGCCTGGATTACGCGGCGAGCATGGCGCGCGCGAGAAACGAATGCAGCGCGATCATCGCGCGCGGCTTATGCATTCGAGCTGCCGGGCCCGCGCATTATAGCGACGCGTCGCGAGCCGGCGTCGGTACTAGGCGTGCCTCGCGCGGCGGTATGATGAACAAGGGGCGACGGGGCATCGACCGAGGGCCATTAGACAATGTCCGATCAGCACAACAACATTCGCGAGGATGCGCTCGCATACCACCGCCGGCAGCCGGCGGGGAAGATTTCGCTTCTGCCGACGAAGCAGCTCACCAACCAGCGCGACCTTGCGCTCGCTTATACGCCGGGTGTCGCAGCCGCGTGCGACGAGATCGCGCGCGATCCGCACGAAGCGTCGACGCTCACCGCGCGCGGCAACCTGGTTGGCGTGGTGACGAACGGCACGGCCGTGCTGGGCCTGGGCGACATCGGCCCGCTCGCCGGCAAACCGGTGATGGAAGGCAAGGCGGTGCTGTTCAAGAAGTTCGCGGCGCTCGACTGCTTCGACATCGAGCTTGCTGAGCGCGATCCAGACAAGCTCGTCGACATGATCTGCGCGCTCGAGCCGACGTTCGGCGGCATCAACCTCGAGGACATCAAGGCGCCGGAATGCTTCTACATCGAGCGCAAATGTCGCGAGCGGATGAAGATTCCGGTGTTCCACGACGATCAGCACGGCACGGCGATCATCGTCGCCGCGGCGATTCTCAACGGGCTGCGAGTCGTCGGCAAGAAATTCGAGGACGTAAAGCTCGTGTGCTCGGGGGCGGGCGCGGCGGCGCTCGCGTGCCTCGATCTGCTCGTCGTGCTGGGCGTTCGGCGTCAGAACATTTTCGTCTCCGACATCAAAGGTGTCGTCTACGCGGGCCGCACCGAGGAGATGGACGAGAACAAGGCGCGGTATGCGCAGCCGACGTCGGCGCGAACGCTCAAAGAGATCCTTCCCGGCGCCGACGTCTTCCTCGGACTGTCGGCGGGCGGCGTGCTGAAGCCCGAGTGGCTTGCATCGATGGCCGATCGGCCGCTGATCCTCGCGCTCGCGAATCCGGAGCCCGAGATAATGCCCGACGTCGCGAAGGCCGCGCGGCCTGATGCCGTGATCGCGACCGGACGCTCGGACTTTCCGAACCAAGTCAACAACGTCCTCTGCTTCCCGTTCATCTTTCGCGGTGCGCTCGACGTCGGCGCGACCACGATCAACGAGGCGATGAAGCTTGCGTGCGTGCGCGCGATCGCGGACCTCGCGACGATCGAGCAATCGGACATCGTCGCGAGCGCGTACAACTTGCACGAGACGCTTCCCTTCGGGCCCGAGTACCTGATCCCGCGACCATTCGATCCGCGGCTCATCGTGATGATCGCCCCCGCCGTGGCGAAGGCCGCGATGGAATCGGGCGTCGCGACGCGGCCGATCGAGGACTTCGACGCGTACCGCGCGCGCCTCACGAGCTTCGTCTATCACTCGGGCCTTTTGATGAAGCCGATCTTCAGCGCGGCGAAGAACGCGCCGAAGCGAATCGTCTACGCGGAAGGCGAGGACGAGCGCGTGCTTCGCGCCGTCCAGGTCGTCGTCGACGAGGGTCTTGCGAAGCCGATCCTCGTCGGTCGCCCCGCGGTGCTCGAACGGCGCATCGAGCGTTTCGGGCTTCGCATCAAGTCCGGCCAGCACTTCGAGACGATCAATCCCGAGCACGACGACCGCTACCGCGATTATTGGATGAACTACTACGCGCTGACGGAGCGAAAGGGCGTATCGCAGGCGCAGGCGCAGATCGAGATGCGCCAGCGCCTGACGCTGATCGGCGCGATGATGATCCACCGCGGCGACGCGGACGGCATGGTGTGCGGAACGATCGGCACGCACGCCGAGCATCTGCACTATGTCGATCAGGTGATCGGCCGTCGCGTTGGCGTATGCACGTACGCGGCGATGAACGCGGTGATTCTCCCAACGCGAACGGTTTTCATCGCCGACACCTACGTCAATTACGATCCGACGCCCGAGCAGATCGCGGAGATCGCGATCCTGTGCGCCGACGAGATTCGCCGCTTCGGCATCACGCCCAAGGCCGCGCTGTTGTCGCACTCGTCGTTCGGCACGAGCAACCATGCTTCGGCGTGCAAGATGCGCGACGCCCTCGCGATCATTGGCGAGCGCGCCGGCGATCTCGAGATCGATGGCGAGATGCATGGCGATGCCGCGCTTTCGGAGGTCGTGCGCAATACGGCGCTAGCGAATTCGCGTCTGACCGGCGACGCGAATCTCTTGATCATGCCGACGCTCGACGCCGCGAACATCTCGTTCAACCTGCTGAAGGTGGCCTCCGGTGCCGGCGTGACGCTGGGTCCGATCTTGCTTGGCGTCGCGAAGCCCGCATGCATCCTGACGCCGTCGGCCACGGTTCGGCGTATCGTCAACATGACGGCGCTGACCGTCGTCGATTGCGCGATCGAGCGGCAGGCGACGCTCGCGTATTGAGAAGACGTTCGCAATGAGCGGCGACGAGGGCAGCGTCGCATCAGCCGATGCAGACGACCGGCGCGAACTTTGGAAGCGCCTTGCCGACGAGCGCGTCGCCATGCTGAGCACGCAGGGTGTCGACGCAACGCCGATCGCGCGTCCCGTCATGCCGGTCAGCATCGAGCCCGAAGGACGCGTGTGGCTGTTCACCGAAATCGACGGTGATATCGCCGGCGACATCCGACGCGATTCCCGCGTGCAGATGCTATTCGTGAATCAGGAGAAGGAGCTCTACGCGTCCCTGACCGGCGTGGCGGACGTGCTGCACGATCCGCGCAAAGCCCGCGAGATATGGTCGGCGAGCGCGGGCGTCTTCTATCCGAACGGGCCGGACGATGCGAATCTCGGAATGGTCCGCATCGACGTTCACCGCGGGGACTACTGGGACATGAAGGACGCGAAGCTCGTCCGCTTCTTCAAGCTGGCAGCGGCAGCGATCGCCGGGGTTCGACCCGACGACATCGCGACGCATCGGCGATTCACGTCGTAGGCATACGATCGCTCCCCACGCCGTGATGCACGGTGAAGAGGCCGTGCGGATCGTAGCGCGCCTTGATCGCGCGGAGCCGCGCGTAGTGCCGCCCGAAGACGACGCGCTGCCAGTCGCTCTCGAAGTAATCGCTCTCCGAGAGATACGAGCCGGGATCCGGCACGTTGCGGCGCAATTGCGCGGTCGCAGCCTGAATGCGCTGGGCGTCCTCGCGCGCGCGTCGCACGTCGGGCGCGTGTCCGAAGATGCCTGGATACGCGGGCGGTTCTCCACCGGACACGATCGCGAGCGCGAATGCGTCGAGCACCGCCGGGTTCATCGCCGTCCGCTTCGCGGCGTCGATCGCGTCGGCGGGCGCACCCGCGAGTCCCTTGCTGAAATGAAGATCGACCGACCAGTGCCGTGCCGCGGCAAGCAAGGCGTCGACGAGACGCCCATGCGCGTCCTCGCGCAGCAGCGAAGCGGGCAGCCACGTTGACGTGTAGCCGTGCAGGTATTGCGCGACCTGGTGCTGATCGCCGCGCCAAAGAATGTCATCGGGCGATGCGCCTTCGCGATCGTCGGGGACGACAAGCGACGGATAGCGGGCGCGAAGGAACGCGGGGTCCCAGAAATTCCGCGCCGGGATCGCCGCGATCGCAAGCGGTTCGCGAATCGCGAAGCTTTGCGGTTCGCGCTTAATCGACGCGACGAACGGATCAAAGACCTGCATCGCCTGTCGGCGATCGAGTCCCTGGAACACCATGGCGATGCGGAGCTGCCGCGCGGGCGAGAACGTGACCTGCTCGCCCCAGTGCGCATTGAAAAGCCGCTCGCGATAGAACGCGAGGAAGCGCGAGATCAATTCGCGAAAGGCGGTGTCCGACGTCGCTTCGATCGTGCCGAATGCGCCACCGAAGTACGTTGGCAATTCATGTGTGCGAAGCGTGAGCCGCGTGACGATGCCGTACGTTGCTCCGCCGCCGCCGCGTAGCGCCCAGAACAGGTCGGGATGGCGGCAGGCATTCACGACGCGGATCGCGCCGTCCGCGGTGACGACTTCCGCTTCGAGCAGGCCCGCGGCGGCGATCCCGAAATTCTTCGAGAAGCTGCCGAAGCCGCCGCTCTGCACGAGTCCTGCGACGCCCACGGTCGCGCAGCCGCCGCCCTGCACGTAACGGCCGGCCTTCGTCGTGACCGCTTCGTAGGCATGCATCCAGATCGCGCCCGCGCCGATCGACACGGCCGGCGCCGGTGGCCCGACGCGTTCGCATCCGCGGGGCACGAATGCATCGTGAAGCCCGATGCCGTCCATGTAGCGCGTCCAGACGAGCAGCGAATCGGGCGCGTTCGACGTGCCCTGGTACGAATGTCCGCCGCCCCGGACCGCGAGACGCACACGATGCGTGCGTGCGAAATCCACGGCGGCGACGACGTGCGCGGGCTTCGTCGCGGCAATTGCATACGGACTGGGCGCGCTGGTCCACGCATCGATCCACCCGAGCGTCTGGGTGAGCGCAGGCTCGTCGCGAACGTAGTACGGATTCTTGAGTCGAGCGAAGAGCGCGCGGCAGGCCGCGTTGTCGCTGTCGTTCGCGCACAGCTCGAGCGGCGAATGAGCTTCGATCAGGCGTCCTTCGACGCGACGGTCGAGCGCCGCCCATTGCGAAGGCGACGGCCAGGATGCGTGGCCCGGGCGCGCATACGATGCGGATGCGTTGCGCATTCGCAGAAACGGCGTCGCGCCGGCAAAGCGCAGAAGCTCGCGTCGATTCGGCATGGCGATGAATCATTGCACTGATTGACCCCGCTGCTATACTCCGGCGCCCGCCGGCAGCCACCGGTTGTGCGGGCGCCTTCATGATCAAGCGCGTCCAGCAATTCCTCGACCGGCTCGGCCCCGGCCTCATCACCGGCGCCGCGGACGACGACCCGAGCGGCATCGCGACGTATTCGCAGGCCGGGGCGCAGTTCGGCCTCGGCATGCTGTGGAGCGTCTTCCTCACGACGCCGCTGATGGTCGGCATCCAGGTCGTCAGCGCGCGCATCGGCCGCGTCACCGGTCACGGCATTGCGCGGAACATCCGCGATCACTATCCGCGCTGGCTGTTGTGGTTCATCGTGTCGCTCCTGCTCGTGGCGAACACGATCAACATCGCCGCGGATCTTGGCGCGATGGGCGAGGCGCTGCAGCTTATCATCGTGAATGGGCCGCAGCACGGGCATGCGCTGTTCTTCGGCGTGCTGGCGCTGCTGATGCAGCTCTTCATTCCGTATCGCTATCTCGCACCGATCCTCAAGTGGCTGACGCTCACGCTCTTCGCGTACGTAGGCGTGCTGCTCACCGTCGACATCCCGTGGGCAAAGCTTGTCGCGGCCACCTTGATCCCGCCGCTCGAGTTGACGAAGGAATACCTGATGCTGCTCGTCGGCGTGCTCGGCACGACGATCTCGCCGTATCTATTCTTCTGGCAGGCATCGCAGGAAGTAGAGGAGCAGCGCGCGACGCGTGGCGCGAAGCCGCTGCGACGATCGGGCAGGGGTGCGCGCGCGCATTTGCGCAGGATCACGATCGACACGTGGTTCGGAATGATCTTTTCGAACGCGATCGCGTTCGCGATCATGCTGACGACCGCCGTCACGCTGCACGATGCGGGCATCACCGACATCCAGACGTCGGCGCAGGCGGCGCAGGCGCTCAAACCCCTCGCGGGCAATCTCGCGTTCACGCTGTTCGCGGCGGGGATCATCGGCACGGGCCTGCTTGCGATTCCCGTGCTCGCGGGATCGGCCGCTTATGCGGTCGCCGAGGCAATGCAATGGCCGATCGGCCTCGGCCTCGAGCCGCTCGAGGCGAAGGGCTTCTACGGCATCATCACGTTCGCGACGCTGCTTGGCGCCGGCATCGACTTCTCGTCCGTCGACCCGATTCGCGCGCTCATCTGGTCGGCGGTGCTGAACGGCATCATCGCGGTGCCGATCATGGCCGTAATGATGCGCATGGCGGTGCGCCCCGACATCATGGGTCCGTACGCGATCAAGCGCAGGTTGCATCGCCTCGGTTGGATCGCGACGGCGCTGATGGGCGTCGCGGTCGTCGCCATGTTCGCTTCGCTGTTCTTTTGAAGCGTAGAATCGCGCGCCAAGCGTCGATCGAGCGTTTCGCCGGCAGATCCGGCCTGCAGGGAGGCATCATGAAAGCAACGCGCATGCGCGCAGCCTTTGCGCGTCTCGTCGTCGTGTTGATCGTCGTCGTTGCGCTGGCATCGCCGGGCGCGACGCGCGCACAGGTGTACCTGTCGGTGAATCTCGTGCCGCCGGAACTTCCGGTCTACGAGCAGCCGCCGATTCCCGGCCCGGGCTACATATGGACGCCGGGCTATTGGGCCTGGGCGCCCGAGGGCTACTACTGGGTGCCGGGCACGTGGGTGCTTGCGCCGTACGTCGGCGCGCTTTGGACGCCAGGTTACTGGGCGTGGAGCAACGGTTTGTATTGGTGGCACCCCGGTTACTGGGGCCCGCACGTGGGCTTCTACGGCGGCATCAATTACGGCTACGGCTACACCGGCGTGGGTTACTACGGCGGTCGTTGGGACGGCGGGGTCTTCTACTACAACCGCAGCGTCAACAACGTCCATATCACCAACGTGCGCGTCTACAACCAGACGATCGTCGAAAAGTCAGTCACGCGCGTGAGCTTCAACGGCCCGAACGGCGTCGTCGCGCAACCGACCTCCGCGGAGCGCATCGCCGAGCGCGATCGCCACACCGGTCTCGTCGCCGCGCAGGCCAACCACGAGCGTGCGGCGAGCACGAATCGCGCGATGTTCGCGTCGGTCAACGGCGGGCATCCCACGATGGCAGCGACGATGCGACCGCAATCGTCGGCGGGCACGAATCAGGCGTCGATGAAAAGCTTTTCGCAGCAGGCGGTCGCGAATCCGAACCTGCGCATGCAAGGCCAGACGCAGTCGCAGGCGGAGTTCCGCGCACACACGCAGTCGCAGGGGCAGATGAAGATGGCGCCGCAAAATCAGGCGCAGATGAAGATGGTGCCGCAAGGCCAGTCGCAGATGCATTCACAAACGCAGATGTACCAGCAAGGGCAGGTGCAGCAGGGACAAGGGCACCCGCAGGCGAAGACGTATCAGCAAGGACATCCGCCGCAGCAGGGTCCGATGAATCCGCAGGCGCAGATGTACCAGCAGGGGCAGATGCATCAGCAAATGCAGGTGCAGGGCGGTCAGCATCCGCAGGGGCAGGGGCAACCGCACGGCGGCCAGAGCGGCCACAACGGCAAGGAAGAGCACCAGCGTTAAATTGGAACCGGCGCCGGCGTCGCGCGCGAAGCATCGGGGCCTCGCGCGCGACGCGTTCCGCCTTACGCGGCGAACCACACCTCGGCGGTTCCGAACCCCTCGAATACTGCTTTTGCGCGCTGTCCGGGCTTCGCGATGCTCAAGCCGGTGAACGTGCCGGTCGTCATCAGCGTGCCCGCGCGCACGCCGTTCTCGCGCCGCAGGTCGTTGACGAGATCGACCGCGGGGAGAAGCGGATCGCCGGCGGGATGGCCACCCGTGCGGCGCACGACGAGCGCACCGTCGAATTCGAGGCGCGCGTCGAGGTTGGCGAGATCGAAGTCGCGCCAGCGCGGCTGTATTGCGCCCGGTACGAAAGCGCCGCTCGAGACGAAGTCGGCGACGCGTTCGAGAAACGGCGCGTGCTCATAATCGCGATAGCGCGAATCGACGATCTCGATCGCGGGAAGCGCAACGACGGCTGACGCGATCTCGCCGTAGTCGTAAGCGCGATCGCGCGGCGGCAGGTCGCGCTCGAAGCGAAACGCAATCTCCGCTTCGACGCCACGAAGCGGGACCTTCGACGATGCGATGCTGCCGCCGTTCGGGATAACGCGCGACGCGACGATTGCGCCGCGAACGACCGTGCCGTCCTGACGCGCACCGACTTTCCAGCCCGCGACCGTCTCGCCCAGCGCTGCCACGAGCGCGTCCTGGATCGCGTGCGCTTCGGGCACGTCGCGCGGACGGCAATTGGCGGGAAGTCCTTCGAGCAATTCGCCGCTTTGGCGTGCATGCATGAGCGATGCGACGGCTTGCGCGATGTTGGCGGGATTCATCGTGTTTCAGTGCGCGGGTGTTTCTGGACCGAGCACGCGAATTGGTTTGCCGTCGAGGAACGCGAGCGCGTTCTCCACGAGATGCGAATAGTACTCGGCATAAACGTCGAGCGCGCTGTAACCGAGATGCGGCGTGAGCACGGTGTTCGGACAGCGAACGAGCGGATCATCGAGCGGGAGCGGCTCGCGGTGAAAGACGTCGAGCGCCGCGAAAATGCGTCCGGACGTGACCGCATCGATCAGCGCCTTCTCGTCGACGAGCGCGGCGCGCGCCGTGTTGACGAGGATTGCACCTGGTTTCATCCGTGCGAGATCGGACGCGCCGAGCGTGCCGCGCGTGCGATCCGAGAGCACGAGATGGAGGCTCACGACGTCGGATGCCGCGAGCAGCGCTTCCTTCTCCGTTCGCGTGGCGTTTGCCGCCTTGGCGCGCTCGTCGGTGAGGTTCGCACTCCACGCGAGCACACGCATGCCGAGCGCGTTGCAGTACGTCGCCATCAGCGTGCCGATGCGGCCGAGTCCGATCAGCCCGATGGTCTTCCTTGCGAGCACGAAGCCCGCTTGCGTGCCGCGCTGGAAATGTCCGGCGCGAACGGCGGCGTCAGCTTGCGGAATGCGTCGAGCGGCGGCGAGCATCAGTCCAACCGCAATCTCGGCCGTGCTATGGTGAGACGGCCCGCCGCCGGTGTAGCAGACGATCACGCCGCGTGCCTGGAGCGCCGCGATGTCGATCAGTCCCGCCCGCGCGCCGGTCAACGAGAACATGCGAAGCTTCGGCAGGCGCTCGACGAGCGATCGCGGGAATGGCGTCCGCTCGCGCGTCGCGAGCACGATGTCGAAATCCGCGAGCGCCCGCGCCGCGTCGTCCTCGCTCGCGAATGGGTCGTGGAAGAAGCGGACGTCGCCTCGCGCTTCGAGCGTCGACCAGTCGGCGCTCGACGTCGCGACGTTCTGCCAATCGTCAAGGACGGCGATACGGGTCATGGTCGCAATTGGTGCCAGAGATGTAATTCGAATTGGTGCCAGAGATGCTTTTCCAATTGATCTCTGGCACTGATTTTCGGAATTAGCGCGCTTCACCGGCGCGTTTGCACGCCGTCCATATTAAGGGAGGAGCGGCTGAATCGGCAAAGGAGCCAAAAGGGAGAGACTAGAATGAGCGCTCATTCTCGCCGGCAGAGTCGCGAAGGGTGCGCAAGCTCTTGCCTCGATTGCACACTTTCGCCTAACGATGCAAAACGATTACGAACAATTCGCCCGGGACACGCTCCAACGCATCCGCGCGGACGGCTTCTACAAGACCGAGCGCGTGATCGGCAGCCCGCAGGCGGCCGAGATTCGTCTGGCAGATGGCCAGGATGTCATCAACTTCTGTGCGAACAACTATCTCGGCCTCGCCGACGACGAGCGACTGATCGCCGCCGCCAAGAAGGGTCTGGACGAGTTCGGGTTCGGTATGGCATCGGTGCGCTTTATCTGCGGCACGCAAACCGTGCACAAGGCGCTCGAAGACGCCATCACGAGGTTCCTGGGCACCGACGACACGATCCTCTATTCGAGCTGCTTCGATGCGAACGGGGGATTGTTCGAGACCCTGCTAGGCGAGGAAGACGCAGTTATCAGCGACGAGCTCAATCACGCGAGCATCGTCGACGGCATTCGCCTATGCAAGGCAAAGCGCTTCCGCTATCGCAACAACGACATGGCCGATCTCGAGGCGCGCCTCGCCGAAGCGGATGCGGCGGACGCGCGCTTCAAGCTGATCGCGACCGACGG
Organism: Casimicrobiaceae bacterium; assembly: GCA_035252665.1. Taxonomy (GTDB): domain Bacteria; phylum Pseudomonadota; class Gammaproteobacteria; order Burkholderiales; family Casimicrobiaceae; genus VBCG01. Next base: position 1,965 of record DATFCW010000460.1, on the reverse strand, counting down.
CGTGTTCTCGATGGACGGCATCATCGCCAATCTGCGGGCGATTTGCGATCTCGCCGAACGTTACCGCGCGCTCGTGATGGTCGACGATTCGCACGCAGTCGGCATCGTCGGCGAAGGCGGCCGTGGGACGCCGGAACTTTGTGGGGTTGAGGGCCGCATCGATATTTTGACTGGAACGCTCGGCAAGGCGCTTGGCGGCGCGTCGGGCGGCTACACCTCGGGACGCAAGGCGATCATCGACCTTTTGCGGCAACGCTCGCGCCCGTATCTCTTCTCGAATTCGGTCGCACCGCCGATCGTCGCCGCGACGCTGGCGGTGCTCGATTTGTTGAGCAGCGCCGAGGGCGAGCACTTGCGGCGTCGGCTTCAGGGCAACGGCGAACGTTTTCGTCGTGGCATGGCGGACGCTGGCTTCGATCTTGTTCCGGGCAATCATCCGATTATCCCCGTGATGCTCGGCGATGCGGCGCTTGCGACGCGAATGGCCGACGCGCTGCTCGCGAAGGGCATCTATGTCATCGGCTTTTCATATCCCGTTGTCCCGAAGGGCAAGGCGCGTATCCGAACGCAGATGAGCGCCGCGCACTCGAAGGATCAAATCGATTGCGCGGTCGCGGCATTCGTCAACGTTGGTCGCACGCTTGGCGCGATTCGATGAATTGCGAGGAGGCGGATAGCCGATGAAGGCGCTCGCGAAGCTGGAGCCCGGACCGGGATTGACCTTGACGCAGGTCAGACGGCCGGAGGTCGGCCACAACGACGTGCTGATCCGCATCCGCAAAACGGCGATCTGCGGCACCGATATCCATATCTGGAAATGGGACGACTGGGCGGCAAAGACGATTCCCGTCCCGATGCATGTCGGTCACGAGTACGTTGGCGAGATCGTCGATATGGGGCAGGAGGTGCGCGGCTTTCGCATCGGCGATCGCGTTTCGGGCGAAGGCCACATCACGTGCGGCTTCTGCCGCAATTGCCGCGCCGGTCGTCGTCATTTGTGCCGCAACACGGTGGGTGTCGGCGTCAATCGCGAAGGCGCGTTCGCGGAATATCTCGCGATTCCTGCATTCAACGCATTCAAGATTCCGGACGACATTTCCGACGATCTCGCCGCGATCTTCGACCCATTCGGTAACGCGACGCATACCGCGCTGACGTTCAACCTCGTCGGCGAGGACGTGTTGATCACCGGCGCGGGTCCGATCGGCATCATGGCCGCAGCCATTGCGCGACACGTCGGCGCGCGCCATGTGGTGATCACCGACGTCAACGATTATCGGCTGGCGCTCGCCAGAAAGATGGGCGCGACGCGCGCTATCAACGTCGAGCGCGACAACTTGCGCGACGTGATGAACGAGCTTGGCATGACCGAAGGCTTCGACGTCGGTATGGAGATGTCAGGCGTGCCGAGCGCCTTCGAGAGCCTGCTGTTGCACATGAACCACGGCGGCAAAGTCGCCTTGCTCGGCATCCCGCCCGAGCACATGGCGATCGACTGGAACCAGGTGATCTTCAAGGGGCTCGAGATCCGAGGCATCTATGGCCGCGAGATGTTCGAGACCTGGTACAAGATGGTCGCGATGCTTCAAAGCGGCCTCGATCTGTCGCCGATCATCACGCATCACTATGGCCTTGAACGCTACGAGGACGCGTTCGCGACGATGATGTCGGGCAAGAGCGGAAAGGTGATATTGGATTGGAGGGAGGCGGCGTAGGTTTTCGAGGTCAAAACAAGGCCGTCGCGTAGAATTGCGGACACGGAGAGGTGGATGAGTGGTTTAAGTCGCACGCCTGGAAAGCGTGTTTAGGGTAATACCCTAACGCGGGTTCGAATCCCGCCCTCTCCGCCAAGAACACATCCAGCAACATCCACGCAGTTCCGCGTCTCCCCTCGTTTTCCCTCTGTAGTGCGTCCAGCATTGTCCGACGAAAGTCGCGGAGGTACGTTGACAGCCGGCGGTAACT
>DATFCW010000459.1:0-12658 GCA_035252665.1 Casimicrobiaceae bacterium | reverse complement strand
ATCCTGTCAACGTCGCGCGCGAATCGCGCGGCGAGCTGGCCGTCACCGCCGTATGGTTGTGGGGTGGCGGACGGCTCGCGGACCTCGGGCCGTTGCCTCGGCTGGCGGTCACGGCACCGGAGACCGTGCCTGGCGATGTCGTCCGCGGCGTGGCGCTGCATGAAGAAAAACGCACGGCGAGGCCCACGACGCCAACCGACAATGCGAGCCGCGATCTCGTCGACGTCGTCGAGCAAGCGCAGCATGACGATCGTGCAGCGGTCGCCGTTATCTCCGACAAGAATCCCGATATCGATACGCGCTGCTTCGCTCCCGCGCTCGAGCTTCTGGTCGCACGCAAGCTCGAGTCGGTGACGATCGTCGGCAACGGCGTGAGCGGCGCCGTAGTATGGAAAGCGAAACCACCGACGCTGTGGCAACGCCTCACGCAACGTCGAGCATCGCCGTTGCGCATTCCGACGGCAGACGACCGATGATCGTGCGGCGTGTCGTTCCCGATGCCCACCGTGCGCTGATCGCCTCGGGCGTATCACCCGTTCTCGCGCGCATCTATGCCGCACGGGGCATCGTCGATGCCGCCGAGCTCGATTGCTCGCTTGCCCGCCTGCCGGATTTTTCTCGCTTCGCGAACATCGACGCGGCTGTGGAACGATTGGCTCGCGCCATCGCGCGTAGCGAACGCATCCTGATCGTCGCCGACTACGATGCTGATGGCGCTACCGCATGCGCCGTTGGTGTGCGAGGACTTCGCGCGATGGGAGCGAGCGTCGATTTCCTCGTTCCCAATCGGTTCGAGTTCGGCTATGGGCTCACGCCGGAGATCGTTGCCGTAGCGAAAGCGCGCGCCCCGGATCTGCTCGTCACCGTCGACAACGGCATCGCGAGCCTCGACGGCGTCCGTGCGGCGGCGAGCGCCGGCATCGACGTGCTCGTCACCGATCATCATCTGCCAGGCGCGGAAATTCCGCAGCAGGCGATCATCGTCAATCCGAACCAGGATGGCTGCGCGTTCCCGTCGAAGCACGTCGCGGGCGTAGGCGTCATGTTCTACGTCCTCTGCGCGCTTCGCGCGCGACTGCGCGAATCGCGTGGCTTCGGCGGCGAGGGAGCACCGAATCTCGCGTCGCTTCTCGACCTTGTCGCGCTCGGCACCGTTGCCGACGTCGTTCGGCTCGACCACGTCAATCGCATTCTCGTCGAGCAGGGACTCGCGCGCATTCGCGCAGGACGCGCGCAGCCCGGTGTCGCCGCGCTCTTCTCGGTGGCCGGCCGCGATATCGCGCGCGCCACGGCGAGCGATCTCGGCTTCGTCGCCGGACCGCGGCTGAACGCGGCGGGACGTCTTGCCGACATGTCGCTCGGCATCCGTTGCCTTCTCGCGGAGTCCGAAGGGGAAGCGCTGCCACTCGCACGCGAGCTCGATCGTCTCAATCGCGAACGGCGCGACATCGAGGCATCGATGCACGACGAGGCGCTCGCCGATGTGGAGAGCGCGCTCGCGCCCGTCGACGCCGCGTCGTACACGATATGCGCGTATCGCGCGACGTGGCATCAAGGCGTGATCGGCATCGTTGCGTCGCGCCTCAAGGAGCGATTTCATCGCCCCGCGATCGTGTTCGCGCAGGCGGGCGATCGCGAGCTCAAGGGATCGGGTCGATCGATCGCGGGATTCCATCTTCGCGATGCGCTCGATCTCGTGTCGAAGCGCTCACCGGGCACGATCACGCGCTTCGGCGGCCACGCGTATGCGGCGGGACTTTCTCTCGCGCCCGACGCGCTGCCACGCTTCACGGAAGCGTTCGAGTCCGTCGCGCGCGAGACGCTCGACGACGCCGCGCTATCGCGTACTCACGAAAGCGACGGCGCGCTTCGCCGCGGAGAACTCACGTTCGATCTAGCATCGCGCTTGCGCGAGCGCGCATGGGGCCAGGGATTTCCGGCCCCCGCATTCGACGACGTTTTCGACGTCACCGACCAGCGATCGGTGGGCGACGGTCACGCCAAGCTCGCGTTGGTGCGAGACGGCGAGCGCTTCGCCGCGATCGCGTTTCGCACGCCCGCGACGCTGCCGTCACGCGTGCATGCGCTGGTAAGGCCCGAGATCTCGCGTTTCGAGGATTTGCTCGCACTCGAACTCGTCGTCGATCACTGGACGGCCGCCTAACGCCGCCGTTTTGCGTTGGGCCACCGGCCGTTGCGAAAATGACGCAGAGCGTCATCGCCGGTCGAATTCAGCGGTTGCGAGGGAAATGCGGCAAGGCCGCACGGCTCGTGAATTGCCCGTTTCTGGCGAGCTAAGGCATTGCTTTTGCTTGATAAGTAGGAGGGTGCTACAGAAAAGCGACACGCCGCCTCGCGGGTAAAAAATGCCGTCGTGAGGCTTGTGCGGTGCAATATCTTCCGCTAAATTAGGTAAGTTTGACTGCCGCGGGACTTTGCGGCGCGCATCCCATCCGAAGGAACCCAGAACCATGCGCTTGACCGACAAAGTCTCGATCATCACCGGCGCCGGCCAGGGCATTGGCCGCGCGACCGCGCTCAAGTTCGCCGCCGAGGGCGCGAAGGTCGCGGTGTGCGACATCAATGCCGAGGCCGTGGTGGATACGGTGAACGCGATACGCGAAGCAGGCGGCGAAGCTGCGGGCTTCGACGTCGACGTCACCGACAAGGACAGCATCGCGCGCATGGTCGCCGGCGTGATGGCGAAGTGGGGGCGGATCGATACGCTCGTCAACAACGCGGGCATCGTGCAGGACGCGCAATTCAAGAAGATGACCGACGAGCAGTTCGAGCGCGTGATCGACGTCAATCTCAAAGGCGTCTATCACTGCACGAAAGCGGTCGTCGACATCATGCTCGAGCAGAACTCGGGCGTGATTCTCAACGCATCGTCGATCGTCGGTCTCTACGGCAATTTCGGGCAAACCAACTATGCCGCAACGAAGTTCGGCGTCATCGGCATGGTCAAGACATGGGCGCGCGAGCTTGGCCGCAAGGGCATTCGCGCGAACGCGATCTGCCCCGGCTTCATCGAGACGTCGATCCTTTCCTCGATCCCCGACAAGGTGATCAAGATGATCGAGGAGAAGGTGCCGCTCGGCCGCCTCGGCAAGCCCGAGGAAATCGCGAACACCTATGCGTGGCTCGCATCCGACGAGGCGTCGTACATCAACGGCGCGGTGATCGAGGTATCGGGCGGCTGCACGATTTAGCGGGGACGGCTTGCTGCGTTCTTTGGCCGCGGCGATGCGTGGCGAATATATCGCGGCCGAACGGTGTCCCGCCGAATTTGAACGCGTCATCCATTCGTTCGGTTGAGCGCGCCGCGACCGACAGGTAGCATTCGGCATCGCATTTTCCCCGCAACAGCATGCCGACCGCCTTCGCCTCGATCCTCGTTGCCCTCGTCGCGTCACTCGCGCTCCGTCCCGCCACCGCCGAAACCATCGGCGGCAATCCCGGCCCCGCGTACAACTACGTCTGCCCGCACGCCGACGGCAAGCCCGCCCTCGACTGTTACTTCGACGCCGTGCAGCACCTCTACACGATGTGCCGCAACGTCAAGTTCATCGAGATCATCGAATACGGCTACGAGGATTCGACCAAGGGCACCAACGGCGCGAAGACCGAATCCTGTGTCGACAAGCAGAAGCACAACATCGAGCACCCGTACAAGGGCGCGTTGAAAGCAGCCGGCAAGTCGAAGGAGCTCGTCAACGATTTGCACGCGTTGCAGGAAAGCTGGCTTACCGCGATGAGCACGCTTTCGTGGCGAACGGGCGAATCCAAGCAGGACTACATGGCGCGAGTCGACAAGCCATACGACGATTTCAAGACGCGCATCGGCGCAATTCGCACGAGCATGGCCGAAGCGGAGACGAAGCTCGCGGAAAAGAAAGCGGCGAAAAAGACGAAGCCTGCCAAGACCACGAAGTCGTCGAAATCCTCGAAGCCGGCCAAGCCTCCGGCGTCCGCGAAGACGGCCACGGCGCAACAGCACTGAACGCGCCGCTTCCCGACCATGTGTCCGCGGACACGTCGGACACCGAGCTCGCAGCGATCCTTGGCGATGGCGGCACGCTTTCCCGCGCGCTACCTGGATTTCGCTTCCGCGCGCAGCAGCTCGCGATGGCGCAGGCGGTCGCACGTGCGATCAGGGAGCGCACGCCGCTGATCGCCGAAGCCGGCACCGGCACCGGAAAGACGTTCGCCTACCTGGTTCCCGCGTTGCTCTACGGCGGGAAGGTCATCGTGTCGACCGGAACGAAGACGTTGCAGGACCAGCTCTTCGAGCGTGACCTGCCGCTGATTCGCGACGCGCTCGCCGTGCCGATCACGGTCGCGCTTTTGAAGGGCCGCGCGAATTACGTCTGCCATCATCATCTGGAGCGCACCGCGCGCGAGGACCGGCTGCCCTCGCGCGAGGATGGGCGTTACCTGCCGAAGATCGTCGCGTTCGCGCGCGCGAGCGAGCGCGGCGATCGCGCGGAGCTCGCCGACGTTCCCGAGCACGCGTCGATCTGGCCGATGGTCACGTCGACGCGCGACAACTGCCTCGGCAGCAACTGTCCGTTCCACCGCGAATGCTTCGTGATGAAGGCGCGCAAGGACGCGCTCGACGCCGACGTCGTCGTCGTCAATCATCACCTGTTCTTCGCCGACATCACGCTTCGCGACGAAGGGCTTGCCGAACTGCTCCCCGCCTGCAATACGGTGATCCTCGACGAAGCGCACCAGCTTCCCGACACTGCGACGCTGTTCTTCGGCGAGCAGACGACGTCGAGCCAGCTCGCGGAGCTCGCTCGGGACGCCGAAGCGATCGCGCGAAGCGAGTTGAAAGACATTCCCGATCTACCCGATGCGGGCGCGGCGGTCGTGCCGCTGATACGCAAGGTGCGTCTCGCCGCGGGAGAGCCGGGAAAGCTCGCGCAACAGGCGATCGCCGCGCGAAGCGACTTTCGCGAAGCGCGCGATGCGCTCGCGAGCGGTCTCGATCGTCTCGCACAGGAGATGCATCTCGTCGCGCAGCGAAGCGAAGACGTCGACATGATTGCGCGCCGCGCCGAAGCCGCCGCCGAGAGTCTCGCGCGATGGAAGGCGGGATTCGCCGACGACGGAACCGAGGCCGAGCCGTGGATCCGCTGGATCGACATCGGCGCTCAGGGCTTTCAATTGCACGCGTCGCCGCTGTCGGTTGCGGACGTGTTCCGCCGGCAGGTCGACGACACCGGGCGCGCATGGATCTTCACGTCGGCGACGCTTGCCGTCGGCCGCGATTTCTCGCACTACACCGCGCAGCTCGGCCTCGGTGACGCGGCGACGGGCTGCTGGGAAAGCCCGTTCGACTATTCGACTCAAGGATTGCTGTACGTCCCGCGCGGGCTTCCACCGCCGAACAGCATCGAGCATACGAATGCCGTCGTCGATGCAGCGCTGCCGGTGCTGAAGGCGAGCAAGGGTCGCGCGTTCCTGCTGTTCACGACGCTTCGGGCGCTATCGACCGCGCGCGAGCGGCTCACGATGCTGATGGCGCGCGAGGGGCTCGGCTTTCCGATGCTCGTGCAGGGCGACGGCTCGAAAAGCGAGCTGCTCCTTCGCTTTCGCGCGCTCGGCAACGCGATATTGCTCGGCAGCGCGAGCTTCTGGGAAGGCGTCGACGTGCCGGGCGATGCACTGTCGGTCGTCGTCATCGACAAGCTTCCGTTCGCGCCGCCCGACGATCCGCTGCTCGCCGCGCGTCTTTCGAAGCTCGCCGCCGACGGCGGAAACGCGTTCATGCAGTGGCAACTGCCCCAAGCGGTAATCAGCCTCAAGCAGGGGGCGGGACGCTTGATTCGAACGGAAACCGATCGCGGCGTGCTGATGCTCTGCGATCCCCGGATCGTCGACAAGCCTTACGGCAAGCGCATCTGGCAGAGCTTGCCGCGGATGAAGCGCACGCGAGAGTTGGCCGAGGTCGTCGCGTTTTTCAGCAGGGGTTAAATGGGGTCAGAGACGACTTTCCGGTACTGGCGTCGCGAGTTGAGACATCGGCGCCCGGAAACTCGTTTCTGACCCTATTTAACCCTTCACCAGATTTGCCACCACGGCTTTTCGCCGTTCCCGGTCTCCCAGAATTTCCACCATGGCGCTTCGGCGTTTCCGGTCAGGTAAACGCTCTTCGGAAACGTCCGCTCGAGGATGCCATGCGCGTCGTCCGCGAGTTGCGGCAGGCCGAGCTTGCGATAGCTGTTGACCATGATGTTCAGCGCGATCTCGTTCGACGGCGTGCGCGGATGGTCGACCAACGCCGCCTGCGCGCGGTTCGCCGCCGCCACGTACGCGCCCCGGTTGTAGTAATACTGCGCGACGTGCACCTCGTACATGCCGAGCGCGTTCGTCAGGTACAGCATGCGAACGCGTGCATCGTCGGCATAGCGGCTCTGGGGAAACTTCTCGACGAGCTCCTTGAATGCGGCGAACGACTCGCGCATCTGCTTCGGATCGCGCTCGGACAGATCGAGCTCGTAGACGTAACCGAACAGTCCCTGGTCCTCGCGGAAATAGACGAGGCCCTTCAGGTAGTACGCGTAGTCGACGTTCGGATGGTTCGGATAGGTGCGTATGAAGCGATCGCACGCCGCCGTCGCGGCCGCCTGCTCGCTGTTGCGCCAGTTCGAAAACGCGCCTTCGAGGATCGCCTGCTGCGCGTAGCGCCCATAGGGATAGCGGGCCTCGAGCGTGTCGAACAGCTTGACCGCCCGCGTATAATTGCCATCCAGCATCGCCTCGTGGGCGTTTTTGTAGAGTTGCTCGGCGCTCCACCCGGCGGTTTCGTCCTTGACGTCGGGAAGCAATCCGCATCCCGCGATCGTCACCGCCATCAGCGCCACCGAAAGCCAGCGCCACCCGTTCGGCCATTGCGACATCGTCTTCCGCATCCTTCGTGAGTCCGGCGGATTATAGCCGACGGCGCTTCTCCGCCGATGCGCGCGCCCGCCGCGAAAACGCGCCCGCGCATGCGCACTCGATCCCCGCGGAGCTTGCGGGAATGCGCCTCGACCAGGCGCTCGCGCGCCTCTTCCCGTCGCATTCGCGCACGCGCCTTCGCGCGTGGATCGACGCCGGCCGCGTCACGGTCAACGACGAAACCTGGGAAGCCGCGCGCCGTGTCGCGGGAGGCGAGCACGTCGACGTCGCGCCGCTGCCCGAGGAGCCGTCCCTCGTCGATGCGCCGCAGGACATCGCGCTTTCGATCGTGTTCGAGGACGACGCGATTCTCGTCGTCGACAAGCCAGCGGGCCTCGTCGTCCATCCGGGAAGCGGCAATCGCCAAGGCACGTTGTTGAACGCGCTGTTGCACCATGATGCCGCGCTTGCCATGGTTCCTCGTGCCGGCATCGTGCATCGGCTCGACAAGGACACGAGCGGACTCATGGTCGTCGCGAAGACGATCGAAGCGCAGACCGACCTCGTGCGAAAGCTCGCGGCACGATGCATCGCGCGCGAATACCTGGCGGTCGCACGCGGCGACCTCGCGCGCGCAACGATCGTCGATGCGCCAATTGGCCGCCATCCGACCAAACGCACGACGATGGCGGTCGTCGCGAGAGGCAAGCCCGCGCGAACGCACGTCGCGATCGTCGAGCGCTTCGGGATCGCGACGCTGTTGCGCGTCACGCTCGAAACGGGACGCACGCACCAGATTCGCGTGCACCTGGCGGCAATCGGCCATCCGCTGGTGGGCGATGCCGCGTACGGCGGTAAATGGGGTCAGAGACGAAACTCCGCCTCCACTGTTCCTGCTCTTGCCGATCGCTCGGGGAGTTTCGTCTCTGACCCCAAAATGGCTGACTTTTCGCGACAAGCGCTTCATGCGACGCGCCTCTCGCTTCCGCATCCGCGCACGAACGAGTCGATGTCGTGGGAGTCGCCGCCTCCGGCCGATTTCGCCAATCTTGTGCGTGCGCTTCGATCATTGCGAAGCGACGCGCAATGAACGACCGTGACGCGATGTCGGTGACGACTTCGGCGCTCGCAGATCGAATCGCCGTCGCCGGATACGACTGGATCGTTCCGCAGTGGCCGGCAGCGCCGTTCGTGCAAGCCTTCGTGACGACACGTAACGGCACCGACGACCGCCGGCGCGTCGAAGCGTTCATGCCGTCCTCGCCGGCCTGGCTCACGCAGGTGCATGGCGCCGACGTCGCATCGATTTCGGCCGCGACCTCGCATCCGCCGCGCGCCGACGCGGCGGTGACGCGCGAACCCAATATCGTGCTCGCGGTGCGCATCGCCGACTGCATGCCTGTTCTGTTCGCCGCCCGCGACGGATCGGTTGTTGCGATCGCGCATGCGGGGTGGCGCGGCATGGCCGCCGGCGTTCTGGAGGGCACGCTCGACGCCATGGCAACGACGCGTGCCGACGTCCTCGCATGGCTCGGTCCCGCGATCGGCGCCACCGCGTTCGAGGTCAGCGCGGATGTGTACGACGCATTCACGCGCGACGATGACGAGGCGCGGCAGGCGTTCGTCGTCAAATCGCCTGGCAAATGGCTCGCCGATCTCGAGGCGCTCGCGCGAATGCGCCTCGCACGGGTCGGCGTTCGTTCGATCCACGGCGGCGGCATGTGCACGTTTTCCGATCCCGCGCGCTTCTTCTCGTATCGCCGCGATCGGCAAGGCGGACGAATGGCGGCGTTCATCTGGCGAGCGCCCACATCGTGACGTTGCTGCAAATCGTCGTCGCGGCGCTCGCGGGCGGCATGCTGTCGACGATCGCCGCCGCCGTGACGCTCAATCTCGACGCGGGCTGGATACCGGGCTTCGTGTCGTTCGCCGTCGGCGCGTTGCTCGGCGCAGTTTTTTTGGAACTCCTGCCTCATGCGCTGGAGACCGGAGCCGCGTCCGGCGTGATGCTCACGGTGCTCGCCGGGCTCCTCGCATTCTTCCTGCTCGAAAAGCTCGTGCTGTGGCGGCACGCGCACGGACATGCGACGCATTCGGATGCGCGCGAAGAGACCGAGCACGAGCACGCGCTGCACGTCGACCAGGCCGTTGCCGTCGGTCGCCCGGGGCTCATGATCCTGATCGGCAACAGCGTGCACAGCTTCTGCGATGGCGTGGTGATCGCGGCCGCGTTTCTCGCCGACGCGGGACTCGGCGTCGCGACGACGCTCGCGATCGTCGCGCATGCGGTGCCGCAACAGGTCGGCGATTTCGCCGTGCTGCTGCATTCGGGGTTTGCGCGCGGCAAGGCGTTCGCATACAACGTGGCGACCGGCGTGGCAACGCTCGCGGGCGCGCTCGCCGCCTATCGCGCGCTGGCCGACATGCAGCAGGTCTTGCCGACGGTGCTCGCACTCGCTGCGGCGAGCCTGCTCTATGTCGCCGTCGCCGACCTGATCCCGAGCCTGCATCGGCGCGCCGAGCCGATCGAGACCGCGAAGCAGATGCTGTGGATCGCGCTCGGCATCGCGATCATCGCGATCGCGCACGTTCTGCTCGAGCCAGGTTGACGTGGACGAAATGAGCGACCCTTCCACCCGCGAATCGCACGCGTCGGCAAATCCCGACCCCGCCGGTTGGTTCGCGCTCCTCGAGCAATGGCAAAAGACATTGCAGGCGTCGACCGCATGGTGGACGAACGTCGGCACGTCGCTGCCGCGCTCCGCCGAAAACGCGGACAGCAAGCAGTCGGCAACATCGCCATTCGACGACAACGCGCTGGCCGCGCTACATGCGTCGTTCGCGCCACGCGTGCAGGCGTTGTGGAAGGCCGACGCGGCTGCGAAACCGCAACAGGTCAGCGATCGCCGCTTCGCGTCGCCCGCCTGGAAGGAGCAGCCATATTTCGCGTGGCTCGCCGCTTCGTATCGACTCTTCGCCGAATACCTGACGTCGCTCGCCGCGCTCGCGAACCTGCCGCCTGCGGAAAAGCGCGCGCTCGAATTCGCCGTGCGGCAATTCGTCGATGCCATCGCGCCGACGAATTTTCCCGCGACGAATCCCGACGTGCTGCAGCGCGCAGTCCAGACCGAAGGCGCAAGCCTGATCGAAGGCTTCACCCATTTCGTCACCGACGTCGCGAAGGGTCGCATCACGATGAGCGACGAATCGGCGTTCGAGGTCGGCCGCGATCTGGCGATCACGCCGGGCAGCGTCGTCTACCGGAACGATCTGATCGAGCTGATCCAATACGACGCTTCGACGAAACGCGTCGCGAAGCGTCCGCTTGTGATGGTTCCGCCGTGCATCAACAAGTACTACATCCTCGACCTTCGTCCGGAAAATTCCTTCGTGCGCCACGCGGTTGCGCAGGGCCACACCGTGTTCATGATCTCGTGGCGCAATGTCCCCGCCGAGCTCGGGCGCCTGACCTGGGACGATTATCTCGAGCAGGGCGTGCTCGCCACGATCCGTGCCGCGAAGGCGATCGCGCGCTCGCGGACGCTCAACGTGCTGGGCTTTTGCGTCGGCGGAACGCTTCTCGCCTGCGCGCTCGCCGTGCTTGCCGCGCGTAACGACGACAGCGTCGCGAGCGTGACGTTCTTGACGACGATGCTCGATTTCGCCGATCCGGGCGATATCGGCGTCTACGTCACACGCGAGATGCTCGCAACGCGTAAGGCGCAACTCGAGGCTGGCCAACGCGTCCACGGCAGCGAGCTCGCGGGCGCGTTCGCGAGTCTGCGGCCGAACGAGCTCGTATGGAACTACGTCGTCGAGAGCTACCTCAAGGGACGTACGCCGCCCGCGTTCGATCTTCTTTACTGGAACGGCGACTCGGCGAACCTCCCGGGTCGGATGTACGTTTACTACATCCGCAACCTGTATCTCGACAACCTTCTACGCGAGCCCGGTGCGCTGACGATGCTCGGGGAGCGAATCGATCTCTCGCGCATCGCTGTGCCGACGTACGTCTACGCATCGCGCGACGACCACATCGTCCCGTGGCATTCGGCCTATCGCACGCTCGATCTCGTCGGCGGCGATACCACATTCGTGCTTGGCGCATCGGGACACATCGCCGGTGTGGTGAATCCACCTGAAGCGCGCAGGCGCAACTACTGGACGAACGAAACGCCGGCGCCCGCGGCCGATGCATGGCTCGCGAGCGCGCAAAGCCATGCGGGGAGCTGGTGGCCGCATTGGTATCGCTGGCTCGCGAACTCAGAGGGCGGCACGCGACCCGCGCCGGCCCGAACGGGCAATGCGAAGCACCCGCCGCTCGCGGCCGCACCCGGCGACTACGTGCGCGAGCTCGCGCGCTGACGTCGCCGGCGCAATTCCGCGATTCGGAAAAGGCGCCTTTCATGTCGCAGTGCAATAAGACGCGCCCGTTCCGCTTTGCGATAACATCCGTGCACAACCCGCCGCGCACATCGGCATGATGCGCGCGACATCACGCAACGCATGCGTCGCCCGTCCATTCGAGCGACAGGAGGAGGCATCATGGCAATACAGCACATCGCGCTCGTCACGGGCGGCATGGGAGGTCTCGGCGAAGCGATCTGCATCAAGCTCGCCGCGCTTGGCAATCGCGTCGTCACGACACATTCGCCAACGAACACCAAATCCGCCGAATGGCTCGAGCAGATGAAGAGCCACGGCTACGACTTTCGCGCGTACCCGTGCGATGTGTCGAGCTTCGAGTCGGCGGCAGGCTGCATTGCGCAGATCGTCCGCGATCTCGGACCCGTCGACGTGCTGGTCAACAACGCCGGCATCACGCGCGACATGACGTTTCGCAAGATGGACAAGGCGAACTGGGACGCGGTGATGGCGACCAACCTCGATTCGTGCTTCAACATGACGAAGCAGGTGTGCGACGGCATGACCGAGCGTGGTTGGGGCCGGATCATCAACATCTCCTCGGTCAACGGGCAGAAAGGCGCGTTCGGGCAGACGAACTACTCGGCCGCCAAGGCCGGCATGCACGGATTTACCAAGGCGCTCGCGCTCGAAGTGGCGCGCAAGGGCGTTACCGTCAACACGATCTCGCCCGGATACATCGGCACGAAGATGGTGATGGCGATCCCGAAGGACGTGCTCGACACCAAGATCATTCCGCAGATCCCGATGGGCCGCCTCGGCAAGCCCGAAGAGGTCGCGGGGCTCGTCGCGTATCTGGCGAGCGACGAGGCCGCGTTCCTGACGGGTGCGAACATCGCGATCAACGGCGGCCAGCACATGTTCTGAAGGGCGGCGCTCGTGCGCGCATCCGAGAGCCCTGAACTTCGGGCGAGCGAGCCCGCATCGCCGTTTCCGCGTTTCGCGGCGCGGCCGCGTCCGGCGACGCGCGTGCTCGAAGGCGAAATCGCCGATCCGTTGCTGTCGAGCCGCACGCGCGGCTGGAATGGATTGACGCTCGAGCTCTACGCGTTCGGCGACCTCGACGTCGTCGTGCAGCCGCCCGATCACGTCATCGCCGTGCAACTGTCGGGCAGCGTCAACCTGCAGCAGACCCGTGCCGGGCGGACGCGCTCGCGCACGGTTCGCGCAGGCGACGTGAGCGTCACGCCGGTCGGGTCGCCGACGCGGTGGCGCCAGGCCGGTCAGAGCGTCGTCGTTCTGCTTCGATTGTCGCCGTCATACGTTCATTCGGTCGCGGGCGACGAGTGCGCGCTCGATCCCGAGCGCTTCGAGATCCATGGACGTTTCGGGGGGCGCGATGCGG
>DATFCW010000458.1:0-19506 GCA_035252665.1 Casimicrobiaceae bacterium | reverse complement strand
GGCCGCAACCTCAGTCGCGCCCGCCCGCACCGCCTCCCCCGAAGCAGGAGAGGGAGAAGGAAAAGGGGAAGGGCAACGACCGAAACGAAGGGAACGGCTAGACGTAGCGGGTCGGCGACGACCCGCGAGCCGCTCCCCCTTGATCCGGCCCGCAAGCGCGGCCGGGAGAGGTCGGAAACTAGCGGATCGACATCCCGGACACCGGCCCGCCGACGGACATGCCGCCGCCGGTGTCCCGCGGAACGGTGATTGCGGGGAGCTGAATGCCCGTTTGCGCCGGCGCAGTACGGGTTCCGCGCGTCCGGCTGTACGGTACGGAACGCATGCCGGCGACGATCTCGTCGACATTGGCCGTATCGTTGCCGACTCTCATCCGATCGATTGCCGGGCAGCTTGGCGTATCCATCGCGATGAACTGCTGGCCGCGTGCGCGAAGCGCATTCCGCGCGGCGGTACCGTCGTCGCTCAAGTCGATCGGCGATAACGTTCCCTGGTAAATCACCTCGTTCGCCCGGTCGACGATCACGTAGCACTCGATCGCGGCTGCTGGAAGCGTGGCGCTCCCGAGCGCGAGCGCAACGAGGGCCGGCACAACCTGGACAAGACGCATGGTGGTTCCCGAACGAACGCCGAATCCGGCAATGCGTCGATCGTAAGCCGTGCGAGGCGGCGAGGGCAACGCATTTGATCGGAACGGGGCCGGAAGGGCACCGTCCAATGACGCATTTGCCACCTCCGCTGGCGCCGCTGGCACAGTTATTCGCTTTCGCGAGGTATCGATGGTCACGTCACGCTGGATTGGAGCAGTCGCCGTCGCCGCGACGGTCGCGCTCGCCAATGCCCAGTCGTCCGCGCGCGTCGACTATTTCGACGTCCCGGCCGGTTCGCATCCGCATGATGTGGCCGCCGTACCCGCGCCGGGTGGCCCGGTCTACTTCACCGAGCAGGCAAGCGGCAAGCTAGGCATGCTCGATCCGTCCTCGGGAAAGTCGATCGAGATCGCGCTCGGCGAAGGATCGGCGCCGCACGGCGTCATCGTGGCTGCCGATGGCGCGGCATGGGTCACCGACGGCGGGCGGAACGAGATCGTCCGCGTGGCTGCCGGCACTCATGCGATCACCCGCTACGCGCTGCCAAAGTCGGCTCCGGACGCGAATCTCAACACGCCGACGTTCGACCGCCGTGGACGCCTCTGGTTTACCGGTCAGAGCGGGTATTACGGACGCGTCGATCCTTCGAGCGGTCACGTGGACGTGTGGCGCGCGCCTGGCGGGCCAGGCGCCTACGGCATGACGACGACGCCATCGGGCGAGCTTTACTACGCATCGCTTGCCGGCAATCACATCGCGCGAATCGACGTCGAGACCGGCAAGGCAACGGTGATCGAGCCTCCGACCCCCGATCAGGGCGCGAGACGCGTGTGGTCGGACTCGAAGGGGAACATCTGGGTCAGCTACTGGAACAGCGGCAAGGTCGGCCGCTTCGATCCGGCGACGCGCTCATGGCGCGAATGGCCGCTTCCCGGTCACGCGCATGCTTACGCCGTGTGGGTCGATCCCGACGACAACGTATGGCTCACCGATTGGTCGGCGAATGCGCTGGTCCGCTTCGATCCGCCTACGCACCGCTTCGACAGCTTCCCCTCGAATCGCCCGCACGCGAACGTGCGCGAATTGCAGGGGCGCGCCGGCGAAGTATGGGGCGCCGAATCCGGCAACGATCGGCTCGTGCGAATCAGTTGGCGACCGAGGTGAATGGGCGAGTGGCGGCACGCGCCGCCACTCGATGGTCGATGCGTCAGTACGAGGGCGGCGTCGTATCGGGCACCACACGCAGCCACCCCCGCGGGCAGGTCTGCACCGTCGGGTAGTAGCCCGCATCGGGGCAGTAGTAACGCGTCGCTGGTTGCGCCGGCGCGCTCGTCTGCGGCTCGACGTAAACCTGCGCCGGATAGTCGTAGTAGTACGACGGGTAGCCGTAGTACGTGTAGGCGGGATAGTCGTAATACCACGGCCAGAAGAACGGTGCGCCGATGAAGACGCTGCCCACGAAGCCGTGCCCGTGGAAGTGCCCGCCATGCCAGCCGCCGCCGTGCCAGCCACCTCCGCCGTGCCAGCCGCCGCCCCCGTGCCAGGAGCCGCCGCCGTGCCAGCCACCGCCACCGCCACCGCCACCGTGAAAGCCGCCGCCATGGCCCTGCGCGAGCGCACCGGTCGCGGCGAGACTCGTTCCAGCCGCAATTGCACACGCGATCAGTATCCGTTTCATCGTGACCCTCCTCATGACCCGCTCGAGGTTGGATTGCCGGCCAGCCGACACGGTTCGCCACGAACGGAAATCGATCCAGCAACAACGCGGAAACATCGCAAAGCGTTGACCCTGTAACGCATCGTTACCGATTTGCGCGACGCCTGCAGACACAACGCGCGATCGCGACATTTCATGCGTGACGAGGGTCGAGCGCATCGCGCAATCCGTCGCCCACGAGATTGAACGAGAGCACGAGCAGGAAGATCGAAAGCCCCGGCCAGATCGCCATCCAGGCCGCATTGTCGATGTAATTCTTCGCCGTGTTCAGCATGCTTCCCCACGACGGTTGCGGCGGCTGCTGGCCGAGGCCCAGAAACGACAGGCTCGCTTCGGCGATGACGGCCGCCGCGATCGCGAGCGTCGCCTGCACGAGCAGCGGCGGTACGATGTTCGGCAATACATGGCGAACAGCGATGCGCAGCGGCGAATTCCCGATCGCGCGGGCGGCGAGCACGTAATCCTCCGCCTTGACGGCGAGCGTGGTGCCGCGCGTGAGCCGGATGAAAACCGGCGTCGCCGAGATGCCGATCGCGATCATCGCATTCATGAGGCTCGGACCGAGAAACGCGGCGAGCGCGATCGCGAGAATCAGAAACGGGCAGGCGAGAAGCGCGTCGGTGACGCGCGAGATCAGCATGTCGACCTTGCCGCCAGCGTAACCGGCAAGAAGCCCGATCGGCACGCCGATCGCAACCGAGATCAGCACGGATAACACGCCCGCTTCCAGCGATGCGCGCGCGCCGAAGATTACGCGCGACAGCACATCGCGACCGATCTCGTCGGTGCCGAACCAGTGCGCGGCGCTTGGCGCCTTGCGCACGGCCGCGAAGTTGGTCGCGATCGGATCGTAGGGTGCGAGCCACGGCGCGAAGACCGCGATCGTCACGAACGCGACGATGGCGACGAGCGCGACGGCTGCCGATGGGCGGCGCAGAAGCCTTCGCAGCGGATGAGGGCGCGAAGACGCGCGCGGCGCGGCTGCGACAATCGGCGCGGCATCGACGAGGCTCGCCATGGGTCAGGATATCCGCATGCGCGGGTTTGCCACCGCGTAGAGGATGTCGGCGATCAGGTTCAGCAGGATGTAGGCGGTCGCCGTGAACAGCACGACGCCTTGCACGACCGCGTAGTCGCGATTGAACACGGCATCGACGATCAGCTTGCCGAAGCCGGGAATCGTGAACACCTGCTCGGTCAGCACGGCGCCCGAAAGCAACGTGCCGAACTCGAGCGCGCCGAGGGTGATGACCGGAATCAGCGCGTTTCGCAGCGCGTGCTTGAGGATCACGTCGCGCTCGGGCACGCCTTTCGCGCGCGCAGTGCGGACGTATTCGGACGAAAGCACCTGCAACATCGCGCTTCGCGTGTGTCGCATCAGCACCGCCGCGATCGCGTTGCCGAGCACGAATGCCGGCATGATCATCGCGGCCAGGTTTTCGCGCAGGTTCTCGAACGGGCTGACATAGCCCGACGCCGGCAACCAGCGCAGCGTCACCGAGAACAGCAGGATCAGCATGATCCCGAGCCAGAAGTTCGGCGTCGAAAGTCCCCACAGCGCGACGATGTTCGCGCCGTAGTCCCACGCGCCGCCGCGTCGCACTGCGGAGATCACGCCGGCCGGGATGCCGATCGCAAGCGCAATGACGATCGCGATGCACGCGAGCTCGATCGTCACCGGGAGCTTTTCGATGATCAGCGCGCCGACCGGTTGTTGCATCCGCAGCGACTCGCCGAGATCGCCGTGCATCACGCCGCGCAGCCAGTAGAGATAGCGAACGGGAAACGGCTGGTCGAGATGCATCGTCTCCCGGATATGCGCGATCACGGTCGGGTCCTGCTCCTCGCCGGCGAGGACAGCGGCAGGATCTCCGGGCAGAAGCTGCTGCAGGCCGAAGATCAGGATCGATGCGAAAAGCAGCGTCGGCAGGATCGTCGCGATCCGCCGGACGAGATAGGAAGTCATGCCGACTAGCCCCTTGCCCGCCTCGCTGCCGCTCGGCGGGTGCGGCGTACCCGGCTACTTGCTGAACCGCACACCCGTCACGCGCACGAGCCCGTCCGGAATCGCGCGCAATCCATCGAGCTTGTTCGTGTACGCCCACAGCCAGTGGCGATGAAAGAGATACACGATCGGACGGTCCTTCAATACGATCGCTGCCGTATCGGCGTAGTACTTCTTGCGCTCGTTCACGTCGAGCGTCGTGCGCGCGTGCTTCAGAAGGTCGTCGACCTCGGGCTTGCAATAGCCGGCGTAGTTTAGCGGTTGCTTGCACGCGTCGAAGCTGAAGATGTTCCCGTCGGGATCGGCGCGGCCGCTCCATGCGAGCACATAGGCTTCGAACTGCCCCTTGTCCGCCATATCGAGCGAGGTCGCGAACTCGGTCGACTGAATCTTGACGTCGAAGCCCGCCTCGCGTTCCATCGCCTGCACGACCTGCGCGATCCGTTGTGCATCGGCCGTCGTCGCGGTCATCAGCGTGAACGACGGATTGACGACACCCGCTTCCTTGAGGAGCGCTTTCGCACGCGTGACGTCGCGTTTGGGAATCGGAACGTTCTTCGCATAGAACGGATTGGTCGGCGCCACCCATTGATTGCCGACGTCCGCTTCCCCGTCCATCGCCACCTGCACGATGCCCTCGCGATCGAGCGCGAGCTCGAACGCCTCGCGCACGCGCGCGTCGCGCCCGAGTGGATTCTTCTGCGCGAGCTCGCTCTTTCCGACGTTGATCGTGATGCCCTGGTAGCCGATCTCCGTGATCTTCGTGAGCTTGAATCGGCCATCGCTCTTCACCTGCGGCACATCCGACGCGGCGAGCCGTTCGATGAAGTCGAGTTGTCCCGAGCGCAGGTTCGCGAGGCGCACCGTCGAATCGGGAATCGGCAGATACACGATGCGCTCGAGATGCACGGCATCCTTGTTCCAATAGTTCGGGAAGCGCTCCAGCACGATGCGATCCTGCGGCACGCGCTCGACGAACTTGAACGGCCCGGCGCAGACCGGATGCGTGCCGAATTTGTCGCCTTCGGCCTTCGCCGCCTTCGGCGAGACGATCATGCCAGCGCGATCGGCGAGTTGCGCGAGCAGCGGCGAGAACGGCGCCGAGAGATTGAGCCGCACGGTCAGCGGATCGACGACGTCGACGCTTGCGAGCGGTGCGAGCTCGCCACGTCGATTCGATCCCGGCATCGTCTTGTGCCGCTCGAGGCTGTACTTGACCGCGTCCGCATCGAGCTTCTCGCCGTCCTGGAAGAGGACGCCCGGGCGAAGCTTGATCGTCAATGCCTTGCTGTCGGACGACCATTGATAGCTTTGCGCGAGTTGCGGGACGATATCGAGCTTCTCGTCGATATCGAACAGCTTGTCGCATAGCGCGGCGAAGACGATGCGCCCGACGAACGTTCGGGCGAGCGTCGGATCGAGCACGTCCGGATCCTCGGCAAGTCCGATGCGAAGCGTCTGCGCGGTCGCGGCCGAGGCGAGCGCCAGCGCGCACCAGACGAAAAGCAGAAAGCGACGAACCGGCATGGCGATCATCCTCCTCGATCGTCGAAGTGCTGCGCGGGATGCGGCCGCGGAGGGCAGGGCCGCCCGAGCGGCAAGCCTGGCCAGCATAGCATGCGCAATTGGCCGCTCGCGCGACGTCGCCGGGCCCCCGGCAAAATGCGCAAGCAACGGAACTCGCGCGGCCGTACGAGGGTCGGTTCGCTACCCGGCTCGTCGCGCGCCGGCCTCGGAGGTGACGCATGATGCGCTCGCGGGCGAAGTGGTGGATCGGCGCGTGGCTGCTTTGCGCGACGGCATTCGCGCGCGCATCGACCCTTCAGGCGATCGAGTATTACAACGCCGCGCTCGATCACTACTTCGTCACTTCGTTCGCCGACGAGATCGCAAAGCTCGATGCTGGCGTGTTCGTCGGATGGCAGCGCACCGGCCAGCAATTCACCGTGTTCGACCCGGCGACGCCCGTCGATGGCGCTTCGCAGGTGTGCCGCTTCTACGGCCTTCCGTCGGCGGGACTCGATTCGCATTTCTACTCCGCATCGCCCGCCGAATGCGCGGCAGTGTTGCAGCGCTTTCCGGGCGTCTGGATCGAGGAAACAGCGAATGCCTTCGGTGTGTTCCTTCCCGATACCGTCACCGGCCAATGCCCGTCGGGTAGCGTGCCCATCTATCGCGCCTGGAACGACCGGGTCGACTCGAACCACCGCTTTACGACCGACCCGGCAACGTTTCAGGCGATGCTCGCCAAAGGCTACATCGGCGAAGGCTACGGGCCGGCGTCGATGCCGGTCGCGATGTGCTCGCCGATGGCAGGCTCCGGCGGACTCTCGGTGCCCGATTGCGTCGCATCAGCCTCGACGTCGACGCCATTCGTCGGCAGCAACGTGACGCTCACGGCGTCGTGCACGAACGCGCCGACCGCGTATCGATGGACCAATTGCATGAGTGCGGAGGCGCAATGCACGGCGACATCGCTCGCGCTCGGATCGATCGCGTACTCGGTCGTGGCGACGAACGCAGCGGGCGCGAGCGCACCTGCAACCATTGCCGTGACGTGGCAACCCGTTCCGACGATACCGAAGTGCACGCTCGCGAGCACGACGCAGACGGCGCCGCCAACGATCGGCACGGCGGCCGCGCTCGAAGTCAACTGCGACAGCGCGGTCGGCAGCTTTGCGTGGAGCGGCTGCACGAGCGTGACGGACACGTGCGTCGCGCGTGAATCGACACCTGGTCCGCACACTTATTCGGTGATCGCACGAAGCGCGGGCGGAAGCAGCGCGCCGACGGCGATTACGCTCAACTGGGTCGCGAGCCCGCCGCCGCCGCCGGGTCTTTGCGGCGCGTTCCCGAGCTATCTCGCGAGCGACATCGGCTCGAATTCGGTGCGCGTCGAGAGCGTGCTGATGCCGAATCCACCGGCGTTCGCATGGAACGGCGCATGGGCGGTGAGCTTCGTGGTGCCGTCGACGATGTCGGCGTCGAGCGTCGGACGGATGTCGTCGGTCGAATTCGCGGGGCCGGTGACGATTCGCCAGGCGACGATCTCGCGCACGCCCTGCGATTTCCGGCCGACCGACCCGTCGGGCATCAACGGTCCCATCGCGGAGACATCGGGGAACGCCAACACGATTCAGTTCGTGACCGTGTCGCGGCCGGGCTACCCGTTGCTTGCTGCCGGCGGGACCTATTACTACAACGTGCGCAACTACAACCCGGCGACCAACACGATCACGTGTTCTTCGTCGCCGGGCCGCTGCGACGCGCTGGTCGAGGCGGTGCTTCCGACCCACTGATCTTGCGGAACACGGTGGCGAGCCAGGGTTGCCGTGCGCGCGGCAGCCCGGCGGGGCGATAGTAGTGATCGAGCAGCACGAAGCCGGCGTCGCACACCGCGCGCGTCCACGTATCGAAATCCCGATAGACGCTGTAGCGTCCGTTCTGCCAGCCGGCTTCGTTGTGGCCGTGCGGGATCGACGCGAAGAAGACGCCGCGCGGCCTCAACGTGACGTTGAGCTCGCGCAGCACGCGCCGGAGCACATCGTCCGGCACGTGCTGCATCGCCGCGTTGGCGAAGATGCCATCGAAGCGTGCCGCGGGCAGATCGAGATGCAGGAAATCCTGCTGCCACACTTCGCAGCCGCTCGCTTCGCGTGCCATCGTGACGAACGGCAACGCGCCATCGAGTCCCACGGGCATGTGGCCGAGCGCGCGCAACGCGCAAAGGTCACGCCCGGGACCGCAGCCCAGATCGAGGATCGCGAACGGCGGCCTCGCCTCGATGTGCGCAAGGAGCGCATCGATGTTCTGGCTGACGTCGTGATCGCGCGTTCCTTCGCGAAACGCTTCCGCATGCCGCTCGTAGTGCGCGAGCGTGACGCGCGCCACTGCGTCGAGATCGTGCTTCGCTGCCACTACGTCCATCCGCCTCGCGCGGTGCCGAACGCATCGTGCACGCGGTCGCGCCGCCGGCGTCGGTGGGGCACCGTGCCGGCACGTTCGACAGCGCGCGCGAGGACGCGAATCGCGTGAAGCGCGCGACGCCGACCGCTCGCGCACGTACCGTCGGCGATTTGATGGCGGCAGCTCGTTCCGTCGGCGACGACGAGCGTATCGTCGGCGGCGTCGCGCACGGCAGGAAGGAGCGCGAGCTCCGCCATGCGCATCGATATGTCGAAGTGATGCGCGGCATAACCGAACGCGCCGGCCATGCCGCAGCAGCTCGTCTCGATCGCCTTCACGTCGAGCTCGGGAATCCAGCGGAGCACGTCGGCGACCGGACGCGCCGCATCGAACGCCTTCTGGTGGCAATGGCCGTGGACCAGAGCCCGTCGTTCGCGCAGCGCGCCGAGCGCGAGCGGCGCGCGGCCGGCGGCACGCTCGCGCACGAGGAATTCCTCGATCATCAGCGCGCGTTCGGCGATACGCTCGGCACCATCGCCTAATCGTAACGCGAGGAACTCGTCACGAAACGACAACAGGCACGACGGTTCCAACCCGACGATCGTCGCGCCGGCTGCCACGTAAGGGCCAAGCGCATCGACGACGCGAATGGCTTCCGCGCGCGCCTCGTCGACCATGCCGTAGGCGAGGAAGGTCCGCCCGCAGCAGAGCGGCCGAGTACGCGGGCCTTCCTTCGCGAGCGGCATCGCGACGTGCGCGCGATACCCCGCCGCGCGCAGCACGCGAAGCGCCGCATGCGCGTTCTCGGGCTCGATCGCGTTCGTGAAGCTGTCGACGAACAGCACGACGTCGACAGGACCGATCTCCGGCGACGCGACGCCGCGGTGACCGCGAAAGAAGGTGTTGTAGCGGAATTGCGGCAGCGATCGCAGGGCGGCGATTCCGGTCGGACGCTCGAGCAGTCGCGCAAGCGCGGGCAAGCGATTGCGCAGGCGCGCGAGGGGCGCCAAGGTTGCCGCGTAAGGCGCCCAACGCGGCAGATGCGCGATCAGCCGCTCGGTCAAGCCCATGCGGTGCCGACGCCGCCATTGATAGAGAAACTCGATTTTCATTCGCGCCATATCGACGCCGGTCGGGCACTCGCGCCGGCAAGCCTTGCAACTGACGCAAAGATCGAGCGAATCGCGCACCGCCTCGTCGGCAAACGTATCGCCGAGCTGTCCTGAAAGCGCAAGCCGCAACGTGTTCGCGCGTCCACGGGTCAGGTGAATCTCGTCGCGGGTGACGCGATAGCTCGGACACATCGTGCCCGCGTCGAACTTGCGGCAGTGGCCGTTGTTGTTGCACATCTCGACGGCTTTCGCGAAGCCCCCGCTCGGATCGGCGCCGGTGCCCGGTGCCGTGAGCGCTCCGGTGATCGGATCGTTCTCGACGTTCCATGCCGACCAGTCGAGCGCGGTCGTCATCGCCTGCGTGTCGTACGTCGGCGGGAAGCGGAAGAGCGTCGCGTCGTCCATGCGCGGCGCATCGACGATCTTGCCGGGATTCATCAGGCCCTCGGGATCGAAGAGCGCCTTGATCTCCGCGAACGCTTTCGTGAGTCTCGGGCCGAATTGCCAGGCGACCCATTCGCTTCGCACGAGGCCGTCGCCATGCTCGCCCGAGTACGCGCCCTTGTACTCGCGCACGATGGCGGCGGTCTCCTCGGCGATCGCGCGCATCTTCTCGGCGCCGTCACGGCGCATGTCGAGGATCGGGCGCACGTGCAGCGTTCCGACCGATGCATGCGCGTACCAGGTGCCGCGCGTGCCGTGCCGCGCGAAGATCGCCGTCAGCCGGTCGACATATTCGGCGAGATGATCGAGCGGGATCGCGCAGTCCTCGATGAACGAGACCGGCTTGCCGTCGCCGCGCATGCTCATCATGATGTTGAGGCCGGCCTTGCGCACGTCCCACAACGCTTTTTGGAGAGCGGCATCCGGCATCTTCACGAGCCGACCCGGAAGGCCGATGTCGCCGAGCAACGCGTCGAGATCGTCGAGCTTGCGCAAAACGGCCGTCGAATCGTCACCGAGGAATTCGACGAGCAGGATCGCTTCGGGCTCGCCGATCAGCGCGCGCTCGATCACCGGGCGATAGGCCGGGTTGGTGCGCGCGAGATCGATCATCGTGCGATCGACGAGCTCGACCGCGGACGGTGAGAGCGCAACCAAATGCCGCGCCGCACCCATCGCGCTATGCAGCGAATCGAAATTGACGACGCCAAGCGAGCGATGCGAAGGGATCGGCGCGCACGACAGCGTCAGCGTACGGGTCCAGGCGAGCGTGCCTTCGCTGCCGACGAGGATGTGCGCGAAGTTGATGTCGCCCTCGCCGGTGTAAGGGCGCACGCTTTGCGGATTGAAGACATCGATGTTGTAGCCGCCGACGCGTCGCATGACCTTGGGCACGGCGCGCTCGATCTCGTCGCGCTCGCGCAAGCCGATCTCGCGCAGTCCGCCCAGCAACGCGTGCATGCGTGGCGAGGCCTCGCTCATTTCGCGTTCCGGGCCGAACCGCGCCTCGGTGCCGTCGGACAGGCGCGCCTGGATCGCTGCCACGTTGTGCACCATGTTTCCGTAAGCGAGCGAGCGCGAGCCACACGAATTGTTGCCCGCCATGCCGCCAAGCGTCGCCTGTGCCGACGTGCTGACGTCGACGGGAAACCACAGGCCGCGCGGGCGCAGCCAGGCGTTGAGCTCGTCGAGGACGATGCCGGGCTCGACCTCGACGCTCGCCGCATCGCGATCGAACGCGACGATCTTGCGCAGATGCTTGCTGTGATCGACGACGAGTGCTCGGCCGACTGTCTGCCCGCATTGCGAGCTGCCCGCGCCGCGCGGAAGCATCGGGATGCGAAGTTCGGCGCAGATCGACATCGCATCGCGCACGTCGTCATCCGACGCGGGCACGAGCACCGCGAGGGGCATTACCTGGTAGATCGACGCATCGGTCGCATAACGGCCGCGCGACGCGGCATCGGTCAGGAGCTCGCCCTTGATCGCATCGCGAAGACGTCGCCATGCAACATCGTAGGCACCGCGATGAAAGACGATCGGTTGGGCGTCGGAAGCGGACACGCGGCCGATTATAGAAGGCGCGCCGCAGGCGCTTGCTCGCGCCTTCGGCGTCCTCTTCGCGCCTTGTGATCCGTCGCGCGGATTGTGTAGTATCGACGTCGAAAAAGACGGCGCCGACGAAGGCGTCCGCCGAAAAGACCCAATTGTTCCTGGAGGAGAGATCGATGAAACGTCACCTTTGCGGCGCGCTCCGCGCGACCCGTTGGACGGCGCTTGTTCTTGCGCTTTGCGGACTCACGCTCGCGATGCCGGCGCTTGCGCAGGTCGAGATCAAGCTCGGACACGTCGGCGAACCCGGTTCGCTGTTCCAGAAGAGCGCCGACGAATTCGCGAAGCGAGCGAACGCGAAGCTCGCCGGCAAGGCGAAGGTGATCGTCTACGGATCGAGCCAGTTGGGCGGCGACAAGGAGATGATCCAGAAGTTGAAGCTCGGCACCCTCGACATGTCGCTGCCGTCGACGGTGATGAGCTCGGAGGTCGACATCGCGGGCATCTTCGAGATGCCCTACATCGTCAAGGACCGCGAGCACATGAAGCGCATCGAGAAGGACGTGTTCTGGCCGATGATCGAGCCCGCGATCGAGAAGAAGGGTTTGACGGTGCTCGCCGTCTGGGAAAACGGCGTTCGGCACATCACGAACAACAAGCGGCCGATCAGGGTGCCGGGCGACCTCGCCGGCATCAAGCTGCGCGTTCCCGAGGGCAAGTGGCGCGTGAAGATGTTCCAGGCATACGGCGCGAATCCGAGCCCGATGAAGTTCTCGGAGCTCTTCACTGCGTTGCAGACCGGCGTGATGGACGGCGAGGAGAATCCGCTGACGCAAATCTATTCAGCGAAGTTGCAGGAGGTGCAGAAATACCTGTCGCTTTCGGGGCACGTCTATACGCCTGCATATCTCACCGTGGGAACGAAGCATTGGCAGACGTTGCCGGCCGATGTGCGCAAGGTGCTTGCCGACACGGCGAAGGAAACGCAGGCCTTCGTCTACGAGACCGCCGCTCACGACGAAGAAGACCTGCTCGGCAAGCTGAAGCAGGCGGGCATGCAGGTGAACGATGTCGACAAAGAGGCGTTCGTCGCGGCGAGCAAGCCGATCTACGACGAGTTCAGCAAGGAAGTGCCGGGCGCGAAGGCGGCAATCGACCGCGCGAATGCGCTGCGGAACAAGTGAGGACGTACGCCCCTCACCCCGACCCTCTCCTCCAAGGCGAGAGGGAGACCACATGAATCGGTTCCGCACCGCCTACGGCCGCTTCCTGGAATGGGTCGTCTCGGCGCTGATGATCGTGCTTTTTGCCGAGGTGACGCTAGGCGTCGTGTTCCGCGCGATCGGCCAATCGCTCATCTGGTACGACGAGATCGCGTCGGTGCTGCTCGCCTGGCTCACGTTCTACGGCGCGGCGCTGGGGTCGGTGCGACGCGCGCACATCGGCTGTCCGGAGGTCGTCGAGCAGCTCGCATGGCCGACGCGGCGCGCGGTGAACATCCTTGCGCAACTGCTGGTGATTGCGTTCTTCGTCCTGCTCGGCGGCGTCGGCGTGGCCATCATGCCGGTGCTCGCGACCGACGCGCTCGTGAGCGTTCCCGAGATTCCGATGAGCATCGTGCAGTCGGTCATTCCGATCTCGTGCCTGCTGATCGTGATCGCCGAAGGCATTCATCTCGTCGATCTCGTCCGGCAGCGGCAGCCGGTGGACATTGCGCCCCGCCTGTCGCTGTCCGAGGGACTTCATTGACGTAGCGAGCTCGCGATGACGATGCTCGTGCTCTTCGCGGCCGTGCTCGCGCTCGTGCTGATCAACGTGCCGATCGCGGTGTCGCTCGGCATCGTCGCCGTCGTCGCGATGGTGTCCTCGCATGGCATCGACGTGCTGCCGAACCTCGCTGTCGTCACGTACAACGGCGCCACGAGCTTCCCGTTGCTCGCGATTCCACTGTTCATCCTCGCCGGTTCGATCATGAACGCGTCGGGGATCTCGCGTCGGCTGATCGCGTTCGCCACGGCGCTCTTCGGCTGGGTGCGCGGCGGGCTCGCGCTCGTGTCGATCGGCGCGTCGCTGTTCTTCGCCGAGATCTCCGGCTCGGCGGTCGCCGACGTCGCCGCGCTCGGCTCGATCCTGATCCCCGGCATGAAGTCGAAGGGCTATCCGGCGCCGCTCGCTGCCGCCGTCATGTCTTCAGCCGCGACGCTCGCCGTCATCATCCCGCCGTCGATTCCGATGATCATCTATGCCGTCATGGCGGAGACGTCGGTCGTGCAACTCTTCGTCGCGGGCATCGTGCCGGGCATCATCGGCGGCATCGGGCTCATGGGCATGGCGTACATGTTCGCGCGCCGTTACAACCTGCCGCGCGAGCATGCATTCGCGTGGGCCAACGTCGCGAGAACGGGGCGCGAAGCGCTATGGGCTTTCCTGCTGCCGATCATCATCCTCGGCGGCATCTTCGGTGGCGTGGTCACCGCGACCGAAGGCGCGGCGCTTGCAGTCGTCGCAGCGCTCTTCGTCGGTCTCGTCATCTATCGCGAGCTCGACATCGGGGAGCTTCGGCGCGCGATCGTCGACGGCGGCGTGCAGACTGCCGTCGTGATGCTCCTCGTCGCGACGAGCGCATTGCTTGGCACGTATCTGTCCGAAGTGCAGGCGCCGCAGCATCTCGCGCAGGCGGTGTCCGACATGACGCAGAACAAGTGGCTCGTGCTTGCGCTTCTGAATCTGCTGTTCCTGCTGCTCGGGATGTTCCTGCATTCGGCCGCCGCGATCATTCTCGTCGTGCCGGTGGTCATGCCCCTCGTTCGCGCGGTCGGCATCGATCCGGTGCACTTCGGCTTGATCGTCACGGTGAATCTCGGCATCGGTCAGCAGACACCGCCCGTGGCGAGCGTGCTGATGGTGGCGAGCTCGATCGCCAAGTCGTCGATCTGGGCGGTGACGCGCGTCAACGTCTGGTTCATCGCGGTGCTCGTGACCGTGCTGCTGCTCGTCACGTACGTTCCGGTGACCGGCATGGGCCTCGTCGATCTCTTCTATCGGCGATGACCACGGAAGAAAACGCGATCCTCGTCGCGCGTGAAGGGCCGATCGCGACGGTCACGCTCAATCGCCCGCACAAGCTCAACGCGCTGACGAAGGCGATGTGGCGCGATTTGGGCAGCGCGATCGCGGCCCTATCGAGCGATGACGCGCTTCGCTGCATCATCGTGCGCGGTGCCGGCGAGCGTGCTTTCTCGCCGGGCAACGACATCGGCGAATTCGCTCAGCAACGCTCGAACAAGGCGCAGGCGCGCGAATACGGGGCGGTGATGCACGAGACCGCCCGCATTCTCGATGCGTGCCCGATCCCGATGATCGCGCAAATCCACGGCATCTGCGTCGGCGGCGGCCTCGAGATCGCGGCGCTTTGCGACCTTCGCATCTGCGGCGCGTCGAGCCGTTTCGGAGCACCCATCAAGAATCTCGGCCTCGTGATGGCGTACGCGGAGATGGCGCCGCTCGTGCGCCTCGTCGGAACCACGGTCGCGCTCGAGATCCTGCTCGAAGGGCGGATCTTCGATGTGGCAGAGGCGAAGGAGAAGGGCCTCGTCACGCGCGTCGTGGCCGACGATGCCGTCGCAACCGAAGCAGCAGCCACCGCGGCGCGCATCGCCGAAGGCGCGCCGCTCGTCGCGCGCTGGCACAAGAAGTTCGCGCGGCGGCTTGTCAGTCTGACGCCGATCAGCGATGAAGAAGCCGACGAATGCTTCGACTGCTTCGACACCGAGGACTTTCGCATCGGCTACGCGGCATTCCTCGCGAAGCAGAAACCGGCATTCAAGGGACGATGAGCGACCGCGACGCCAACGCACACCACGGACCGCTTCACGGCATGCGCGTGCTCGAGCTCGCGCAGATCATGGCGGGTCCGACGTGCGGGATGCTGCTCGCCGACATGGGCGCCGACGTCATCAAGGTCGAGAAGCTGCCGGGCGGCGACGACGCGCGCGGCTATCGCGAGCCGCGCGTCAACGGCGTGTCGGCGCCGTTCATGATGCTCAATCGCAACAAGCGCGGGATGGCGCTCAATCTCAAGCATCCGGCAGGCCGTGATGTGCTGCTGCGGATGGTGCGCGACGCCGACGTGCTGACGGAGAATTTTCGCCGTGGAACGCTCGCGAAGCTCGGCCTCGGTTACGACGTTCTCGCTGCCGTCAATCCGGGTCTCATCTATTGCGCGATCTCCGGCTACGGCCTTACCGGACCCGACGCCGACAAGGGCGGCTTCGACCTGATCGCGCAGGGTTTCGCGGGGCTGATGTCGATCACGGGCGAACCCGGCGGTCCGCCGCTCAAGAACGGCAATTCGGTGGCCGACATCAACGCCGGCATCCTCGCCGCGACTGGCATCATCGCCGCGTACGCGCACAAGCTTCGCACCGGTGAAGGTCAGATTGTCGACACGTCGCTGATGGAAGCGGCACTGCAGCAGACCTACTGGCATGCGGCCATCTACTTCGCGACCGGCCAATCGCCGGGCGCCACCGGTTCCGCGCATCTGCTCACTGCGCCGTATCAGGCGTTTCGCACGCGTGATGGCTGGATCAACATCGGCGGCGCGAACCAGGCGAACTGGGAGCGCATCGCCGACGTGCTCGGTCATCCGCAATGGCGCGACGATCCGCGTTTCGCGACGAATTCCGCGCGCATGGCGAATCTCGACGCGCTCGTCGATGCGATGAGCACCGTGCTCGCGACGCGCACGAATGCCGAATGGATCGCCGCGTTCGACGCGGCCGGCGTGCCGGTCGGCCCCGTGCATACGATCGGCGAGGCGCTCGATCATCCGCAGACGCGCGCTCGCGACATGGTCGTCGCGATCGACCATCCCCAAGCCGGCGCGACGCACGCGCTCGGCTGCCCGATCCATTTCTCGCGCACGCCGACGCATATCGCGCGGCCTGCGCCAATGCTCGGCCAGCACACGCGCGAGGTGCTCCGCGAATACGGCTACGACGATGCCGCGATCGACCAGCTCGCAGCCGACGGCGTCGTCGCTACGTCCGGCGCGCATGCGTAGACGCATTTGACGCCATCGAAGCGCTCATGCACGCGGCTCGTGTCGATCTCGAAAAGCGGCGCGAGGTCGTCGCCAACGCCGCCGCACTTCGTCAGGCGCAGGTACCGGCCTTCCGGCGCCGCCTCGAATCCGAGACCGTAGCGGCGCAAGTAGTCGCCAAACGGGACGAGACGTCCGTTCTCCCAGATTTCCACCAGCCGCGCATACTCCGGCGGAAGTTTGGGATCGATCTCGTCGGTATCGATCTTCGCGATGCCGTCGGGCTTCAGCACGCGCAGCACTTCGCGTACGACGCCGATCTTGTTTCCGAAATAAAGCCACGCCACCTGGCTCGCGATCACGTCGAACGCATCGTCGGGAAACGGCAATCCCGACGCGACATCGCCGTACGATAACTTCGGCAAAGCGCGCGCGGGGTCGGCATCGTTCACGATGAGTCCACGCTCCGCGGCGTTGCGTAGCAGGATGTCGCGATCGCCGTCGCCTCGGAGGTGATTCATTCCGTGCAGCTCGACCCGGGCACCGTAACGGGCGCGAAGCTCGAGGAGCGCCGTGCCGTAGCCGCAGCCGAGCTCCAGCACGCGCACGATGTCCTGGCGCGACAGGCGTTCGTCGATTTCGGCGATGATTCCGCCGACGCGGCGGTCGAGCTCGGCGAGTCCACGCCCGCGGTGCGCGAGCTTCGCGCGATAGTGTTCTTCACGGATCATCGCGCCGCTGCCGCGGGTTCCATCCCCAACGGGTCCTTCAGGTCGGCAGGATCGACGATCGCGTGGTACGTCACCGGTCCGCTTCGTCCGCGGATTTTCGCGGTGTGCCGCGGAAACCCGCCGAGGTCGATTGCCGCAGCTTGCGCGCAAGCTTCCGAGACCACCAGCATGCACGCGTGCTTCTTCGTTTCGGCCTCGAGCCTCGCGGCAACGTTGACCGTGTCACCGAGCGCGGAAAGGAGGGGCGTGGCCGGCGGTCCCATCGTGCCGACGATGGCAACGCCCGCGTGAATGCTGATGCCGACGCGAAGCGGCTCGCCGAGGTCGGCGGCAAGCATTCCGCCGACGCTCGACAAGCGTTCGGCAATCGCGATCGCGCCGCGCATCGCGTCGCGGCAGCCTTGGCGAAGATCGGTCGCCGTGCCGTAGAGCGCCATCAGGCCATCGCCGTTGAACGTCGAGTAGTAGCCGCCAGTGTCGCGCAGCGCCGACGCGAGCTCGGCGAAGAAGCGATTCAGGATGAAGAACACGTCGTAAGGCATCCGCTGCTCGCCGAGGCGGCTCGATTCGCGCATGTCGACGAACATCACCGCGACGCTGCGCTCGCGACCCGGCATCCGGACCGCATCGATCGTGGCCGCTGTCACGTGCGGCGGCACGAGCGGCGTGATGCGAAGCTCGCGCACCGGACGCAACTGGCAGGCGAGCCGCACGTCGCGCTCGGCGCGAATGCGCGTCAGCGCCGCGAGCTCGAGCGGCGTCGGAGGCGGCAGCAGCGCCGCGCCTTCGTCGACGCGAACGCGACACGTCGTGCAGCGTGCACGTCCTCCGCATACGGACGCATGCTCGATGCCCGCGTCACGAAGCGCTTCGAGGAGCGTGTAGCCGATGGGCGCAGTGATCTCGCGACCGCTTGCGTGCCGGATTCGATACGCGCCGCGGCGCGTCGACAGCATCCGGCGAGCGGCGCGAGCGCCAACGACCGCGACGAGCAGCGCGACATAAGACCATAGCGCGAGGTCCGCACGCGTGGCGACGGTTGCCACTGCCTGCGGATCGGGGGCCGTGGCCTCGGCGGCCTCCGGGATGCCGTTCGCGTTCGCCGTGCGCAACTGGATTCCGGCGCCGTAGAAGCCGAGCAACGCAACGACCGGCAGCATCACCGCGATCGGATAAACAACGCGAAGGCTTCGCCGATAGCCGTCGCGAAGCCGCAGCCAATAATGCAGGCCGATCGCCAGATGGATCGCGACGATGATCACCAGAATCGGCTGGCGCACCATCGCACCCATGTTGCGAAAGATGCCGGCGACCACGGCATGGTAGGTCGCGTCGGTGCCGGCGATCTCGGCAGAGACGCGCGTCGCGAAGACGTGCGGTATCAGAAGCAGCGGGACGGAGAGCCCGAGAACGAGCTGGACGAGCTCCCACGCGGGCATCCGCAGTGTCTGGCGCCGCCACAGCGCATAAAGCCCGAGCAGACCGTGCACGATGAATGCGCCGTAGAGCAGGATCGTGCCCGGCCAGCTCCACCAGACGGGGCGGAGCACGTCGAGCAGCGCCTCCTGGGTGTCGATCGAGAAGACGCCGAGCGAGTGGTTGACGAGGTGCGCCACCACATAGACCGCGATGAGGAGGCCGCTGCCGAGCCGCAGCGCCCGCACGGTGCGGCTTTGCGGCCGCCGGCTGCGGGATGCGGGACGGGGACGCGATAACCTGCGCATGGGCGGCATTTGTCGGCTATCCTAGCCGGCCGCCCGTCCGGAGTCTTCAAGGGGAGACAACAATGGAGAGACTCGACAACGCCCGCGTGCTGATCTACAGCCACGACAGCTTTGGCCTCGGGCACCTCCGTCGATGTCGGGCGATCGCGCACGCGATCGTCGATCGGTACAAGGGCGTATCGGTGCTGATCCTGTCCGGCTCGCCGATCATCGGCAGCTTCGACTTCCTGCCGCGCGTCGATTTCGTCCGCATTCCGGGCGTGGTCAAGCTCACCAACGGCGAATACCAGTCGCTCGGGCTGCATATCGACCTCGACCAGACGATGGCGATCCGCGCGGCGATCAGCGAGCAGACGGCGCAGAGCTTCCGCCCGAACCTTCTGCTCGTGGACAAGGAGCCGCTCGGCCTGAAAGGCGAGGTCACGCGCACGCTGCGGATGCTGAAGGCGCGCGGGACCGCGCTCGTGCTCGGCCTTCGCGACATCATGGACGAGCCGGCGCAACTCGTCCGCGAATGGAAGCGCAAGAAGGTGCTGCCGGCGCTCGAGCACCTCTACGACGACATCTGGGTCTATGGGCTCGCCGATTTCGCCGATCCGCTGGCCGGCGTCGCGTGCCCCGCGAGCGTGCGCGCGAAGATGATCTATACCGGCTATCTGCGCCGCTCGGTGCCTGCCCGGAG
>DATFCW010000457.1:0-7092 GCA_035252665.1 Casimicrobiaceae bacterium | reverse complement strand
CTGGTTTCGCTCTATCCGCCCGTCGTCTCGCCCCCCATCACCTGCAGCACCGTGCCGGTGATGTACGACGAATCGGCATTCGACGCGAGAAACACGTAAGCCGGTGCGAGCTCCTCCGGCTGCGCCGGGCGGCCCATCGGGCTGTCCTCGCCGAAATGCGAGACCTTGTCCGGCGTCTCGCCTGCGTCCGACGGATTGAGCGGCGTCCACACCGGTCCCGGCGCCACGGTATTGACGCGAATGCGCTTTGGCAAAAGCTCCATCGAAAGCGTCTTCGTGAACGCGTTGATCGCCCCCTTGGTCGCCGAATAATCGGGAAGCTGCTTCGATCCGAAGATGCCCGTTTCCGAGCTCGTCGCGATGATCGCGCTGCCCGGCTTCATATGACGAAGCGCCGCGCGTGAAAGCCGGAAATACGCATAGATGTTCGTCTTGAACGTCCGATCGAATTCCTCGTCCGTGACGTCGGCGAGCGAGGGCTTGCGATTCTGGTGCGCGGCGTTCGAGACGAGAATGTCGATCTTGCCGAAGTGCTGCACCGTATCGTCGACCACCTTGTCGCAGAAGGCGGCGTCGGTAAGATCGCCCGCGATGGGAAAGCACTCGCCGCCAACAGCCTCGATCGCCTTGCGCGTTTCGTCCGCGTCCGACTGCTCCTCGGGCAGATAGGCGATCGCGACCTTCGCGCCTTCGCGCGCGTAGAGGACGGCCACCGCGCGGCCGATGCCCGAATCGCCGCCCGTGACGAGCGCGACCTTGCCATCCAACTTGCCGGCCGGCTTGTACGCTTCGGCTTCGTAGTGCGGCCGTGGCTCGAGCTTCGATTCGAGCCCAGGTTTGGCCTGGTGCTGCTTCGGAAATGGCGGCTTCGGCTCATGCTTGCCGTGCGTCATCCGTGCTTCCATTTGCTTGCCCATTGTCGAGCCTCCTTTGAAAAAATTACCTGCGACAATCTCTCTCGATTCGCGTCAAGGCGAAACGCTCGCGGTGTATGCTGCGGCGAACGGTTCCGATCTCTCGCAACGATGGGTTGGACCGCGGAAATCCGCATTCAATCGTCTTTGGGAAAAACGCAATGGGATTGATCGACTTCGTGAAGGACGCAGGCGAAAAGCTCTTCGGTCATGGACAAGCGCAGGCCGCGACCAGCGGTGCGACGAGCGACGCATCGAATCAGGCCAAGACAACCGCGGCGGACTCAGCCGCCGCCGATGCCATCCTCGAATACATCCAGTCGCAGAAGCTGAATGCGACCGGGCTCACGGTCACCTACGACGGCGCCACCTCGACAGTCACCGTGTACGGCGTTGCGCCAGATCAGGCGACGCGCGAGAAGATCGTGCTCTGCTGCGGCAACGTGTCGGGCGTCGCCGCCGTCAAGGACATGATGAGCGTCGATCAGAGCGCACCCGAAGCGCAGTACTACACGGTGGTATCGGGGGACAATCTGTCGAAAATCTCGAAGCAGTTCTACGGCGATCCGAACAAGTACGTGAAGATCTTCGACGCGAATAAGCCAATGCTGACCTCGCCCGATCGCATTTATCCGGGACAGAAGCTGCGCATTCCGCCGCAATGAGCGTCGACCCGTTGCCCGCATGTCCGCATCTCATCGCCGGTCCGGGGGACGACGACGATGACGACGACGAAGCGCCGATCGGCGATCCGCCGGACGACGACGACTTCGACGATGAGGACGATGACGACGACGAGGAGCCGCTCCAAGTGGCTTTTTGCAGCGCAGCATCGCCATCGGCGCCCGGCCGCGGCACAATGTCGCGCCGCTGGGACTTGGAGCAGGTCGCACCGGGGAGCGCGAGCGGCGCGCTTCGCGATGATATCTGACTTCTGACTTCTGACTCCTGACACCTACCTCGCCATCGAGCGCGTCTGCGTCGCCTACGACGGTACGCGCGTGCTGTCCGACGTCACGCTCGACGTGGCACGCGGCGAACTCGTCGCCCTGCTCGGAAGCTCGGGCTGCGGCAAGACGACGCTTCTGCGCTCGATCGCGGGCTTCGTGACGCCGCAATCGGGGTGCATTCGCATCGCCGGACGCGACATCACGAGCCTGCCGCCCGAGAAGCGCGGCACGGCGATGATGTTCCAGTCTTACGCGCTGTGGCCGCACATGAGCGTGGCCGGGAACATCGGCTACGGGCTGCGGATGCGCGGCGCATCGCGCGATGCGATCGCGAAGCGCGTCGACGAGCTGCTCGCGCTGATGCAGATGCACGGCTTCGCCGCGCGCTCGGTGGCGCAGCTATCCGGCGGCCAGCGACAACGCGTCGCGCTCGCACGCGCGCTCGCCGTCGATCCACACCTTCTGCTGCTCGACGAGCCGATGTCGAACCTCGACTACAAGGTGCGCATCGAGCTTCGCCACGAGCTTCGCGCGCTGCAGAAGCGCATCGGCATCACGGCCGTGTACGTGACGCACGATCGCGAGGAGGCGCTGACGCTCGCCGATCGCATCGCCGTGCTCGATGCGGGCCGCGTCGTGCAGTATGCATCGCCCGAGGAGATCTTCCATCGGCCCGCATCGGCATTCGTCGCCGGTTTCATGGGCGCCGACAACGCGGTTGCGCTCACACGCGCGAGCGATGGCCGCCTGGTTGCGACGGCCGGCAACGGCGGCGAGCCGCTGATGGCGCATTTCCGCAGCGATGTCGCGCGCATCGAACCGGCCCCGGGCGCGGCGCGCGATTCCGAGCTTTCGCTGCCGGGCGAGGTCGTGCAAACGCAGTACGTCGGACAGGGTTATCGCTATCGCGTGCGCACCGACGGCGCCGATGTCTGGGCGCACGCGACGCATCGGATCGACGAGGGCGCGCCGGTGGCCGTCGTCGTTCCGCGCGATGCGCTTTTGCTTTTCCCGCGCCAAGCCGCCTAAGGCTGATCGGGTACGCGCGGCGATCGAATCGATCAGCACTTCCACAACTCGGGAGCCATCATGAACTTGCGCAGTGTTTTGCCGATCGCGGCGATCGGGTTCGCTTTCGCGATGCCCGCCGCCGCCGAGACGACGCTCAATGTCGTGTCGGCGGGTGACCAGAACATGGTCGACTACGTCAACAACTACCTGGGACCCAAATTCGAGAAGCTCAATCCGGGCGTCAAGGTGCGCGCGGTCGGCACCGGACCGGGCGATTCGGGCTCGCAGAAGATCTACGAAAAGCTCGAGGCGCAGGAGAAGGCCGGCGCGCCGAAATGGGACGTCGACGTCGCGGTCGTTCATCAACGCGGCGCGGCGACGATGGTCGAGAACAAGCTTCTGATGAAATACCGCAACGAAGTGCACGCAGGCAAGCTCGTCTCGCGCGACAGCGCGAAGAACGCGCTTGGCGCCAACGTCGACGGCTACGTTCTGCCGATGTTTCATAGCCAGATCGCGTTCGCGTACAACCCCGAGCTTGTCAAGGCGCCGCCGAAGAGCTTCAAGGACCTCTCCGAATGGGTCAAGAAGAACCCGAAGCAGTTCGGCTACAACGGCGTCAAGGGCGGCATGTCGGGCGTGGGATTCGTGATGGGGTGGGTCGAGGCGAACAGCGGCATGCGCGACATGTTCGAGAAGGGTCCGTACGACCCGAAGATGAAGCCGGTGATCGACAAGTCGCTCGAAAGCCTGAAGGACTTCAACCAGTACGTCGTGATGACGCCGGGCAACGCGGGCACGCTCGACATGCTGAATCGGGGCGAGATCGCGATGGGTCCGGTGTGGGTCGACATGTTCTACACGTGGATGGCCGACGGGAAGATGAACCCGAAGGTGAAGCTGGAACTGCCGGCGCCCGGATTACCGGGACAGCCGATGTACTACGTGATCCCGGCGAAGGCCGAGCATGCGGATCTCGCTAAGAAGTTCATCGACTTCGCCGAAAGCCCCGAAGTGCAGGCCGATGGCATCGTCAAGCAGTTCAACTGGTATCCGGGCATCGATCCGCAGTACGTGCAGTCGAAGATGCCGCCTGCCGAGTGGAACAAGCTCTTCACCGACATCACGCCGCAGGATCTCGCGAGCAAAGGGCGGCCGTTCCCGCTGTCGCAGTACTTCACGGACATCGTCGAAGGGTACGAGCGCGTCGTGCTGAAGTAGGTAACGGCAGTCTTCGCGCGGTGGCGACCATCCGCTCCGAAGGGCCGCCCCGAGGAGCGGATTCCGCCCCCTCGGGGGGCAGCGCCGCCGCGAAGCGGCAAGCGTGGGGGGATCAAAAGCTTGCCGCGTTCGCGCTCGTCGGGCCGGCGCTGCTGGTCGTCGGCGTGTTCTTCGTCGCGCCGCTTTTGATGTCCGCAGTGCAGGCGTTCCGCACGCCGGACGGCGGATTCACGCTCGCGCACTTCGCCAAGTCGCTCGATCTCTACTCGCGCGACTTGATCTTCACGATCGGGATCGTCGTGCTGTCGACGGTCCTGATCGGCATCGTGGCGATCGCGATCGCCGGTTATCTGACGCTGGGCGAGCATCCGCGCGCGGTCGCGATCCTCCGCTGGCTCTATCGCTGGCCTCTGTTCATCCCGTTCGTCGTCGCGGGTCAGATCATGCGCACGTTCCTCGCCAAGAACGGCATGCTCAACCATGTGCTGATCGGCACAGGCCTGATCGAGCCGATCTCGGCGCAGTCCATGCTCGACTGGCGCGGCATCGTCGTCGCGTTCGTCTGGAAGCAGGCGCCGTTCGTGACGCTGCTGCTCGCGGGCGCGATGGCATCGCTCGAGCGGCAGCACATCGAGGCTGCGCGCAATCTCGGCGCATCGCGCCTGCGCGTCCTGTTCGACATCGTGTTGCCGCAGGTGCGCGGAACGATGCTCGTCGGCCTCGTGTTGTCGTTCGTCGCGATGCTGTCGGTGCTGTCGGTGCCGCTGATGATCAATCCGAATTCGCCAACGATGATCACCGTCGACGTCGCGTACCGGATCAATACGTTCGCCGATTATCCGGTCGCGAATGCGCTGTGCCTGCTCTCGCTGCTGCTCGCGGCGATCGGCGCGGCGTTTTATCTGCGGCACGCGGTGCAGAAGGCGGACGGGGCATGACCCTTCCCCGCGCCGGTCGCACGCTCTTCGTCGCGATCCTGCTCGCGCTCCTCGCGTTCGCGATCTTCGGGCCGCTTCTGAACCTCGTCCTCTGGGCATTCGCGGAGAAGTGGTACTTCCCGAGCAAGCTGCCGCTGCAATACGGATTCGAGTTCTGGCAGCGCGTATTCGCGCCGCGCGGCAACGCGCTCGCATCGCTCGGCACGAGCATCTGGATCGCCGTCCTGACCGTCGCGCTGAGCCTCGCCGTTGCCGTTCCCGCAGGCTACGCGCTCGGCCGGCTCAAGCTTCCGCTGCGCGGCTTGATCCTGCTCGCGTTCCTTCTGCCGCAGGCGGTGCCGAACCTGCCGGTCTACGTGAACATCGCGCAGGTGTTCTATCGCATCGGATTGGCGGGAACGATTCCGGGCGTCGTGCTGGTGCACGCATCGCACGGACTCGTGCTCGCCGTATGGATCGCGTCGGCGGCGTTCGCGTCCGTCGACGAATCGCTCGAGGAGGCGGCGCGCAACATGGGCGCGTCGGCATGGACGTGCTTTCGCACCGTCACGTTGCCGCTTGCCGCGCCCGGCCTGATGGCGAGCGCGATCTTCGTGTTCCTCGAATCGGTCGACGAATTCACCGGCACCTACTTCGTCGGCGTGCCGGACGTCACGACATTGCCGCTTCTGATGTTCAACGCGAGCATGGGCGGCAACTACCAGATTGCCTCGATCACCGCGCTGCTTCTGCTCGTGCCATCGATCGCTTTCATGCTCGTCGTCGAGCGATTCCTGAAGGCCGACGTGCTGGCGATGGTGGGTCGCTGAACGCGACCCGCGGCGCTCGTTTAGTCGCCCATCTGCGCGCGCTTCTTCGAAAGCGCCGCGATCAACCGGTCGAGCGCATTCGCATCGAGCGACATGCCTTCCTCGTTGAAGCGAAGCGACAGGCGCCGCGCCTTCGTGTCGAAGCGGAATGTCACGACGGCATTGGCGCCGAGCGGAATCGATTCCTCGCGCATCCGCGTCGACGGTGCCACGCCCTGATTGCCGATCGTTCGCGGCTCGCGCTGCGGAAATTCGCGCCGGGGATCGGGCCGATTCGCGCCGGCTTCGGGGGCGCCGGCCGCCCGGCCTGGAAGTTGCGTTGCATCGCTCGCGGGAAACGTATCCTCGACCATTTCGTCGATCGTCTGCTCCTGGCGCGTGTGCGGCCTGGTTTCGTGGTGCTTGGGTCGCGTCATCGTCACCCTCCCAGTCGTCTTTCGAGAAGCTATGACCGCCGGCAGGCGCCGATGATTCACGCTGCGGACGCGTAATTTCTGCAACGCGCCGTGCGGGCGATCCACGGCCTCGCTGGCGGTATGATGTTCGTGACATCCACCGCATCGAAGTCATGTACGCACAGGTCGTCGACACCGGTGTGAAACGCGTCCTGGACGTCTCCGAGATGACGCCCGAGGAGGCCGCCTTTCAGGCGCGCGTCGACGCCGACATCAAGATCGAGCCGAAGGATTACATGCCCGAGGCGTATCGGCGCACGCTGATTCGGCAGATCCAGCAGCATGCGCACTCGGAAATCGTCGGCATGCTGCCGGAAGGCAACTGGATCACGCGCGCGCCTTCGCTGCAGCGCAAGGCGATCCTGATGGCGAAGGTGCAGGACGAGGCGGGCCACGGCCTCTACCTCTACGGCGCCGCCGAGACGCTCGGCATCTCGCGCGACCAGATGATCGAGGACCTGCACGCCGGCAAGGTCAAGTATTCGTCGATCTTCAATTACCCGACGCTCACCTGGGCCGACATCGGCACGATCGGCTGGCTGGTCGACGGCGCGGCGATCATGAATCAGATTCCGCTTTGCCGCTGCAGCTTCGGGCCCTATGCGCGCGCGATGATTCGCGTGTGCAAGGAGGAATCGTTTCACCAGCGCCAGGGTTTCGACATCATGATGGCGCTCTGCCGCGGCACGGATGCGCAGAAGGCCATGGCGCAGGATGCATTGAACCGCTGGTGGTGGCCAAGTATAATGATGTTTGGCCCGAATGATGATAACTCACCACACACTGCACAAAGT
>DATFCW010000456.1:0-2271 GCA_035252665.1 Casimicrobiaceae bacterium | reverse complement strand
GCCGACAAGTTTCAGGACGTCTTGTCGAAAGGGGTCATCAGGATCGGCGTTCCGGCCGATCTTCCACCGTTCGGTTTCCAGAACGCCAACCGCGAGCCCGAAGGGTTCGATATCGATCTTGCCAACATGCTCGCCAAGGCGCTGGGCGTCAAGGCCGAGCTGGTGCCGTTGACCGGAGCAAACCGGATTCCGTACCTCCTCACCGACAAGGTCGACATCACCGTGTCGTTGATGGGTCTGACGCCGCAACGCGCCAAGCAGGTGTGGTTCAGCGCACCCTACGCGAGCACGTCGCTTGCGGTATTCGGACCGAAAAACCTCGACGTGCATTCGGCCGGAGATCTCAAGAACTACAAGGTGGCCGCGGCGAAGGGCAACACCGAGGAGACGGCATTGACGGAAATGAACCCGAAGGCCGATATCATGCGCATGGAGAACGATGCCGCGGCGGCTGCGGCGTATCTGTCCGGCCAGGCGCAGCTCTTCGCGTGCAGCAGCTTCGTTGCGGTCGAGCTCGCGAAGAAGAATCCGAACAAGGAATTCGATCTCAAGTTCGTCATCCGTCCGAGCCCGGGCCACATGGCGGTCAAGATGGGCGAGGCCAACATGCTGCAATGGCTGAATTCGTTCATCTTCTTCAACAAGGTGAACGGTGAGCTCAACAAGCTGCACGTGAAATGGCTCGGGCGTCCGATGGACCCGCTGCCGTCGCTTTGACGAGTCGATGAACGCGATCCTCCTTCGCAATGCGGTCGTGCTCGACGTGCACGCGGGCGCACTCGTCGGGGAGCGGGACGTCCTCGTCATCGACGGCCGCATCCGCGAAATCTCGCCAACGCCGATCTCGGCATCCGACGCGGACGTGCTCGACGTCCACGGACGCGTCCTGATGCCCGGGCTTTGCGATGCACATGTTCACGCGATCAGCGCGACCAACAGCTTTCTCGAGCTCCAGACGTGGTCGCCTTATTACGCGGCGAGCCGGATGGTCGAGGTTCTGCGCGGCATGCTGTACCGCGGCTTCACGACCGTGCGGGACGCGGGCGGCGCCGACTGGGGAATTGCCGCGGCGGTCGCCGAGGGCCACATCGAAGGGCCGCGCATTCTCTATTGCGGCAAGGCGCTGTCGCAGACGGGCGGTCACGGCGACATGCGAAGGCCGGGAGAGGATCTCGAGCAATGCGTCTGCTGCCCGGGTCTAGGTCGGATCTGCGATGGCGTCGCCGAAGTGCGCAAGGCGGTCCGCGACGAAGTGCGCAAGGCCGCGACGCACATCAAGCTGATGGTGTCGGGCGGGATCGCATCGCCGACGGATCGCATCGCCAGCACGCAGTTCTCCATCGAGGAAATCCGTGCGGCGGTCGAAGAGGCCGAGGCAGCGGGCATCTATTGCATGGGCCACGCATACACGGCGCGCGCAATTCGTCGGGCGCTCGAATGCGGCGTGCGGTCGATCGAGCACGGCAACATGGTCGACGAAGCCACGGCCGAGTTGTACATCCGCAAGAACGCCTTCTTCGTTCCGACGCTCGTGATCCTCTTCACGATGGCCAAAGAAGGCGAACGGCATGGTCTTCTCCCGCACGTCGTCGACAAGGTGCCCGAGGTGTTCGAGCACGGCACGCGCGCGCTCGAGATGTGCTATCGGCGCGGGGTCAAGATCGTCTACGGCACCGACCTGCTCGGGACGATGCACGATCGGCAATCGCAGGAGTTTTTGATTCGCGCCGAGATCCAGAAGCCAATCGACGTGATCCGCTCGGCGACATCGATCGCGGCCGAGCTCTTCCAGATGAGCGGCGAGATCGGCGTCGTCGCCGAAGGCGCGCGTGCCGATCTGCTCGTGGTCGACGGCGACCCCGTCGAGAACCTGGGCCTCTTGCAGGATCAGGGCAGGCATCTTTCGCTGATCATGAAGGACGGGAAGATCGTCAAGAACGCGCTCGCGTGGAATGCTTCAGCGGCGCGTCTTTAAATGCGGTACACGTGGAAATTCCGAGGATGGCGCTTCAAGGCGCGCGCTCGCTGGCGCCGATCCTCGCGAGCACGTTGTCGAGCGCTGATGTCAACGCGGCGAACGCGCCTTTCGCGGCAAGCTCGTTCGCGAACTGCTCGTTCAAGCCGCCCTTCGTCTTGAATTCCGCCGCGAGTGCGGCGAACGAAGACGGCGAGTGCGCCGGCACGCCGGCAAGGCCCTGGAACATTCGGGCGACGTAGTCGCGCGAGACGTCCGGCTCGTTCTCGTGCGACGAGAGCCATGTCGCGAGCGTG
>DATFCW010000455.1:0-5815 GCA_035252665.1 Casimicrobiaceae bacterium | reverse complement strand
CGTTTAAAACCATAGTAGGTTCAGACACCGGTTATTGCGATGGGCTGCATTAACCGGTGTCTGACCCTAAGCCTTCTGCGCGCGCACCACCAACTTGCAGAACGTCGTCGGCGTGAAGAGCCGCGGAATGTCGCCGACCTTCATCGGCGTCTTGAATCGCTCCGCCGGCACTTCCGACAGATACTCGCGGAGGTGCGCGAGCCCCTTCTCGGTGACGATGCCGTTCTGCTCGAATTCCGATTCGGGCAGATCGCCGCGCGCGTTCTCGACGATCTTGCCGCGCGGAATCTTGACCTTGAACGCGCGCTCGAGCCGAAACACCATGTCGAGGAAGTCGATCGACTCGGCGTCGAGGCCCTCGATCAGCGAAACGTCGGGCTTGATGTCGTCGACGTCGCAGCCGAGCGCATCTGCCATCGTTTCGGCGACCTTCGGATACACCGCCATGATTTCGTCGTGCGTCACCGGAATCTCAGCCATTGCCGATTTCTCCCTTCATTGCGAATCTTTCGAACGCCTCTCCAAGGATCACAACTTGAATCCGCCGTCGACGTGCAGCACCTGCCCCGTCACGTAGCCGGCGTAGTCCGACGCGAGGAACCATACCGCGCGCGCAACTTCGCTCGCCGTCCCGTAGCGTTTCATCAGGATGCGCGCCTTTGCCTCGTCGCCGGCCATCTCGCGCACATTTTTCGACATCTCGGTATCGATCACGCCAGGCGCCACCGCATTGACGCGAATGTTGCGCGCGGCGAGCTCGACCGCAAGCGCCCGCGTCAGCGCGTTGATCGCGCCCTTGCTCGCCGCATAGTTCGCCTGTC
The DNA here is from genome assembly GCA_035252665.1 of Casimicrobiaceae bacterium. Taxonomy (GTDB): domain Bacteria; phylum Pseudomonadota; class Gammaproteobacteria; order Burkholderiales; family Casimicrobiaceae; genus VBCG01. The sequence goes on along the minus strand of DATFCW010000455.1, from coordinate 4,994 downwards.
CGCGGCCGCCCTTCTCGCCGGCGACCGAGCTCAGGTTCACGATGCACCCGGCGCGCTGCATCACCATGTAAGGCACCACGGCGCGCGTCATGTTGAAGACGCCGCCGACATTCGTGTCGAGCACGGTCGCGATGTCCTCGTCGGAAAGCCCGGTGAGCGGATTGTCGCGAATCACGCCCGCGTTGTTGACGAGCACGTCGATGCGTCCGGCGCGATCGGCGAGGCGCTCGGCTGCCGCGACGCAGGCCGCCGCATCGGTCACGTTGACCTGCTCGGCAGCGACGTTCGCGTTGTTGCGTTTCGCATTCGCGAGAACCTCTTCGGCGGCCGCCGTGTTGCCGCGATAGAGGAACGTCACGTTCGCGCCATCGCTCGCGAAGAGCTCGACGATGGCGCGGCCGATGCCGCGGCTTCCGCCGGTCACCAGCGCCACTTTTCCTTTCAAGCCCGATTCGTTCATCCCGAGATCGCGAACCCGCCGTCGACGACGAGCGTATGGCCGTTGATCATCGACGCTTCCGGCAGGCACAGGAGATACACCGCATTGGCGACATCCTCCGGCGAAAGCCGTGGGCTCGCCGGCGTGCGCCGCGCGAAATCGGCGAGAAGCTCTTCGCGATTGGGGAAATGCGCAAGCGCGTCGGTGTCGACGACGCCGGCGCTCACCGTGTTGACGCGGATGCCGCGCGGACCAAGCTCCTGCGCGAGCGCGCGGACCAGCGCCTCGAGCGCCGCCTTCGACGCGCCAACGAAACCGTAGCTCGGCATCGCGCGCTGCGCACCGAGGCTCGACATGGCGATGATCCGTCCGCCATCGTGCATCATCGGCACGGCGCGCTGCGCGATGAGGTCAAGCGCCAGCGCATTGGTCTCCATGCACCAGCGGAAGTGCTTGAGGCCCATTTCCATCACCGGCTTCAACACGCCGGACGCCGCGTTGCTGACGACGATGTCGACCCGATCATGGTGCTCGCGCAATGCGGCGAACATCTCGTCGACGCTGTCCGGCACGCCGACGCTGCCCTGGATCGCCTGCGCCTGGCGCCCGAGCGTCCGGATTTCCCTGCAAAGCGCGTCCGCTTCGTCATGGCTGTTGTAGTAGTTGACGACGACGTCCGCACCCTTTGACGCGAGCTTGCGCACGATCGCCCGACCAATGCCGCGTGCGGCGCCGGTCACGAGCGCGACCTGGCCATCGAGTGGGCCTGTCATCGTCTTTAGTCGAAACGGAAGCGAGCGTGTCGTTCGCGCGGATCGCGACGACGATCGCGGATACCGCGATGGCGCGCGCATCGCCAACGCCGCAGCGAAGCTCGCGCCGAAGACGAGCCTTGCGCGAAAAAGGCCGCTATTCTACCCGGCCGCCCCGGTTTCTACTGCGAAGCGCTTTCCTCGTGGACGCCCGCCGATTCGGCGCGCACCAGCCTTTGCGCTTCCAGGCACCAATGCTTCTTGATGCTGTACCAGACGTCGGCTGCCCAGAGCACGTGCTGCGGAGCATCGCCCGGCAACGACGACGCACCCTGAGTGTCGCCGGGCGTGTATGCGTTGATCCAGTCGCGCACTACCGGCTCTTCGGCGAGCGGCCCGACGAGAGGCACGAACACGTGGTTGTACGTGAGCGGCAGCGCAACGTTTCGCACCTTCGCCGTGCCGTTGTGGTGGTAGTGCGAATCGCCGCCGAGGAGGTCGATGCCGACGGTGAAGCCGGTGAAAGCGACGGCGGTGTTCGGGATCGTCTGCAGCTTGCCGACCATCGACCATTGGTTCGGCATCAGAAACGTCGCGCCGCCTGCGCCAACGGCCGACGCATACGATACCGACACGCCCACGACCGGCCGCTCCTGGTGCGTCAAGGGGTCGATGATCGTCGTGCGGTTCTCGAACTCGCGGCGAATCGGATCGTAGACGCGAACCTTGTCGTCGAAGTGGCCGGCGAGCTCGTGCAGCACCTTGACGGCCTGCATTCCGCCCTGGCTGTGACCGATCATCATCGGGCGCACGCCGGTGCGCTCGTAATCCCACGCGACGAGGCCCGCGAGCATTTCCGAGTCGTCGTACGGGCTGTACGACCACTCGTCATCGCCCGGGTCGCGAATGCGCGCTTCGGGGTATCCCATGCGCACGAGGAAGTAGCCGAACGACTGCATGATCGGCTTGACCGGATAGATGCCGCCGTAGATCAGGATGATGCGTGGCGTCGGGCCTCGGGCGAGCACGTTGCGCACATCGGCGTCGCTGATATGGTCGGGATCGAGCGCGAGGATGCGATCGGCGAGGGCCTGGTTGGGAGCGAGCGGCTTCGAAGGCGCGGCCGCATGATGCTCGGCCGCTGGCGATTGCGTGAGCGGCCCGGTAGCGCAACCGGCGAGCGCCAGCGCCAGCACGACGATGAATCCGATAAGGTAGCGGGGAAGTCCTTTCATTTGAGCGAGTCGATACGTTGAAGGAGCGTGCGGCCAAGTCTATCGACTTCGTCACCGGTGACCGCCGAAGTGCGATAGGAAATGCCGAGGCACATCGTATCGCCCGACGTCGTCACGGCGAACACGATGGGCGATAGCGGGCCCGTCGGGACGCCGCGCATGTACATCGGGGCGACATTGTCGCCTTCGCCCTGCCATAACCTTCCCACGTTGAGCGACGATACGCCGACGCCGACCGGATAGTTCTTCGCGTAAATGCCCATTCGCTGGGCAGGCGTTTGCAGCCGGCCAATCATGCGGTCGGCGGCCATCGCGAAGAGGGTCACGAGGAACAGCTTCTCGCGCTTGATCCGCGTCGTGGTTCGGTGCACGTCCGCGGCAAGCCGCTCGAACGTGACCTCCGGTGGTACCGGATGCGAGACGCGGAACGAGCTCAGGAACTGGCCGAACGTGCGCATGTCGACGCCGTGCTCGCCGCGCAGATTGACGATCGACGCGACGGCAAGCTCGTGGCGACGCTTTGCAGGATCGCGTGGGGGCATCGTCGCCGATTGCGCGAGCAGCAGAAGCGCCATCAGCGCATCGTTGATCGTCACGCCGATGCGCTTCGCCGCATCGCGCAGCGCGCGATATCGCGCAGCCTCGAGCCATACGAAGCGGAAGCCGTTATGCCCGTCCTCGATCGCCCGAAAGCGCGGCCTGATCGTGCGCCGGCAACTCGCGGCGAGCTTGGGAAGGCGCGCAAGACCGCGGACGAATCGCAGCGGGTGGCGCACGAACAGTCGTGCGTGGCGCTTCGGATAGAGCGAAAGCGCCGGCGTACCGGGCGCATCGCCCCGGTAGCGCGCGACGATCGCATCGAGCAACGCGATGATCGAATCGCCGCCGGCGATGAAGTGATCGTATGCGATGCCAAGGACGAAGCCTTCGTCGACACGCATCGCGAAAAACCGGAACGGATCGAGCGATCCGTTGCGCGGGAACGGCAGATTGAGGTGACGCTCGAACGCATTCGCGAGCGCGGTACGCCATTCGACGCCCGCGTCGACTGATTCCAACGCAATATGCGCCGGACCGCCTTGCCAGCCGTAGCGGCATCGACGCCGATCGAGCTCGAGGCCAGTCAAGCCCGCGTTGGACAACTGCCATTCGATCGCCTCGGCGAGCGCTCCCGCGTCGAGCGATCGCATGACGCGCACCGCGTGAACGGCGTTGTAAGGATGAAGGTCCCGCCAGTCGAGCATCGTCGCCTGGAACAGGTTGAGCCTGCCCGGGAGGCGCCTGCTTGCCGGCGATGGCGTAGGTGGGTGACCCGCACGCGCGCGGGTTTTTTCACCTTCGCGATGGAAAAAATTTCCTGCTCCCGGTGCCACGCGATGCGCGGATCGCCAGGCGGAATCGACGGTCTCCCGCGGGAGATCGCGCGCGGACGTGAAGCGCAAGCGGCGAAGCGGATGGGCGAGCCGGGTCATTATGGTCATGACCCGAGCAATCCTCGCGCCTGCAAGCACCAGTTCCGCTTCACGCTGTACCAGATGTCGGTGGCATGGATCAGATTCGACGTGTCGCCGGATGGCGTCGGTGCCGACCCTTGCGGCGACCATGCGTCGATCCACGCGCGGATCGCAGGATCGGATGCGAGGTGCGCCGCGAGCGGCAACGTCAGATGATGATAACTGCCGGGCAGGATGACGTTTCGCACACGCGCGTGTCCGAGCGGCTTGTACGGCGAGTCGCCAAGCAGATTGCCTTCGATCGGATCGTGCGGGAGGATGAACCCCGTGAATTCGCTTACCGTGTCCGGGATTTTGCGAAGCCGCGAGAGCATGTCCCATTGCCCGAGCATGAGACGTGGCAGCCAGCCGGTCGCGAGCGCAGCGGCGTAGGCAACATGCAGGCCCACCACCGGCCGCAGTTGGCCGTTGTGCGGATCGACGATCGACGTTCGCGAAAGCGTTTCGCCCGTCGCCGGATCGACGACGTGCAATGCGTCGTGGAACGCGCCGGCGAATTCGTACAGCGTGCGAATGACGAGCATGCCACCCTGGCTGTGGCCGATCAGCATCGGCTCCATGCCAGTTTGCTCGTAGTCGAAAGCCAGCTCGCCGGCGAGCCTGGCGCTGTCGGCGAAGCTGCTGTACGAGAGCTCGCCGTCGCGGGGGTTGGAGAGCCGCGCCTCGGGGTACCCCATCGCGATGAGAAATCGCGCAAACGGCTCCATCGTTACGAGCGGCACGCTTCCCTGCAAAAGCACGATGCGCGGGGCGCCTGCGCGTGCGAGTACATCACGCACGTCGGCCTCGTGCACGCTCGCGCAATCGAGCGTGCGAAGACGGTTGGCGACCGCGGCGTCGATCCGGCGCCCTTGCACTGTCCCGGCGAGCGCGGAAGTGCCCGACAGCGCTGCCAGAAGCGATACGACTATCGCCGCACGAAGGCGCGGCAGACTAGGGCCTGTTAACGCTATGGGCACAAACGCGAACGAGCGCTTTGGGCCGCCAATCAAGGCGGACGACGAAGCGAAGACCGGGCGTCTTCGCAAGGAGGACAACGAAGAGTGGCGGCCCA
>DATFCW010000454.1:0-5843 GCA_035252665.1 Casimicrobiaceae bacterium | reverse complement strand
AGCCGAGCATCAAGGGCAGGTACAGACGCGGCACATCAACGTCGCCGAAGGACGTCACGACAAGCTCGTCTTCTCCTGGTCGTAACCCGGCTTTCGCCGCTCCCCGCGGCGTCATTCGCCGAACGGCCAGCTACGTCCGCGGGAGGCCGCGATCCGCAGGCGAAGCGCGTTCAGCTTGATGAAGCCTTCGGCGTCCTTCTGATCGTACGCGCCCGCGTCGTCGTCGAACGTCGAGATCTTCGCGTCGAAGAGCGCGTCGGTTGGCGATGCGCGGCCGACGCACGTCAGGCTGCCCCTGTAAAGGCGCATGCGCACGATGCCGTTGACCGGCGCCTGCGAAGCGTCGATCAGCCCCTGCAATAGCTTCCGCTCGGGGCTCCACCAGTAGCCGTTGTAGATCAGCCGCGCGTAGCGCGGCATCAGGTCGTCCTTGAGTGCTACGACTTCGCGGTCGAGCGTGATCGACTCGATCGCCCGATGCGCCTTCAGCATGATCGTGCCGCCGGGCGTCTCGTAGCATCCGCGCGACTTCATGCCGACGTAGCGATTCTCGACGATATCGAGACGTCCGATGCCGTGTCGACCGCCGATGTCGTTCAGCGTCGCGAGCACCGTCGCCGGCGACATTGCCTTTTCATCGATCGCGACGATGTCGCCATGGCGATACGCGAGCTCGATCGTCTGCGGTGTTGCCTGCGCGTTTTCGGGCGATGCCGTCATCCGCCACATCGAGGCTTCGGGCTCGCTCATCGGATCCTCGAGCACGCCGCCTTCGTAGCTGATATGCAGCAGGTTCGCGTCCATCGAGTATGGCGCGCCTTGCCGCTTCTTGAAATCGACCGGGATGCCGTGGCGGTCGGCGTACGCGAGGAGCTTCTCGCGTGACAGCAGATCCCACTCCCGCCATGGGGCAATGATGCGCATCCCGGGCGCGAGGGCGTACGCGCCAAGCTCGAAGCGCACCTGGTCGTTGCCTTTGCCGGTGGCGCCGTGAGCGATCGCGTCGGCGCCGGTCGACTTCGCGATTTCGACGAGACGCTTTGCGATCAGCGGTCGGGCGATCGACGTGCCGAGCAAATATTCGCCTTCGTAGACTGCGTTCGCGCGAAACATCGGAAAGACGAAGTCGCGCACGAATTCCTCGCGCAGGTCCTCGACGTGGATGTTGGCGTCGGGAATGCCGAGCTTTCGCGCCTTGTCGCGCGCGGGTCCTACTTCCTCGCCTTGTCCGATGTCCGCCGTGAACGTGATGACTTCCGCGCCGTACGTGTCCTGCAGCCACTTCAGAATGACCGATGTATCGAGCCCGCCCGAATAGGCGAGCACGATCTTGCGCGGCTGTCGGTCGTTCCGTCCCGCCGTCACATCGGCCAGGTCGGCGCTCGTTGTCGTCGTGTTCGTCTCCATCAATCCACCTTGAGGCCGAGCTTCTTGATCACGGGTCCCCACTTCGCCGCCTCGCCCTTGATGAGCGCGTCGAAATCGTGCGGTGTGCCGCCGATCAGATCGAAACCGAACACGCTCATCTTTCGCGCGACATCGGGCTCTTTCAGGATCGCGTTGATCTCGCTGTTGAGCTTCGCGATGACGGGTTGCGGCGTGGACGCCGGCACGAGAACGCCATTCCAGGCGAGCGCCTCGAAGCCCGGATAGCCCGACTCGGCAATCGTCGGAAGATCGGGCAGCAGCGGAAAGCGCTTCACGGTGGTGACCGCGAGCGCGCGAAGCTTGCCCGCGTCGATCATCGGCTTCAGCGGTTGCATGACTGCGAACAGCATCTGCGTCTCGTTCTGAACCGTCGCGGTGACAGCCGGCGGCGACCCGTTGAACGGTACGTGAACGGCGTCGAATCCCGCCACGCTCTTGAAGAGCTCCATGTCGAGATGCGACGAGCTTCCGTTGCCGACCGACGCGTAGTTGAGCTTGCCGGGATGCGCCTTCGCGTACGCGACCAGCTCCTGCACCGAATGCACGGGCAATTCGGCATTCACGGCGAGCACGTTCGGCTGGCTCGACGTAATGATGACCGGCGCGAGATCCGTTGCCACGTCGTAGGGCAGCTTGCGCAGGAACGGCGCGAACGACAGCGGACCGTTGAACGCAAGCAGCATCGTGTAGCCATCGGGTGTCGCGTGCGCAACGTCGGCAGTGGCGACGGTACCTCCCGCTGCCGGCTTGTTCTCGACGATGACCGGCTGCCCGATCCGGTCCTTCAACTTGTCGGCGATCGCGCGACCGAGCACGTCGATCGAGCTTCCGGCGGGCGCCGACATGACGAACTTGATCGGCTGCGATGGCCACGATTGCGCCGATGCGAAAGGCGCGAGCGCGAGCATGATTACGATAGTTGCAATGCGTTCGAACATTGGTCGCTCCAGAACCGGGGTCAGAGATGCATTTCCCGGCATTGCCGCCGCCAGTCGCGTCAACCGTTTGGGAAATGCATCTCCGACCCTTGGCGGCCGCACACCAGGTATTCGAGCAGCGCCTTCTGCGCGTGCAATCGGTTCTCGGCCTCGTCGAAAACGACGCTTTGCGGGCCGTCGATCACGTCGGCGGCAACTTCCTCGCCGCGATGCGCCGGCAGACAATGCATGAAAAGCGCGTCGGGTCGCGCGCGCTTCATCATGCCCGCATCGACCTGCCAGCCTGCGAATGCGCGCTTTCGCGCTTCGTTCTCCGCCTCGAAGCCCATGCTCGTCCATACGTCCGTCGTGACGAGATCGGCGCCTTCGCACGCCGCGCGCGGGTCGTCGAAGACGACGCAATGACGCGCGTCGCGCGCCTCACGCGAGAGCTCGTAGCCGGCCGGCGACGAGACGTGGACGCGGAAATCGAAGATCGCCGCGGCCTGCAGCCATGTCGCGCAAACGTTGTTGGCATCGCCGATCCATGCGACCGTCCTTCCTTCGATCGAACCGCGGTGCTCGATGTACGTGTAGACGTCGGCGAGGATCTGACACGGATGGTATTCGTTGGTGAGCCCGTTGATGACGGGGACGCGCGAATGCGCCGCGAAGCGCTCGATGATCGACTGCTCGAACGTGCGGATCATCACGACGTCGACCATGCGGGAGATCACGCGCGCGACGTCCTCGATCGGCTCGCCGCGCGATAGCTGCGTGTCGCCGCGATTGAGATTGATCGCGATGCCGCCGAGCTGATTCATGCCGGCTTCGAACGAGACGCGCGTGCGCGTGGAGCTCTTCTCGAACACCATCGCGAGCGTTCGGTCCTTGAGCGGCTGGTAGAGCTCGTAGCGCTTGAATCGATCCTTGATCCAGCGCGTGCGCTCGAAAAGGTGGTCGAGCTCGGTACGCGAGAAATCGCGAAACTGCAGGAAATGCCGGGGGTTCGATTCGGCCATCGAGAGCGTCGCGCCCAGCGCCGGTCACGACCTCGAAAACCAATAATTTTAGCACGCGCAGCGGACCGTTCCGCTTCGCGATTCGCGGGCTTCGGCGCTACCCCCGATTCGGCGGATCGGCGATCAATATCCTGTTGCGGCCCGCGTCCTTCGCCTGGTAGAGCGCTCGATCGGCGGTGGCGAGCAGATCCTCGAACGATTTGCCGTGCACGCGGAGCGCGGCGATGCCGGCAGAGAAGGTGAAGCCTCCGAGCGTATCGCTGTTCCATGCAATGCGAAGGTCGGAAAGTCGCGCGGCGAGGCTCGCGAGCGCACGCAACGCGCCGTGCGCATCGGCGTCCGGAAGTACGACGCAAAACTCTTCGCCGCCGTAGCGGCAGACAACGTCCGCGGGTCGCAGCGACATCGGCAGCACGCGACCGATCTCGCGCAGGACCAGGTCGCCGGCGGGATGGCCGTAACGGTCGTTGACGAGCTTGAAGTGATCGAGGTCGAGCAGCGCCAGGGCGAGCGGCGCATCACGGCGCAGCGCCGAGCCGATGAGCCCCGGCGTCACCGAATCGAGATAGCGCCGGTTGGCGAGTTGCGTCAGCGGATCGTGGACGACTTCGACGGCGAGCTGCGCTTTGAGCGCCTCGACCTGGATCATCTTGTGCGAGAGATCCGCGTTGAGGCGGGCGAGCTCGTCGTTCAGCCGCTCCATCTCACGGCGCTGCGCGACCGCGCGATCGCGCTCGGCGCGCGCCGTGCCAAGTTCGTGCTCGACGCGAAGCAGGTAGTACTTGGCGCTCGCGCGATGTGACAGGCGCTCGGTTTGCGCGGCGAGAAGTTTTTGCGCGCACGCGTACGCGGCTTCGAAATCGCGCGCTTGTGCATTGCGCTCGCAAAGCCGCGCCCACGCCTTGCACTCGTTCGGCAGGTAACGGTGCTTGCGCGCGACTTCGGCAGCTGCCATGAGAGGCGAGATCGCATCCGCGTCGCCGCGGGCGTCGGCGACGACGGCGGTCGCCCACGTCGCATGCGCTTCGTTGAAGCCGCCGGGAAAATCGGCGAGGATGTCGCAGGCAACGGTTGCGCAAGCGGCTGCGTCGTCGACCCGGCCGTGCAACGCATAGACCTCCGCGGCGATTGCGAGATAGTGGTTCTGCGCCGTGCGCCGCATCGGCGTGCCAACCTCCATCAGCATCGCATCGACGACGTGCAGCGCGGCATCGACGAGTCCCATGCCGCAGAGCGCTTCAGCGAGGTTCGAGCGCGCGTACATCACGAGCTGCGGATTGTCGTAGTGCGAAAGCTCACCGAGCGCTTCCTGCGCGAGCTCGCGCGCGGGCGCATAGTCGCCCACGGTCACGAGCGCCGCGGCAAGGTTCGACATCACGGTCGGATGCTGCGGCGAGCGTGCGACGCCGCGCAGCGACTCGAGCGCTTCGTAGAGATAGCGGATCGCCTCGTCGAGGCGGTCGGTGAAATAGTGGGCGGCGCCGGTCGCGTTCAACAGCCAGAAACGGTCCTCCGCTGGCAGCACCCGCAGCGCTTCGGGATGGAGCGCAAGAAGCCGCTCGCGCGCGGAGATCGGATCGCGCTCGGTGATGGCGAGCCTCGCGATGCCGATTTCGGCGAGCAGCGCGCCGCGCCGATGATCCGCATCGCGAAACGTCGCGCTCGCGTCGGCGAGAAAGCGTCTCGCGTCGAGCGGATGCGCGCTGAAGAACAGATGATGATAGGCGATGGTGAGCGCGCACCATCCTCGCACCGCCGGCGATTGCGCGTCGCCGGTTTCGAGCAGCGCACGCGCTTTCGCGACCGTGGCATCGGGATCGCGGAAGTGGCGATCCCACAAGGCGATGGCGTCGCTTTCCGTCGCCGCGTCCACGATGCTATCGTCGCCCGCCATGAGCGACGGCGATCTCGTGATCTACGGCGTGACGACGACCGGCAAGACGTTTCGACCGAGCGACTGGGCCGAGCGCCTCGCAGATGTCACCGCCGTGTTTGACGACAACCAGAAGATAGTCTATTCGCCGTTCGTCGTTCCGGCGGAGGTCGAGGGCACGAGAGCGCTCATCGTCGGCCGCGCGCTTTCGGCAATCGAGCCGCGTCTTTTTCAGTTCTTCAGGAACTTCGCGCACGACAACGAGCTCGCGATCGATTACGTCGAGAACGCGCTCTCGATGCCCGAGAAGATTCCCGGGCCGCATGGCGGCGTCAGCGACGAGCCGCGGGAGCCGGTGTGAGACGTCGAGCCGCGCGCTTTGCAGTCCACAAATACGCCCTCTCGAAACGATCAGGGCGCCCCGTAGGGCGCCCTGATGTTGCTCATGCGTTTGCGAAACGCTAGGCCAGTGCCTTGATTGCCTGCGCGAGCCGCGACTTCGTGCGCGAGGCGAGGTTCTTGTGAACGACGCGCTTGTCCGCGATGCGGTCGATCACCGCTTGCGATTCGCGAAAGACCGTAGTCGCCGCTGCCTTGTCGCCA
>DATFCW010000453.1:0-7587 GCA_035252665.1 Casimicrobiaceae bacterium | reverse complement strand
GATAGCCGGGAAGCGCCGCTTGCAACGCGCGCACTTGATCCTCATCGCTTGCCCTGATGCGCAGTTCCTGAAGGCACACGACGTCGGGTGAACCGAGTTGCTCGACGATGGCTGGCAAGCCGGCCATGTGCCGCGCTGCGTTCTCGACGTTCCAGGAAACGATTCTCATCGAACGATGCGAGCTGTTGCGAAGCGGATACAACGCGCTCGCCGACTGCCGGCAACGTCGTGCACGTTCGCGCCCGCGAATGCCGTGCCCCTGACGATCCAACCCGGAGCCATATTCGAGACGCAGCCGGTGCCGGAAACTGGATGGCCGGCGATCGTCGGGCTCATCGTCGTGACCGGGTTGACGGCGTTGAAGCGGCGACAGGGAATCGAGCTCGCGTTGGCAGTTCTGCTAACCCGAGTTAGCACTTCTGCTAACCAGAGCGACAAGAGAATACCGACGGCAGACATAGTCAGCGCGGGCTTTTCGGTCGCCCCGATGCACGGCCATTACTCGCCTGCTCTAGGGCCCGCGCCTCACGCCACGAGCTGCGCCAGCGCCTTCCCCTCGCGGTGCAGCTCGTCGAATCGTCCTTCCTCGACCACCTGGCCGTCGGCGAACACGAGCACGCGATCGAACTCGCGCGCAAGCTCCGGCCGCGACAGGGACCACAGCACGGTGCGCCCCTTCGCCCACTCGAGCACCGCGCGCAGCACGCGAAGCTCGGTCCCCGGATCGAGCCCCGACGTCGGCTCGTTGAACACGAGGATATCCGGATTCTTGAGCAGAGCCCGCGCGATCGCGAGCCGCTGCCTTTCTGAATACGACAAGCGCGAACCGCTGTTGCCGACATCGAACTCGAGCCCGATGCGCACGATCTCGTCGCACATCCCTTCCTCGGTACCGATCTCGCGCACCAGCGCGCTGATGCGGCCCTGCGCGCTCGCCTGCTCGTAGGCGACGCGGCCGAACAGGATGTTGTCCTGGATCGAAAGCGCCGCGCTGAACCGATCGGCGTCGAAGAATTCGCAGATGTCGTCGCGTCCCTGGTAGCGCTTCCGAAACTCCGCGCGCGCCGCTACGATTCGCTCCGGCATCGTCTCGGGCATAACGCCCAGACGATGGCGCGCCTTCACCAGCTTGAACGTGAGCGCCAGCAATCGGCGCTTGTCACGATCGGAGATAACCGCGAGTCCGCGGCGCCCCATGCGCGCGATCAATGCGCGGTACTCGGGCAGGTCCTCCGGACTGATGAAGCTGTACTGCTCGAACAGATCGCTATCGGGCGCTACGTCGGCGAAGAGTTCGACCATCAGTGCCGCGACCTTGGCGCCCGCTTCGTACAAATCGTCCAGCAACCCGATGTCGCGCAGCACGTTGACGATCTCCGGGTTGTAAGCGAGCACCGCCGGCTGGAAGTCAGCGCGCCGCGGCGTGCCGAACAGAATGTTCTCGGCAATCGTCATATTGGCGAAGTACGCGTCGCGATCGAAGAATTCGACCGAGGCATCGAGCTTCTCCTTCGCGACGCGTTCGCGCACGCGCGCGCGCGCGACGACAACGCGTGTGGCAAGGTCGGGATAGCGGTTCGGATTCGCCGTGCTGGCGAAGCCATATCCGATCACTTCGCGTTCCATCTCGACGAGCTTCAACACCCGTAGCGCCGCCGCCGTCAGGTCGCCCGCGTCCGCGGCGCCCGCGAGCTCGTAATCGATCCAGTTCGCGCGGATGTCGTGGGGGCTGTTCCCGGACGCAATCGCGTCGCGCCGCCTTCGTTCGGCCAGCCTTTCTCCCGCCTCGTCGTATGCGATCGCCTCGATCGGCCGATGCTTCAATCCGTAAAAAAGGTTGTGCGCGATGGTGCCCGTGAAGATGTGCGCATTTTGCGCGGCATACGCGATGCGCCGCCCGGGCACGGCCTGATGAACTTCGCCGAAATTGACCCCGGCCACTTCGAGGCGCCCCGCGGTCGGCAGATTCAGTCGGGCCGCGAGTTGCGCAAAATCCTCGCGGCCGCTGTTGCCGTTGCCGACGAGCGCGACGTGCTCGCCCGGCGCGACCGAAAGCGATAGCCGGTCGACGCGATTGTGAATCCCGTTCTCGCTGTATGTCAGCGCATTGGCGGTGATCTCGCCGGCGAGCGGCGGCACGGTCTCCGGCGCGTTTTCGAGGAGCTTGCGGTCGACGAGGCCCGGCGGCTCGAACTGCGACACGATCTGCTCGTGCTTGATCCGCACGTCCTCCTTCGTCGCGTACCAGTTCAAAAGCTCCTTCCAGGGCGCGAGGATATCCTTGTACGCGGCCAGCACGGCGACGAGCGCGCCGAGCGACAGATTGCCGCGGATGACGAGATAGCCGCCGACCGAATAGAAAAAGAACGGCGTGATCTGCGCGAGGAAGTTGTTCAGGAACTTGACGAAGAACTTGCGCCGGTAGATGTCGAAGCGGATGTGATAGATCTTGCCGAGCCGGTCGCTGATGTCCGCGCGCTCGAGCTCCGTCGTATCGTTGCCGCGAATCTCGGCGAATCCCGCCACCGATTCGCCGATGCGATCGGAAAGCTGCCGCGCGGTCTGCACGCGCTCTTTCGCGAGCAGGTTGATCTTCCGCTGCAGCTTGGGAATCAGGATCATCTGCGGCGGCCACAAGGCGATCGCCGCGAGCCCGAGCCACGGGTCCTGCATGAAGATGAACAGCACGTAGGTCGCGAGCAGGCCGCCCTGGAAGATCGGCAGCACGAACGCGTCGCCTATGAACCCGCCGACCGGCTCGGTCTCGGCGACGATCATCGGAATGATCTCGCCCGCCGACATCGTCTTGAACTGCGACATCGGGAAGCGCATGACCTGAAAGTACAAGTCGTGGCGCATCCGGCGCAGCGTCCGCTCGCCGACGACGCCGGCATACACGTTGATGACGTACTTGAGCGCGCCGTTGATGGTGATCAGCATCAGCAACAGCAGTGACAGCGCCATCAGGTACGAGACCTGCGTGACGTGCACGCCGAAAATCGTCTCGGGGATGTGCTTGCCCTGGATCGCGTTGTTGACGATCCGCTTCGGCAGCTCGAGGTTGATGTAGATCAGCGGAAAGCTGATCGACGTCAGCACGAGCAGGACGGCCTGATCGCGCCAGGTGTGGCGCAGGATGTAGCGAAAGAGGGATCGATCCATGCCTTCGCGGAGGGGAACGCGTCCAGGCGGTACGCGGACCTCGTTCAAGGCGTGCCGCGCAAGCCGGTGATGGTAGCATCTGGCGCCTTCCTGTACGAACAGCGCGACCGCGTGCCAATTCCTTCGGATGCCGTGTTGGAGCGGACGAGCCGCCGCACAGGCTCGATTCGCACGCGTTCGCCAACGCCGCGGCTACGCCGATCGATCGGCGTCGTGCTGAAGGGCTATCCCCGCCTGTCGGAAACGTTCATAGCGCAGGAGCTTCGCGCGCTCGAAGCACGCGGCCTGTCGCTCGCGCTGTTCTCGCTCCGCAGACCGACCGACCGCGCGACGCATCCGCTTCACGACGAGATCGAGGCGAGCGTCGCATACCTGCCCGAATACCTCCACGAAGCGCCGTTGCGCGTGCTTCGCGCATGGCGCAAGGCGAGAAAGCTTCCCGGCTATCGCACGGCATTCCGTCGATGGATGCGGGATCTATGCCGTGATCGCACGCGAAGCCGGGTGCGCCGCTTCGGGCAGGCGCTGGTGCTCGCGTGCGAGCTTCCGTCGGACGTGGTCCATCTGCATGCGCATTTCCTGCATGCGCCGGCGTCGGTGACGCGCTACGCGGCGATCATGCGCGCCCTCCGCTGGAGCGTCTCCGCGCATGCCAAGGACATCTGGACGCTTCCCGACTGGGAGAAGCGCGAGAAGCTCGCCGAGTGCGCGTGGGCGACGACGTGCACCGACTGCAACGCGCGGCATCTGCGCACGCTCGCGCCCCGCCAGGAAGTGGTCGATCTCGTCTATCACGGCATAGATACGTCGCGCTTTCCGGCGCCGATGCACGAAGTCTCCGATCGCGATGGCAGCGACGCACACGCGCACGTGATGCTGCTGGCCGTCGGACGCGCCGTCGACAAGAAGGGCTTCGACGTTCTGCTTTCCGCCCTTGCAAGACTGCCGGCCGATTGCCATTGGCAACTGACGCACATTGGCGACGGACCCCGGTTGCCGCTGCTCGAGCAAATCGCGCGCGAATCGGGCATCGACGATCGCGTGCGCTGGCTCGGCGCACAGACGCACGATCGTGTGCTCGATGCCTATCGGCGCGCGGATGTTTTCGTGCTTGCGTCGCGCATCGCCGGCGATGGTGACCGCGATGGCCTGCCCAACGTGCTGCTCGAAGCACAAAGCCAGCGCGTAGCCTGCGTATCGACCAACGTGTCCGGCATTCCCGAGCTGATCGTCGATGGCGCCACCGGATTGCTCGTGCCACCGAATGATGCCGACGCGCTCGCCGACGCGCTCTTGCGGTTGATCCGCGACCCGGAACTTCGACGCACGCTCGGCGACGCGGGCTATGCACGCACGACGAACGTGTTCTCGCTTGCGCATGGCGCCGATCGCCTCGCGCAGCGATTCGCTTCATGCGTTGCCGCGTGAAGATCGCCTTTTATGCGCCACTGAAGCCGCCCGATCATCCGGTTCCCTCCGGCGATCGCGAAATTGCGCGCCATCTGATGTCCGCGCTTGGGATGGCCCGGCACGACGTTTTGCTGGCATCGCGCTTTCGCAGCTTCGACGCGACCGGAAACGCGGCCCGTCAGTCGCGCCTTCGCGTGCTCGGAACGCGCCTGGCGGATCGACTCATCGCTCGCTACCGCGACGCCGATCGTCCGCAACTCTGGTTCACCTATCACCTCCATCACAAGGCGCCGGATCATCTGGGCCCGCGCGTGAGCCGCGCGCTTCGCATTCCCTACGTCGTCGCGGAAGCGTCGATCGCGCCTTCTCAGCGCGAAGGGCCATGGGCCGCGGGATTCGCCGACGCGTATGCCGCAATCCAAAGCGCAGATCTCGTGGTCTTCGTCAATCCGAAGGACGTTTGCGAAGTTCGCCGTGCGCGCGGCAACAATGCCGCCTGGGCGATGCTGCCGCCGTTCATCGATGCGTCGCGATTCGGCAACCTCGCAAAGCGAGCGCATAGCGAAAGCGATGCACCGCTGCGCCTTGTCACCGTCGCGATGATGCGCTCCGGCGCGAAGCTTTCGTCGTATCGACTGCTCGCTGCGGCGCTCGTGCAGCTTGGCGACGTGAATTACACGCTCACGGTCGTTGGCGACGGTCCCGCGCGCGACGACGTTCATGCCGCATTCGCGCGCACATCCGAACGCGTGTCGTTTATCGGCGCCCTGCCGCCCACCGAGATCGCGGCGTTTCTTGCGACGTGCGATGTGTTCGTCTGGCCCGCGATTGGCGAGGCGATCGGCCTCGCGCTGATCGAGGCGCAGGCATGCGGCCTTCCCGTCGTCGCGGGCGCGACGCCGGGCGTCGCAACGGTAGTCGTCGACGGCGTTGCGGGCGTGCTCGCACCCGAAGGAGATGCCGCCGCATTCGCGACGGCGCTTCGCCGCCTAGCGCTCGATGCACCGCTACGCCGGCAGATGGCGGATCAGGCACGTGCGCACGTATTGGCGAATCACGATATCGGCGCCGCGGCGACGCGGCTCGACGCACTCCTGCGCGAAGCCTTCAGCGCGTCGTGCTTTGCGCGCGCTGCGTCGCGGCCTGCGCCTTCGAGAGCTCTTCCCTGAGCGCGGCGAGCGTGCGAAGGTCGTTCGCGATGTGCGCCGAGAGATGGCGCATGACATGGAGCGCCCGATCGGGACGTCCGGACGCAAGACGCAGGAACACTTCCGGCGAAATCCGCAGCGCGCGCACGCG
The DNA here is from genome assembly GCA_035252665.1 of Casimicrobiaceae bacterium. GTDB lineage: Bacteria > Pseudomonadota > Gammaproteobacteria > Burkholderiales > Casimicrobiaceae > VBCG01. The sequence continues at coordinate 1,716 of DATFCW010000453.1, read as the reverse complement.
CTCCTTGGCGCGAACGGTTGCCGTGCGCGGCGCATCGGTCAGGATGCCGATCTCTCCCGGCATCGCATTGGGTCCGAGCAACGCGACGACGAACTCGCCGCTGCTCGACTTCGCCAGCACCTCGGCCGTCCCTTCGAGAATCACGTATGCGCAATCGGCGGGATCGCCCTGGCGCATCAGCACTTCGCCCGGCTCGAAGCAGCGCACCTCGCTCGTGAACGCGAGAAGCTTCAACTCCGAAGCGGAGAGGCCGCTGAAGAGCGGCACGTTGCGCAGCATCTGCGCTTCCTGCGACACGTCCACGTCGATCCTCCGTTATCGAGCGCGGTCGCCGCGTGGCCAACCGACGGCGCCTCGTACAGAATACGGCATCGCCGCCTGCCGCGGGAAGGCCCGATGACGAGTTTCGACGACGAGTTCTATCGCGACATCCTCGCCGGCATCGCCGTTTACGCCGACAGCGCCTTCCTGCGCGACGTGCTTGCTACGCTCTCGGCGCACCAGGCGCCGGGCATCGCGGTCGCGCTCAACAAGAACCAGATGGCGAGCAAGCGGTGGCTCGCCGACTCGCTGCATGCCGCGGCGGGCGGCCGCTACGAGAGCGTGATGATCCTGGGCGGCTGGATCGGCGCGCTCGCGGCGGTGCTCCTTCACGATCGACGCTTCGATATCGGCCGGATCGTGAGCGTCGACATCGACCCGGTTTGCGCGCCCGTCGCCATGTCGCTCAATGCGACGCATGCGCGGGCAGGAAAATTCGAGGCGCGCGCTGCGGACATGCGCGAGATCGATTATGCTCACGAGCGCTTCGACCTCGTCATCAATACCAGTTGCGAGCATGTCGAGGATTTCGAGCGCTTCTACGCGCGCGTTCCCGATAATCAGCAACTCGTGCTGCAATCGAACGATTACGTGAGCTGCGTCGAGCACGTGAACTGCGTGCCCGATCTCGCCGCGTTCCGGGCGCAGGCGCCGATGCGCGAGCTGCTCTACGAAGGCGAGCGCGGGATGCGCCGCTATACGCGATTCATGCTGATCGGCCGTAAGTAAGACAGTTTAGGGTCAGAGACGAAACTCGAAAGCGATATTGCGGATGGCAAGGGTGCGACGGGAGTTTCGTCTCTGACCCTAAACTTGGAAACACTGCGCCACATCGAGCCATTCGGCCGCCGGATGATCGCGCGTCGCGTCGAGCAGGGCGTCGACGAAATCGAATGCCGATTGGTCGAAGACGAGATGGTGCGTGAGGAACCCTGTCGGCGCGGACGCATCGCACGCACCCTCGCGGCGCGCCGAAAGATGCGCGACGATCCGCTCGACAGCCACATCCTCGCCGATGAACCGGCGATCGCGTCGCCATGCGATCGCGTCGACGTGCGCGTTCACCTGGGAAACGCCAGGCGCCGCTTCGCGCGTCCCACGCGGTCCGAAGCGCGACAAGCCGACGAATCCTGCCGACCCGAGATGCGGCAACAGTTGCTCGCCGGCGCGATTCCACGGCGGTACGAGGATTGGCACGAAACGATCGGCGAAGGCGTGCGACAAACGCTCGCGTCCGCGCGCGAGCTCGTCGAGCCGCGCATGCACGTCACGATCGTCACCGAGCTCGGCGCTGCCCCCGCCCGCGGGCGCGTGATCGTGATGCGCGTAGCCATGCTGGACGATCGTCGCCTGCGGGCACCGTTCGATCGCGCCGACGAGCGTCGCATCGAGATT
>DATFCW010000452.1:0-4942 GCA_035252665.1 Casimicrobiaceae bacterium | reverse complement strand
CGCGTGGCGCGATGTCGAGGCTGCCATCGACGCGCTGCCGACAAGCGAGCAGCAGGAGCCTGTCTGGTCGTACTGGCGTGCGCGCGCGCTCGCCGCGCGAGGCGAAAGCGACAAGGCGAACGCGCTTTTCGCGGAAGTCGCCCAGCACATCGATTACTACGGAATGCTGGCCGCCGAGGCGCTCGGCCAGGGGCCCGAGCTGCTCGCGAAGCTCGACCGCACAGCCCGGCCGATCGACGAAGCTGCCCTTGCGACATTCGGCGCGCGGAACGACGTCAAGCGCGCAGTACTGCTCGCGCGTCTCGATCTGCGCCTGCCTGCCTTGCGCGAATGGGCGTACGCGGTGCGTGGTCTCGACGACGATTCGCTGCTGCTCGCAGCCGAGTTCGCGCGCCGCACCGGCCTTTACGACCGCGCGATCTACACGGCCGAGCGGACGTCGACGCGCGTCGACTTTCCGATGCGCTACCTGACGCCGTATCGCGCAGAATTCGCCGCCGCCTCGCGCGATCAGGGCCTGGACGAGGAGTTGCTTTACGGCATCGCGCGACAGGAATCGCGCTTCGTCGCCGACATCGTCTCGTCCGCGGGTGCCGTCGGCCTGATGCAGTTGATGCCCGGCACTGCGCGCTGGGTCGCGAAGCAGCTTGCGGTCGCCGACTACTCGCCGTCGCGGATCGCCGACGTCGATCTCAACACGCAGTTCGGCGCGTTCTACTTCCGCCACTGGCTCGATCGTCTGGACGGACTGCCTGCGCTTGCAGCGGCGGCCTACAACGCCGGGCCCTCGCGGGCGCAGGCGTGGCGTCCCGCCGCATCGCCGATGGAAGGCGCGATCTGGGTCGAGACGATTCCGTTCGACGAGACGCGCAACTACGTGAAGCGCGTGCTGACGAACGCCATGCTGTATACGCGCGCGCTCGATCGACGCTACGTGCCGCTCACCAAACGCCTCGGTGTGGTGGCGCCGCGGGACTTCGATAACGTTGCGGCAACGGAGCAGTGAGCGCCGCGATAGCATAGCCGCCGGCAACTCGGGGACGTGGGGCAGGCGGCCATGATGGGGATCAGCCAAACCGAAGCAGACGATGCGCTGACGCTGCGCGAGAACGAGCGCGCACGCGTCCTCGTCGCCGGCGGCAACGGCTTCGTCGGCCGGCACGTCGTGGCCAAGCTCGCGGGCAAGGGCCATGGCGTCGTCGTTTTGACGCGAAGCCGCGCGCGTGCGCGCGATCTGCTGCTGTTGCCGACAGTGCGCGTCGTCGAGGTCGATCCCTTCGACCCCGCCGCGCTCCTGCACTGGACGCGCCAGACGAGCGTCGCCATCAATCTCGTTGGCGTTTTGCACCAGCGCGGACGCGAAACGTTCGAGCGCGTCCATGTCGAGTTTCCGCGGTTGCTCGTCGAGGCGTGTCGCCGCGGCGGGATTTCGCGAATCGTGCACATGAGCGCGCTCGGCGCGAGCGCCGAGGCCGCGAGCGCTTACCTGCGGTCGAAGGCCGCGGGCGAGCGCGTCGTCGCCGACTCCGGTCTGCAATGGACGATCTTCCGCCCATCGGTGATCTTCGGTCGCGGCGACACGTTCCTGAATCTCTTCGCGCGTCTTGCGAAGCTTTTTCCCGTGATCCCGCTCGCGTGCGCGAAGGCGCGCTTCCAGCCGGTGTTCGTGGGCGACGTCGCCGCGTGCTTCGCCTACGCAGTCGTCGAGGACGATACGATCGGCAAGCGCTACTCGCTGTGCGGTCCCAGGTCGTATACGCTGGAAGAGATCGTTCGCTACGTCGGCGAGACGTCCGGCCATCCGCGTCCCATCCTGCCGCTTGGTCCCGCGCTCGCGGGCATGCAGGCGCGCGTGATGGAGCTTCTGCCGGGGCCGCTTCTGACGCGCGACAATCTCGCATCCATGCAACACGATAGCGTCTGCGAGGGATCGTTTCCGCGGGAATTCGACATCGCGCCGGCGTCGCTCGAGGCGATCGCGCCCGACTACCTGTCGCCGATCGCGCTCAAAAGCCGCTTCGATACGTTCCGCGCGCAAAGCGGTAGATGACGCGGCCGCTGCCGCAGTCAGTCGCGATCTACCGAGTCGGCGGTTCCGTTCGCGACGAGCTGATCGGACGCAAGGCGAGCGACCGCGACTTTCTCGTCGTCGGCGCGACGCCCGAGATCATGGTCGCGTCGGGCTTCGTGCCGGTTGGCCAGGATTTTCCCGTCTTCCTCCATCCGGAAACGCACGAGGAATACGCGCTCGCGCGCACCGAGCGCAAGCACGGGCGTGGCTATCGAGGTTTTCAGTTTTTCGCGACGCCCGACGTAACGCTCGAGGAGGATCTGCGACGCCGCGATCTCACGATCAACGCGATGGCGCGCGATGCCGAAGGCCGCCTGGTCGATCCATTCGGCGGCGAAGCGGATCTTCGCGCCGGCGTGCTGCGGCACGTGTCGGACGCGTTCGTCGACGATCCGCTACGCGTATTGCGCGTTGCGCGCTTCGCCGCCCGCTTTGCTTTTCGGATTGCCGACGAGACGATTGCGCTGATGCGCGACATTGTCGCGTCGGGCGAGCTTTCGACGCTCGCGCCGGAGCGCATCTGGCAGGAGCTGTCGCGTGGCGTGTGCGAGGCGCATCCGTCGCGAATGCTCGATGCGCTACGCGCGTGCGGTGCGCTCTACGAGCTTTTGCCGACGATCGATGCGCTATACGCGATCGATACCGGCGCTGGTGACGACAACGCCGGTGCGTTCACGGAGCGCGCGCTCGACTTCGCCGCGAAGCACGCGATGTCGCTCGCGGCCCGCTATGCCGTGTTCCTGCAGGAGCTCGATCGCGTGGACGGGCCGCACGCCTTCGACGCGCGATACGGCGTGGCGCAGATTGACGCAGTGTCGATGGTCCTGCGCGCGCCGGGCGAATGCCGCGACGCGGCGCGCCTCGCTGTGCGCTGGCACCACGCAGTGGCGAACGCCGAAACGCTCTCGCCTTCGAAGCTGCTCGATCTTCTGCTCGCGGCCGACGCTTTGCGCCGTCCCGAACGCATCGTCACGCTCGCGAATGCCGCAGCAGCGCATATCGCTGCCGGCGGCGCGCGCGACGTCGATCCGCGTCGATACGCGTCGACACTCGACGAAGCGCTTCGTGTCGTTCGCGATGTCGATGCGATGGCGGTGGCGAGCGAGGCGATCGATCGCGCACGCAATGGATCGGGGCGAAGCAAGGGCGAAGAGATCGCCTCGGCGCTTCGCACGGCGCGGCTTGCGGCGCTGCGCAACTTCAAGGCGCAAAAAGGCGCGCGCTAAAGGGCTCGGTCAGATCCGATACGCGACGGCGCGCATGACGTCCGCGGCGGCGCGCATCGCGCGGCGAACGGGGTAGGGCAGCGGCATTCCACCCGCGTCGAGCGCCATCGCGCCGTGACGCGCTTCGTCGTCGCGCATCCGCTCGACGATCGCGCGGCTCTTCGCATCCTCCGGCGGCAAACGCTCCATGTGCGTCGTCAGATGCTCTTCGACCTGTCGCTCGGTCTCGATCACGAAGCCGAGATTCGCGCGATCGCCCGCGACGCCTGCGACGAGACCGATCGCGAACGAGCCCGCGTACCACAACGGATTCAGAAGCGACGGATGCGCATCCAATTCGCCGAGGCGTGCCTGCGTCCATGCGAGATGGTCCTCCTCCTCGCGAGCTGCCTGTTCATAGCGTGCGCGAACTTCGGGATCGCGTGCGACGAGCGCCTGCGCCGAATAAAGCGCTTGCGCGCACACTTCGCCGGTGTGGTTGACGCGCATGAGGCCCGCGGCGTCTCGGTGCGATTGGGGATCGAGCGTGGCGTCGGGAAGCGCGTCGCCGGGCGTCGGTCGCGCGGCCGTCACCGTTCCGGAGAGGGTGCGAAGCGCGCGGTCGAAGGTGGGGATCACGGAGTCGAGCATCGCCAAGCGCCGAAAATCGGGATGAGGGGTTAGGGGTGGGGGATGAGAGGGTTCGTACCGTCCTGCCTATGCCTTTGAGCTTCGCACATTGGCTACGTTCGCGTGAATGGCCACTCTCATCGCCCACCCCGCTTTTCGGTTGGCCACCCTCGTGCCCCGTCCCTCGCCGCTCGTCCCGATTTTGAGCCGCATCAAAAGCAAACGGGCGCCCGCGGGCGCCCGTTGCTTTGATGCGTGCGAGCTTTAGAACAGGTGAATCATGCCGAGCACGAAGCCGCCGGGCTTGCCGCCGATCGCGATCGGGTACGGGTTGATGTTGAACGTGTACGACGCGTTGGCGCGGTTGTCGAGCTTCACGTAACCCGCATAGACCTGCGTGCGCTTGCTGAACGGATACGTGTAGCTGATTTCCCATTGATCCGCACGGGTGTCCGGACCCTTGGCGAGGCCGCCGACACGCGTGCCGTCTTCCGCGCTGCCCTTGCCGTTGCCCGCCCAACCGTAGAACGCGTACCACGTGCCCGGACCCATCGGCACCGTCGCGCTGATGCCCCACAGGTCGCGCTTCAGGTCGCCGGTCGGCGTGTCGTACTTCAGGCGTTCGTACACCAGCGCGGGACGAACGACGCCGAAGTTGTAGCCACCGGTGACCGTGATGTCGTAGTCGTTGAGATCCGGACCGCGCAGCTTCTGGTTCACTTCGGTTGCGACGCCGATCTGGATTGGGCCATTGTTGTAGATGGCGTTCGCGCCCCATGTATACGCGTGACGAAGCTCGGAAGTATGATCGCCGGTGTTGGAGCCCGTGGTGCCGGAGCTGTCCTGCAAGCCCATCTGGACGCTGAACGTCAAGCCGGCGAAATCGGGCGAGTCGTAACGCAGCGAGTTGCCGGGGCGCGTATCGAAGCCGCCGGCCGCCTTCGACAGCGTGCCTTGCGCCCAAAGATCGGCGGTCGACAGGATCGACGTCGTGTACGTCGGCACGTCACCGAAGATCGGATGCATGTCGTCAAGC
>DATFCW010000451.1:0-10031 GCA_035252665.1 Casimicrobiaceae bacterium | reverse complement strand
AGCTCCTGAGCACCGTTTCGGCGAACGTCGTCGGGTTCAACGATCAGCTTGCGGTAGGAAACCTCGTTCGCCCCGGTCTTGCAAGCGCAAACCTGCGCGGCATCGGCGACGGCTCCACGCTGGTGCTCTTGAATGGCAGGCGCATCGCGAACTACGCGTTCGACGGCGGCGCCGTCGACCTAAATACGATTCCGCTCGCCGCGGTCGAGCGCATCGAGATTCTCAAGGACGGTGCATCTGCGATTTACGGGGCCGACGCGATCGCGGGCGTCATCAATTTCATCCTTCGCAAAGACTTTCGGGGTTTCGAGGGAACGACGTACGGTGCATGGACCGAACACGGAGGCGCCGACGCTCGCCAGGCGACGCTTTCGGTGGGCTACGGCTCGTTGCCGGTCGACCGCTTCAACGTATTCGCGACGATGAGTTACCGCAAGAGCGACGCGTTGCAGGCGATCGAGCGTCCGTTCGCGCGCACCGGCTACATTCCATCGGAAGGCATCCTGCTCCTGAGCGGCGCGTCGTTTCCGGCGAACATCCAGCTCAAGCCCGGCGTTCTCGGCAGTCCTTCATTCGCCACCGGATGCGCGCCGCCCGCCGCGATTCCGATCGATATCTCGGGTTTCCTTTCCAAGGCGCCGTTCTGCGGTTACGACTTCACAAGCACGATCGACATCGTGCCGCCGAGCGAGCGAACCGACGCGCTTGCGCGCGCGACATTCCAGGTCGACGCCGACACGCAGTTGTTCGTCGAGACGACGTACGCGGTCGATCGATTCGTTTACAGCGACTCGCCCGCATCGATCTTTCAAGGGCCGGGCGCGAGCACGAAGCCGGTTCTCTATCCGGCCACCGGCCCGTACTATCCCACCGCATTCGCGGCTGCGAACGGGATCTCGGGCGACCTCAACCTGCGTTTCCGCACCGAGGAATTGGGGCCGCAGACGAGCACTACGGGCGGCAGCGCATTGCGCATCGCCGCCGGCGCCGAAGGTGTCGTCCGCTCATGGCGATACAGCTCCGCCATCACGTACAGCCAGAATCGACAGACAGACCGCTTCGACAGCGGTTACGTTTCCCAGAGCCGCTTCCTTCCGGCGTTCGCGACGGGACTCATCAATCCGTTCGGACCATCAGGACCCGAGGGCGACGCGTTGCTTGCCGGCACGCAGATCGTCGATGACGTACATCAGGCAAAGGCGAGCACGATCGCGATCGACGCGAAGGCATCGAACGATTTGTTCGCATTGCCCCAGGGACCGATTTCGATTGCCGTCGGTGGAGAACTGCGACGAGAAAGACTCGACAACGCCTATTCGCCCGTGTTCACGTCGGGCGACGTGCTCGGCGTCGGTGGCAGCCAGCAATCGGCCGCGGGCGCGCGAACCGTCGGCGCGGTATTCGTCGAAAGCATCGTCCCGCTTGCACGCGACATCGAAGCGCAGATCGCGGCGCGCTACGATCACTATTCCGACTTCGGAGGCACGACGAATCCGAAGGTCGCCCTTCGCTGGCAGCCGACACGCGCGCTGTTGCTGCGAGCGTCGTGGGGAACCGGCTTTCGTGCGCCGACGCTGTATGACCTGTTCACGCCTTTGACGCATAGCGCGATCTTCGGCGCCAGTCTTCAGGATCCGTTGCGCTGCCCGGTCACCGGGCTTCCCTCGGATTGTCCCGGCGCGTTCGGCGGCGCCTTTCCGTCGGCTGCCGGTGGGAATCGCAACCTCGGTCCCGAAAAATCGGAACAGACGAATGCAGGCATCGCGTGGGAACCGATCCGTGGGCTTTCGTTCGACGTCGATTATTGGAAGATCAACAAGCGCGACGTGATCGGCACGCTGAATGCCGCGGTCGTCTTCGCGAATTTCGACCGCTATGCGCAGACGAACATCGTCCGCAGTCCGGTCGATCCCAATTTTCCCGCGCTGCCCGGTCCGATCGAGGTGGTCCTGCTCAACGAGCAGAACCTCGGCGATCTGCGCACGTCAGGCGTGGATGTCGGCACGCATTGGACCACGACGATCGAGCGCATCGGCACCTTTGCTGCGAGCTTCGATGGCACTTATGTCGCGCGATGGGACGAGCAACTCGACGGCGTCCACTACACCTCGACGCTCGGCGCGAAGGTGGCAGCCATCAATGGCCCCGTCCCGCGTTGGAAGCATCACGTGTCGCTCGACTGGGAGCGTCCGCCATTCGGCGCGACGATCGGTGAAACGTATCAGTCGGGCTACCTCGACGCGAACGTCGATCGCGCCGGGGCGCCGCTCTCGGTTCCTCCGCGCAGCGTTGGCGCCTATGACGTCTGGGATGTCGAGGCGCGCTACTCCGCACCGTGCCACATGACGATCGCGTTTGGCATCAGGAATCTTCTCGATCGCGTGCCGCCCTTCTCGAATCAGCCGTTCACGCGGCAGGTCGGCTACGACCCGACGTACGCCGACCCACGGGGACGCACCTATTACGTCCGGCTGACGTACGCATTCAAGTAAACCGCGTCCTCGTCGGTTCGCGACTCGAGTTCGTCGTTCGGCGTGCAATTCCGTCGGAATCCGATTTACGCGAGAAGCCTGCAAGCATGAAGCTCCGCGTCGTCGATTCGAAGGGAGAACGTCATGCGCAAGGCAATAGCGCTTTTCGTATCGCTTTTTCTGTGCGCGAACGTGGCGCGAGCCGCCGAATACAGCGTCGGCATCGGTGACGACGGCTGCGATCAAAATCCCGGTCAGCCGCCGGCGTGCTTCGGCCCGCTCACGCTGGTCATCGCTGTCGGCGATAGCGTAACGTTTTACGTCTATGCCGAAGACTTCGGCACCGGACCGCACAACGTCGTCGCCGACGATGGTTCGTTTCGCTGCGCGCTCGGCTGCGACGGCAAGGGCGGCGACGGCACGCCGCGCGACTACACGTCGCAATGGCGTTTCACATTGACGTTCGACAAGCCGGGGATCGTCAGCTATCACGACGAGGCGAGCAAGGCGTACGGCGCGATCGTCGTGCAGCCGTCACCAGGTTTCGTGATCGGCTCCGGAATCACCGGTTCCTGGTACGACCCCGATCAAAGCGGTCAGGGACTCTTTGTCGAGGTGCTGCCCGGGAACCGTTTCCTCGCGGCGTGGTTCACGTTTACGCCCGACGGCACCGCGCAGTCCTGGTTCACCGGCGTGGGTGACTACAGCGGCGGCACGGCGACGCTCAACGGTGTCGAATTGCCGACCGGAGGACGATGGATCCCCAACTTCGACCCCGGACAAGTCACGTTCAACCACTGGGGCACGCTGCAGTTCTTCTTCACCGATTGCAATCAGGGGTGGGTCGCCTTCGATTCCGTGTACGGCTACGCAACGCGCGGCGGCATGAAGCTCACGCGCCTCACAGAACCTCTCGGGCTGAGCTGTCCATGATGAAACCTTCGATCGGGATTCATTCGATGCGCTCGATCGGCGCGCTGTTGCCGCTTGCCTGGGCGCTTCTCGCAACCGCGCCGGCCCATGGCGCAGACGCGACATGGGTTGCCACGGGCCGTCTCAACTTTGCGCGCGCCGGCCATGCAGCAGCGCTCCTTAATGACGGCAAGGTTCTGGTCGTCGGCGGAGCGGGCGGTGCCGAGATTTACGATCCGGCGACGGGCAAATGGACGCTTACGGCTCCCCCCGCCCTTGCACGCTCGGATCCGACCGCGACATTGCTGAACAATGGCAAGGTGCTGGTCGTCGGCGGCGACGGCGATCAATCGCCGTACCCGTCTCCATCACTGGGGCTTCTCGGAACCTGCGAGCTCTACGATCCCGTGACCGGGACATGGAGCAAGACCGGAAGCCTGAACACACCGCGTGACGGCTTCACGGCAACGCTTCTGCCGAACGGTGAAGTGCTGGTCGCAGGCGGTGTAGACAATGCGGACGAGGCCCTCGACACCGCGGAAATCTACGACCCGATCAAGGGCACGTGGCGCTATACCGGAAGTTTCGGCGGCGCGCGCTTCTATCACGCGGCTACGCGTCTTGCCGATGGCAAAGTTCTCATCGTCGGCGGATCGAGCGACGATGTTTTCCTGACCGCGATCGGCGGAGCAACGGTTTACGACCCGGTCACCGGCACGTGGAGCGGGGCCGGGGGACTCTATACGCCTCGGGCACAGCCGACCGCAACATCGCTTGCGAACGGAAACGTTCTGGTCGCCGGCGGCTTCGACAACCTTTACGACACCCAGCCGATGGTCGACTCCGTGTCGTATGCGTTCGCCGACCTTTTCGACCCGATCGCGCATTGGACTGCAACGGCGTCGATGAATGCGCGACGTTATGGCCACACCGCTACGCTCCTCGCCAACGGCGAGGTGCTCGTCACCGGCGGTTATGACTTGAATACGCGTGCGGGTCTCGCCGGCACCGAGCTGTACGACGTGGCGGCGGGCGCCTGGCATCCCGCTTCGAGCATGGCCATCGTGCGGCACGCTCACACGGCAACGCTGCTGGCCGATGGCCGCGTGCTCGTCGTCGGTGGTTACGGCCCCGATAACGGGAAGCTCGCAGGCGCCGAGATACTGCAGCCGGCCAATGTGCCCGCCGCGACGATCACGGCCGGGTTCACCGGCGCGTGGTACGACCCGACGCAGAGCGGACACGGCTTGTTCGTCGAAGTGCTTTCCGGCAACCGCTTCCAGGCGGCTTGGTTTGCGTTCGATCCCTCGGGGAAACAACAGGCGTGGTTCAACGGCGTCGGAACGTACGTAGGCAACACTGCAACGATCAGCGACGTCGTGCTGCCGACCGGGGGACGCTTCATTCCCAATTTCAATGCGAGCAGCGTCGTACGCGATCGCTGGGGCTCGCTCGTGTTCACGTTCACCGATTGCAATCACGGACGCGTGGACTTCAGCTCTGTCGATGGTTATGGCAGCGGAAGCATGAACATCGCGCGCCTTACGCAACCGGCGGGGCTCGCGTGTCCGTGAGTTGAGCGCGGGCTCCGGTTCGGCGAATTGGGCTGCGCCGCAAGTCTTCGGGAGCCTACAATCGTTCGATGCCGGCTCACGCCGAAGCGACCGCGCGCGTTTTCTTCGCGCTCGTTCCGCCGTCCACGTTGCAACATGCGCTCGGCGAGCTCGCGCGCGACGTGGCGCGGCGTGTGCACGGACGGCCGGTCCCGGAGGAGAACCTGCACGTGACGCTCGCGTTCATTGGTTCGTGGCCGCGAGCGAAGCTTTCCGTTTTATCCGACGTTGCGGCGACGGTTCGATCACGGTCGATTTGCATCACGCTCGACACGCTGGGCGGATTTCGACGCGCCGGCGTCGCGTGGATCGCGCCGTCAGCGCCATCGTCGGAATTGCAGCAACTCGCGCAGGCGCTGGCGCGACGTCTCGACGATGCCGGCGTTACGCTCGAAGCGCGCGAGTTTCATGCGCACATGACGCTCGCGCGTCATTGTCGTGGCCCGTATCCGAAGGATGCCGTCGGTCGCTACGTCTGGGACATCGACGCGATGATGCTGATGGCATCCGATACGCGCACCGAAGGCGCGCGCTACACGGTGCTCACGCGCTGGGACTTCGGCTAGATCTGCCCTTTCGCCACCGGCCGCTTCGGATCGGCGCACCACTCGCTCCACGAGCCCGGATAGAGTCGCGTCAATGGGTAGCCCGCCACCGACATCGCGAGGATGTTGTGACAGGCGGTCACGCCCGAGCCGCAGTAATGAACGAGATCGCCAGGCGAGCGGCCGTGCAGCATCGCGTCGAACTCGCCGCGCAATTCATTGACGGGTCGAAAGCGGCCGTCGGCGGCGAGATTGCGGCTGTGCGGCCGATTGATTGCGCCGGGGATGTGCCCAGCCACGGGATCGAGCGGCTCGGTATCGCCGCGATAGCGCTCCGCCGCGCGCGCGTCGAGCAAAAGCAGCGCATGCCGCGGCAGGCTCGCGATGATGCCGGTTGCGTTCACGGTCGGACGTACGCGGCGGGGAACGAACGTCGTGGCTTTGGGCGTCGTCGCTTCGCTACTCGTCGGCCGGCCCTCGCGCAGCCACTTCGCGAACCCGCCGTCGAGCACCGCGACTTGCTCGTGGCCGAGCCAGCGCAGCATCCACCACAGGCGCGCGGCGAACATGCCGCCGTCCTGATCGTACGCAACGACCTGCTTGCTCGCGTCGATGCCAAGGCGCCCAAAGACGTGTGACGCCGTTTCCGGCGTCGGCAACGGATGGCGACCGTTGCGCCCGTTCATCGGTGCCGAAAGATCGCGGTCGATGTGCGCGAACACCGCGCCGGGGATATGCGATTCCGCGTACGCGTCCTGGCCGAAGCGCTCGGGATTGGCGAGATCGTGGCGCACGTCGACGACGACGAGCGCCGGATCGTCGAGGCGGCGCGCGAGCTCGGCCGTATCGATCAGCGTCGCGAAGCGCGTTGCCTCCGCCAACGGCGGACTGGTGCGTACCGCGCGCGGGGAAGCGCGGGCAGGGCGAGGCATCAGCGCGACCCTAGCAGACGCTCGAGAGACCCGCGAGATGCGCTTCCATCTCGCGCCGATAGAACTCGTGGAAGTGCTGCATGCCGTCTTCCATCGGCGATTGGTACGGGCCGACCTCGCTTCGTCCCTGCGCATAGAGCGCCTTGCGTCCCGCGTCCATGCGCTCGGCGATCTCGTCGTCCTCCTTCGCGGTCTCGGCGTACGCGGCCTGCTCGGCTGCGACGAACTCCGGCTCGAACAGCCCGATGTCCTCGGGATAGTAGAACTCGACGACGTTCAATGTGCGATCGACCGCCTGCGGCACGAGCGTGCTGATCACGAGCACGTGCGGATACCACTCGACCATCAGGTTCGGGTAATAGGTGAGCCAGATGGCGCCGTGCTTCGGCATCTCGCCGCGGTAATAGTCGAGCACCGCCTTGTGCCAGCGCTCATAGGTGCGCGTGCCCGGCTTGGCCAGGCCATTGTTGACGCCGACCGACTGAAGCGAAGCCCACGGCGCGAATTGCCAGCGCAGGTCATCGCAGGTGACGAACTGTCCGAGGCCCGGATGGAACGGCTGCACGTGGTAATCCTCGAGATACACCTCGATGAACGTCTTCCAGTTGTAGTTGCACTGGTGCAGATCGATCCGGTGCAGCACGTAGCCGTCGAAGTCGATGTCGCCAAGGGAAAGCGTCGAAAGATCACGCGCGACATCGCGGGGCCCGTCGAACAGCATGCCCTTCCAGTTCTGAAGCGGCGTGCGGCCGAGTTGCGCGCACGGCTGCGTCTCGAAATGCGGCGCGCCGAGAAGCTTGCCTTGAAGGTCGTAGGTCCAGCGATGGATCGGGCACACGATGTTGCTCGTGCTGCCCTTGCCTTCGAGCATGATCGCCTGCCGGTGCCGGCAGATGTTCGACAGCAGCTCGATGCCATTTTGGCCGTGCACGAGCATTTGCGCGTTGTCGCGCGCTGCGAGCACCTGATAGTCGCCGGGCTCCGGCGCCATCAGCGCGTGGCCGACATAGCCCGGCGCGCGCGCAAGCAAATTCGCGCGTTCAACAGCGAAGATTCGGGGATCGCAGTACCAGCTTGCCGGTAGCTGCGACGCGGCTTGCCGCAATCGCGCGGCGGTGGCGAGATCCGACATCGATCATCCTTCCTGGCGTTCACACACCAACCCAACCCAACAACCCGGGACGCTGCATTGAAGCGATGCGAGCGCCGGACCGCTTTGCTAAGTCGACCGCGCGAAAGGATCGCGTGTTCCGACGCTTTTATTGCGAGCGTCGTTTGAAAGGCCGCGTCGTCAAAACGTGCTAGTATATTGGGCGCGTTCATCGCGGGTCAAGGTCACAGGACCGGTCGACCATTCGCAGGGCCTTCGAGCATCATTCATCGGCCCGCGCGAATCCTTTTCAACGTACGTTCCGATGTCCGAGACAGCCGATTCCTCGCCCAGTTTCGAAGCCGCGCTCGCCGAGCTCGAGGCGCTCGTCGCGCGCATGGAAAGCGGGGAGTTGCCGCTCGCCGAATCGCTTGGCGCGTACAAGCGCGGCGCCGAGCTTCTCGCGCGCTGCCAGGCGGCGCTCAAGGACGCGCAACAGCAGGTGCAGATGCTCGAACGCGGCGTGCTGCAGCCGTTCTCGGCCGACGAATCCGGCGATGCCTGATCCTTCGTTCGCCGACTGGTCGCGCGAGCGCCAGCAGCGCATCGAAGGCGTTCTCGAACGCGCCCTGCCAGGTCCTGCTGCCGTCGCCGCGCGGCTGGCGGAAGCGATGCGCTATGCAACCCTAGGCGGCGGCAAGCGCGTGCGGCCGCTTCTGGTTTATGCCGCGTCCGAGGTTACTCGCGCCGATGTCGCACATGCCGATTCGCGGGCGGCCGCGGTCGAACTGATCCACGCCTATTCGCTCGTGCACGACGATCTGCCATGCATGGACGACGACACGCTGCGCCGTGGCAAGCCGACGTGCCACGTGGCCTTCGATGTCGCGACCGCGCTTCTCGCGGGCGACGCGCTGCAATCGCTCGCCTTCGCCGTGTTGGACGGCGAAGCCGGCGGCGACCGCGTCGCCTGCCGGATTCTGGCCGATGCGATCGGCTGTGCGGGAATGGCCGGCGGTCAGCAACTCGACCTCGACGCCACCGGGCGGGCACTCGACGCCGATTCGCTTGCCCAACTCCACGCGATGAAGACCGGAGCGCTGATTCGCGCGGCCGTGCAACTCGGCGCGCGCTGCGGGCGGGCGCCGAGCCCGCGCGAAGCGGAGGCGCTCGATGCCTACGCGTGGGCAGCCGGCCTCGCGTTCCAGGTCGTCGACGACATCCTCGATGTCGAGGGGTCGAGCGCATCGCTTGGCAAGACCGCAGGCAAGGATGCCGCACAGCACAAGGCGACGTTCGTGACGCTGTACGGCCTCGACGGTGCGCGAAGCCGCGCCCACGCGCTGCGCACTGAAGCACACCAGGCGCTGGCCGCGCTCGAAGGACGCGGGCGGCGCCTGGCCGAGCTCGCCGACTGGATCGTGTTGCGTACGCGCTGAGTCAAAAGAGCGACAGATGCACCGACAGTTACCGCGGCTCGCGCCGCGCCACCGAAGACGCTGCCGCGTCTGGTCCCTGTCTTCTGACTCCTGATTCCTGAGATGGACGACTTCCCCCTCCTTGACAGGATCGAATCGCCCGCCGACGTGCGCAAGCTCGATCGCGGGCAATTGCCGCAACTCGCGCGCGAGCTTCGCGCGTTTTTGCTGCGATCGGTTTCGCAGACCGGCGGGCATCTGTCGTCGAATCTCGGCACGGTGGAGCTGACGATCGCGCTCCACTACGTGTTCGATACGCCGCGCGATCGCATCGTCTGGGACGTGGGACACCAGACCTATGGACACAAGTGCCTGACGGGTCGACGCGGGCAGATGGACAAGCTGCGCCAATGGGGCGGTCCTTCCGGCTTTCCGCGTCGCGTCGAGAGCGAATACGACACGTTCGGCACCGCGCACTCGTCGACGTCGATCTCGGCGGCGCTCGGCATGGCGGCCGCGGCGAAGATGAACGGTGATTCGCGCAAGATCGTCGCGGTGATCGGCGATGGCGCGATGAGCGCCGGCATGGCGTTCGAAGCGCTCAACAACGCCCAAGGCGCCAACGTGCTCGTGATCCTGAACGACAACGACATGTCGATCTCGGAGCCTGTCGGCGCCTTCAACAACTATCTCGCGAAGGTGCTCGCGTCACGCTTCTACAACACGGTGCGCCGGGGCGGCAAGGAAGTGCTCGCGAAGCTGCCGCCGGTGCACGACTTCGCACGCCGGGCCGAGACGCATGTCAAGGGCATGATGCTGCCCGGCACGCTGTTCGAGGAATTCGGCTTCAACTACATCGGCCCCATCGACGGGCACAACGTCGACCTGCTGGTGCGTACGCTCGTGAGCGTGCGAAAGTTCAATGGCCCGCAGTTCCTGCACGTCGTGACGCGCAAGGGATATGGCTACGCGCGCGCCGAAGCCGACCCGATTCTCTATCACGGCGTCACGAAGTTCGACCCCGCCGTCGGCATCGTGCCGAAGAGCGGC